>CAZFVN010000111.1:0-18500 GCA_964522395.1 uncultured Myxococcales bacterium
TAACGCCATACCTCCCTTCAAGAACGGACCGGGGTACAGCCGTGATCAGATCGTGCCTCCTGGCCACAGGACGCACATTCATTGAACGGCAATTCCTGCCATGTTAGACTGGCGACAGTTCTTTTGGAAGAGCCCGCGGGGCAAGGAGAGATTATGCGTATACTTGGGACCTTGATGGCCATCTTGCTGGTGGGTTCATTGGCCGGTTGTGAGAAGCTGAAGGAGTTGAAGGAGTCGGCTGAAAAGGCAGTGGAGCAGGTGACCAATCAGGTGAAGCAGGAGACCGACCCGGTGCAGCAGATGCTCAGCGCCTACGCCAAGGGCTACAATGAGGTGCTCAACAGCTTCCAGGATATTGTCGACAACTATTCTCGAGCCATTCCCCTGGACAAGGAGCCGTCAGCGGAACTGGGCCGGATCAACTTCTTTGGATCCGGGAATTACGATATGGCTCTGAAGACGATCAAGGAGGCCTTTGATGCCGCGGCCGATGCAGGGCCCGAGAAGTACAAGCATCTCCACCCGCTGGCCAACGAGCTTTACGGCTCTTGTCAGGAGCTGGCAAGAATCTACGGTGACGCTCGAGCTTACTATGATGCCGAAGATTTCAAGGATGATGACTTTGCCCGGGGCAAGGAGATTCATGGCAAGATGCGGCTCGCCCAGGAGCGTTTCGACAAGGCTCTGCGGCAGATGGAAGCTGCGCTGAGCGTGGAAGAAGACAAGCAGATGGAGGCCGAACTGGCTGACTTTGACGACAAGACCACATACGGATACCAATTCCGGCAGGCGCACTTCAAGGCCAAGCAGACCTTGCGGATAATCGACTCTTATGAGAGTGATATTGATGCCATTGAGAAGGCCATTGATGATTTCGTTGCGGCCTACGAGGAACTCAAGGCTTTTGCGGATGGCAAGGCGGACCTGCACGTTACGTTCAAGGCGTATGTGGACCAGGTTGAGGGCTTTGTTGGTGCGATCAAGCGATTCCGCCGGGAGCTCAAGGCAGAAGAGAGGGACCCGGACAAGCTGCGGCAGGAGCACGATGCCATCGTTTCCGCCTACAACACGATCATCTCTCTGCGCAACGCCCTGGCCGAACTGGAAGGCTACGGCCAACTCTAGAAGTCTGTTCGGTGTCAATGTACGTATGGCCTACGGTCGCTCTGCTTCCGGGGAGCCCCTCGGACTGCGACTTTTCGTCGGTCCCGAGGCGTGCCCCTCCACGCTCCCTTTGGCCGTTCGAGTGGTCCGAATTGAGCCAGGGTCGCGTAGCACCCTGGCAGTGGGAAGAGGGGAGCCCCTCGGACTGCGACTTTTCGTCGGTCCCGAGGCGTGCCCCTCCACGCTCCCTGCGGCCATTCGGGTGGATTGCACCAGTCCCTTGGGTTCGTGGGAGTTCGTATAGTGACATGATTGCTCGTATGTTTCGCATGTGACGCGACGCGCGCGGTGCGCTCTTTACTTCCCTCGCTACGGCTCTATAATCGATCGCTCTGGGGCCATGTTGGCAGTCGGACGGAGAGTGGAGCAAGGCGTGATGAGAGGAAGTGGTAAGTTTGTTTTGACGGGTACGACCATTGCTGTCGCCCTGATGGTCTCGATAGTCGGCTGCGACAACGAGACCCGATACGATAATAGTTGTCCACGCATCAACCATGTTGGCGAGGCCTACTGGGATGGCCAGACATTGCATCTCGGTCTGTGGGTACAGGACCTTGAGGCAGATCCGGTGGATCTCATGGTTACCGATGACGCTGGGGCAGAGGTTGACGGCGTGCAGGGCCATGGAACGGTGGGCCTGTCCAGCGCGATGGAGTACCCGGGTCTACCGCATGTGCTTTCTATCTCGGCAGAGAGCTTGGGAGGCAGCGCTAGCCTGACCTTCGTCCCCGTCGACTTTGACGGATGCGAGGGTGGGGCCGCAGACTTGCAAGTGCCTGCACCATGATACCCGGTTCGGGTTCAGGAGGGAGAGGATGAGCAAGAGCAAGGGACGGAAGAAGCAGGGGGTTCTTTTCGGTGGCTCCGAGGTTGCAGTAGCCGAGCGCTCGGATAAGGACGAGGCGCTCCTCGAAGAGTTGGGCCGGACCCTCCTGGAGGCCAAGGCACGAGATGTCGTCGAGAGTCGTTTCAGAACTCGCAATCCTGAATTGCACTTCAAGATTCGTAGCCGCTTCTCCAGCTATTGCAATGGGCTGGCTCTTTTGCTCAAGGATGAAATTGGTGACCCCCTTGGTGCGGCCGATGTGCTCTCCTATCTACAGTCTCGTTTTGACAGCGGCGAACCCCTCACGCTCGAGAACGTCCTGGTTGCCGAGCCCCGCCTGGCGCAGGCTCTGGTGACCGAATTTGGTTCAATAGAAACAGCCCTGGAAGCGTTGGACATCCGCCCCGACGTAGCTGCAGAAGAGCGACGGTGGGAGCGGGAGCGGATCTTTCACACCGTTTTGGAGTTGATGGGTGATTCGGTAGGGGAGTTGACTGATACTCTGGTGGCAGAGCAGCGACCTCTTCTCTTTGAAGTGATTCGCTTGGAGTTTGGCAATTTCAAATCCTTCAACAAGGAGTTCGCCGCCTGGGTTGAGGCGCAGGCCGCGCTCTTCCTGGTCTGGGGTCGTGGAGGTATGTCCCGTGTTCTCACCCGCAATCTCCCCGTCACGTCACGGGCCGCCAAGGGGCGCAATCTGGCGGACATCAAACGCGTGAAGCTCTGCTTTACAGCCCGTCCCGGATTTCATCTCCATCTCCTCTCCTCTGCCGGGCTTCTCTACCCTGTAGACTCCTCCGGTGTTCCCTTCGTTTCCTTCGGGGCCGGGGAGGGACAAGCCGCATTGCGCATGCCCTCCTTGCGCCGGGGCGAGAGGGCCGTTGCGCTGCTCTCCCTTGACCAGCGGGATGGATTTCTCTCCACGGTTTCCAAGCAGGGTCGCCTGAAGGTGATCCCCGTTTCACTGATCAAGCGGGTTCGCAGCCAGGGTACTGTCGTCATGAAACTCGCCCCGGGGGACCGGCTGGCTGCTGCGGCCACACTTCCTGCCGATTTCTCCCGGGTTGTGGTGGTAACCCGCAACGGCCGGAGCGTTGCATTCGAACGGGATGGCTTGAAGCTTTCTTCTCGTACTTCCATGGGTGTCTACCGTTTGCGGTTCGATGGTGAGCGTGGGGGCGAGGCTGTGGCAGTCGTCGGTGTGGGCCCGGAGGATGATGTGATCCTGCTGGGCAAGAATGGCAATGTCCTACGCCTGCCCCCCAACGAAATCCCCAGCCGCAAGGGTGCAAGTCTGGGCCGTAGGGTCTGGCGGACCCCGGTTGTAGATGCCGCAGGTTGCCCGGAAGCGGGCCGCGTCCTGATTGCCACCAAGCGGGGTCGGCTGCTCTGCTTCTGGGGGGCCCAGGTGCCCCGCCGACAGGCCCAACGAGTGGGCGTTATGGGAATACGTCTAGATGGCGATGATACTCCCGAAATGATTGGTCTTATTCAGTAGATTCAAGAGAGGGTAACGGATGAAGATCGCGTTGGGCGCGGATCATGGCGGCTACTTGCTGAAAGATGCGCTTAAAGAGTACTTGACCAGCGTTGGCCACGACGTTCAGGACCTCGGATGCAATGGCCCCGAGAGCGTTGACTACCCCGATTTCGCCCGCGCTGTAGGCGAGCGAGTAGCGGACGGCCGCGCCGAGCGTGGATTGCTCGTCTGTGGCACCGGTATCGGCATCAGCATCGCGGCAAATAAGGTGCGGGGGGTCCGGGCGGCACTGGTTTCCTCGGTGACGACGGCTCGTTTGGCAGCGGAGCACAACAACGCAAATGTGATCTGTCTCGGCGGGCGATTGCTTGCTCCCGAACTGGCAGCAGAGATTGTTCAAACCTGGCTCGATACGGACTTTGAAGCAAGGCACCAGCCCCGGCTCGACAAGATTTCGGTGCTGGAACGTAGCGGGGGGAAGTAACCATGCGATGTCCATTTTGCAAAGCCCCTCGTACCAAAGTTGTGGACTCTCGTGATGCCCGAGGCGGCGATGAGATTCGTCGGCGACGCCACTGCGACACGACGGAGGGTGGCTGCGGCCGCCGCTTCACCACATTCGAGCGAATCGAGCGCCGGTTGCCAACGGTCCTCAAGCGGGATGGCGGCCGGGTACCCTTTGAGCGAGACAAGGTCAGGGAAGGGTTGCTGCGCGCAACCTGGAAGAGGCCGATACCGGACGACGCCATCGAAGATTTTCTCGACGACCTTGAACGGATTCTCTCGGAGCAATTCGTCAAGGAAGTCTCCACCGAGGCCATTGGACGGGAGGCTCTCCTCTTCCTGAAGCGCACGGACCACGTAGCCTACGTTCGCTTCCAAAGCGTATACGGTGATTTCAAATCCATCGACGAATTCAGGACTTTGCTGTCGACCCTGGATGGTGATGGTTGATGGATTGGTCGGTTCTCATGCGAGCAGCCCTGCGCGCCGCGCGCAAGGGATATGGCAACACTGGTCCCAATCCTCTGGTTGGTGCGGTAGTCGTCAAGAACGGTAGACTCCTTACTACCGGTTACCATCGCCGGGTAGGGGACGCTCATGCCGAAGCTGTGGTGTTGGAAGAGGTGGGTGCGGCAGCCAGGGGCGCTGACCTCGTGGTCTCTCTGGAGCCCTGCTCCCATTTCGGTCGAACCCCCCCATGCGTTGACCGCATCGTTGCGGCGGGGGTCAAGCGGGTCGTGATCGGGGTGCTGGACCCCAATCCCCGGGAGCGAGGCCGGGGAGTTTCCCTGTTGCGAGAGGCCGGCATTGATGTGGTGCTGGGTGTCGAAGAAGAGCGATGCCGAAAGATAAACGACCCCTATTTCAAGTTCATGGCCACCGGTCGGCCATTTGTTACCTTGAAGCTGGCAGCTTCGGTGGATGGCTATATCGCCACTCGCAGTGGTGACTCCAACTGGTTCACTGGGCCGGAGACCAACCGTTTTACCCATCGCTTGCGGCGGGACCACAACGCGGTGTTGGTGGGGGGGCGGACTGCTGCGCAGGACGACCCTGAGCTCACAGTACGCCACGCTCAGCCAATAACCAGGCCGCTACGCGTGGTTCTCTCCCGCTCTCTCGACTTGCCAGATAGTCTGAGGCTCTTCGCCGATCAGGACCGTTTGCCGACGGTCGTCTTCACCGGCCAGGGGTCATCCCGCGAGCGGGAGCAGGGATTACGTGAGTTGGGAGTCGCCGTGGAGCGCGTTGAGGAGACGGACGGCGGGCTCCTCCTTACCGAGGTGCTGGAACGTCTGGGTTCTCGAGGTGTCGCTCGCCTGCTGGTTGACGGTGGTAGTCAAGTGGCTGGTGCACTGCTCCAGGCTTCGCTGGTGGACCGGCTGATAGTTGCCTATGCCCCCGTCATAGTGGGCGAAGATGGCACTCCGCTATTCGCCGTTTCGGGGTTGGAGCGGCTGGCTGACGCGCGTCGATTTGCCCTGGAGTGGACTCGCAAGAGTGGCCGTGATGTCTTATCTAGCTGGCGACTGGGACCGGAGTATTGGCGAGGCGTACCTTAGGAGGTTTTTCATGTTGCAACGTTCCCTTCTTTCGCTCCTGACGCTCTTCTCTCTCCAATGGACAGGTGGAACGGGCCGTGCAGATGAAGCAGAAGTGCAGCCGCCACCGACTCCCGTGCTCTCCTACTTCAACCATGTTCATCTCTCGGTGGAAGGTGGTGCCACTCCCTTTCACGCTGTTCAGTATGCAATTCGTGTTATGGGGGAGACAGCTATAGTCTCACAGGTCAAGCAGTACCCGCGGGTGCCGGTTTATGACAACCGGGTGGCCCTCATCTCTCGGCTGGAAGCGGAGACTCTCTTGAAGAAGCTCTACCGGCTCGATGCTCTGACCCTTGCAGATGCGGCGGCGGAGGACGAAATGGCATTGGCCTATCGCATCGATTTCGGGCTGGATGGCAAGGCCAACAGCTTCCTCGTCAAAGGTCCCGACCTGCTGGAGGACCTGCGTTATGCCAAGATCGTGGAGATGGTGCGCGGGGTAGTCGAGCGGCGCACCGGTGTAGCGCACTTCCGGGACATCGTTATTCCCGAATTGGACATCGGCCTTCTCAATCTACGCACTTTTCCCCCTGCGGAAGTTGCCATCGACGATATCCCTCTGGGGCGGACCTCCCCCGTCTTTGGTTTAGAGCTCGCCCCTGGTACCCATATCGGGACTCTCTCCATTCCGGCGCTAGGCATCAGCCGTCGGGTGAAGTTCTCAATCCACAAGGGACAGGTGACAAACCTGAATCTGAATATCAAGAAGTAGGGGGCTACTGGAAAAGCCTCACCCGTTCCAGCCATTCGGGCGGGAGCCGCCGGGTCACGATATCCCGGACCTCGTCGGGGGTATAGATCTTTGAGAAGTGGAAGAGCAGCAGATGCTCTCCCGTGAAGCGCTCCAACCGCTCGAGGATATCATCGAGCCGCAGATGTCTACCCTGACGCACCTTCTCAAGAGGCTTGCGGTCGTCGAGGAAGGTTGCCTCAACCGCGAGCACACGCGCCTGCCAGGCTTCGTCCGGTAGAGCGTCAAGACCTTCGGGCAAGGTATCGGGGACGTAGGCAAAAAGCGGTCGTACCTGCTCATAGAAGAGGTCGTTGTCGCCCCGTTTTTTGCGCATCGCGATTTCGTATGATGGCAAGGTGTTGTGCACGGCCCGCAGCTTCTGGACCGTCTCTTCCACAAGGTAGCCAACCGTCGCCGGCTGATGGGCAAGATCCAGGGCTTTGACCGTCGTCTGGTTCTTCAGCGGTACTGGCGCGCCGGGAAAACACTGGATTATCCGGTAGTCGAAGGTAGAGGCAGAAAAGCGCTGCCAGTCCTTGAGAAGTTGCGACAATCCCTGGGCCATTGCCGGGGGCGCAAAGATGGTTGCGAGATTACGATGTTCGAGGGCTCGCACCGCCAGATAATTGAAGATCTCACCGCAATGGTCGGTGTGAGCATGGCTGAGGAAGATATTGTTCGTGGAAAGGGCGGCGGAGGGCAATAAACCGAGGTCAAAGCAGAGCTTCAGCTCCTTAACTACCAGCGTGGTGCCGATGCCGGCGACAGATTCGCCGATACAGGTATAGCCTCCTGCCTCTACTCGTGCCATTGGCAGCAAATCCTCCTCGTGCTACTCTAGCGCGCCTCGCTTCGCCTTTCAACCAACCTCGGGGATGAAGTGGACGACGAGCAGCTTACTGCCAGTTTGAAGGAGTTGGCCAAAGCGTCAGGATTCGACGATGCCGGCGTCTGCCAGGCCGATACCTGGCCGGAGATGTTGCGTCTCGACGAGTGGCTCGCCCGGGGGTATGACGCGGGGATGTGGTATATGGGTCGCCGGCGGGATTTGCGGATTGACCCCGCTGCTTTCTTCCCGCCATCAAAGCGCGCTTTGATGGTGGTCAAATCATACGGGGCCTTGGCTGCCCATGAGCGGGCGGAAGAGCATACTGCAATCATCTCGCAACACGCTGTTGGCGAGGACTACCATGTCTCGATGCGGCGCATGCTGCAGCCACTCAAGCGGGCGATTGGGGCTGCTGGGTTCCGCTTTCGCGCTTTCACCGACGCTGCGCCGGTAATGGAGAAGGTGCTGGCGGCCAGAGCTGGTCTCGGTGTCATGGGCCGTAACACCTTGCTGACCCATCCTCGCTTTGGTTCCTGGTTCTTCATTGGCGGCATTGTCACCGACGCGCCGCTGGTATGTGACGTCCCACTCGCGGAACCATCGGCTTGTACGGAGTGCCGGCGGTGCATTGACGCTTGCCCGGGGGGAGCTCTGCAAGATGACGGCAGCCTTGACTCGCGCAAGTGTCTCTCCTACTGGACCACCGAAGCAGATGACGCGAAGCTGCCGGAGCCCGTCGCCGCAGTGCTGGGTGGAAGAGTCTTCGGGTGCGACCGTTGTCAGGAGGTATGTCCCATGAATGAGGGGTTACCGGAGAGCACCGGAGCAGACCCATCGTTGCGCAGTTTTCCGGTCGGGGAGTTGCTGGCCATGGATGAGAAGGAGTTCCTGGAGCGGTTTAGCGACACCACCATCCGTCGGCTGGGCTGGCAGCGCTTTCTAAGAAACGTAAGAGCTATCGCCAGTCCTTCTTCGACTCACGATAAGTAGTCCTGAAAGCATCATTTCCCGTCCGTATGACGTCGAGGAAGCGGTAGCGTATTTGCACCCGTTGTCCCTGGGTGGCGAGGGCCGCAGCGCGTAGGTGCACCCGGTTTTCAAGGAGGGCCATTTCGTGTTCTCGATCCTCGGTGTTGACCCCGAATGACCAGTGGATATTCCCCAGGAAACCGACGACTCGAACGAGGGTATCGTCAAGCCCCAATAATTCACCCTGGGCATCGGACTGGACGGAAGGGAGTTCCTTGAGAATGCGTGACAGTGAACTCTTGCGCGCCTGTCCGAGAAGCGCACCAGATGGTGCCAGGCCTGCGCCGTGACAGAACTGGCAGCGCATATCACCCTTACCGCCGCAGTGGTCGCACTCTCCCTCTGAACCGATGCCTGAGCAATCGAGACAAGCTACTTCACCGGCACCATCACAGACGCCATGGTACTCCTGTCCGGTTCCTTCGCAGTTCTTGCAGGGCCCTCGGCGAAAGAAGCCCCGTGGAGTTCCGGTCCCGCGGCAGACCTTGCAGGCAACTCGGCCGGCATCGCAGCCAGAGCAGTGGACTTGACCAGTTCCTGAGCAGGTCAGACAGATGCAGCGAGTGCAGCGAATACGACCCGTTCCCCCACACTCCCGGCAAAGGACTCGTTCCTCCTCCGGAGACTGGGCTGGGAAGCAGCACACCGGACACCATTTCGCCACAGTGAACATCTGCACCTCACCTCGTACTCAACACCGCGGCAATGTATCACTTTCAAAGCCCCTAAACAAGCGTCGCCTTGACAATTGGCGGTGGGTCGTCGCATCATCGAGCGTCTGTTTGGGCAACCTTTGGAGGTAGAATTGACCCGGCGCGGCCAGATTGCCATTGCACTCTTCGTAATGGTGTTGGTTTGTCCTGACATTTCGGGACTTCTGGCCAGTCCTCCGGAGCACTCAATTGATGTCTCGAACGGCAGCACCAAGGACCGGAAGGGCCGGAAGCGCTATTCGTATGTGGTGCAAAAGGGCGATACGCTCGAGAAGATTGCGGCGCAGTATGGTGTTACCATTAAGCAAATCAAACGGTGGAATCCCAAAACCACCAAGGACCCCCGTCACCTCAGAGTCGGGGCTAAGCTGAAGATCAAGTCCCGGATACCGGTGCGAGGTAAGCGCCGCACCTTCTACGTTGTGAAGTCCGGGGATAACCTGCGCCGCATTGCGCGCAAGCTCAAGGTGGACATCGAGTTACTGCGTAGCATGAATCGGATAAAGGGAAACCTGATCCATCCCGGGGACAAGCTGGCCTTTCTGGTGCCTGGGCCGGAGAAGAAGTCGGAGTCGGTGGGCCGCCCCTTTGGTGGCCGTTTGGTCAATGGCGAGAAGATGCCTAAGGGTCCGGGGTACACCTATGGCCGGCGGCGCAACATCTACGCGACCAATGAGACCGTCACGCTTCTCATCGAGTGCTTCGGGAAAGTCATTCAGAAGTACCCGAAGGGTCCCACTATTATTGTTGGCAATTTGAGCCAGAGGAAAGGTGGGAAGTTTGGTCCTCATGCTTCTCACCAGAGCGGCCGGGACGTTGATGTCGGGTATTTCCACAAGAAGAAGTTTCAGCCCGTTAAGAGTCTTATCAGAACCAACGCCAAGAACATTGATGCCCGCAAGACCTGGTTTCTCATTCAGACCTTTCTCGATACCCGGAAGGTCAAGTACATGTTCATTAACCATGAACTGCAAGAGGTCCTTTACAAGCATCTGAAGAAGCGGCGTTTCAAGCAATCCTATATCGACCGGATCTTTCAGTATCCGCGCAAGAGTGGCGGCGGTGGCATCATTCAACATTCAGATGGCCACGACGACCACATCCACATCCGCTTCATCTGCCCCAAAGGTGATAAGCGCTGCAAGGACTAGGCGTGTGAAAGTGTCCGGCTTACGGTTGGTCCGGGTCAGCTCCGCATTTGTCCTGCGGTTGGGTGCAGACCAGGGCAGTGTTCTGGAAGCCGTTGTAGGTGTCCACGTAGCAGCGAATGTCCATGAAATACGCTTTGTCCACCTTTCCGTTGGGGACCATCCTGCTGGTGCAGTGGAAAGCGCAGCAGGTAAGAGATGTTGCGCTATCGAGGAGCTGACACGTGTCGAGAAAATCGCAGTAGGCTGCGCAGGTGGTCCGTTCGAGGCCGAATTCGGTGTAGAGCCCGTCCCAACCTTCGCAGGTGTCGGGATTGACCGGCTCATGTCCCTGGGCCGACGGCGAAATGCAGACCTGTTCGGGCACAGATGGGTAGAGCGGATTGCCGAGCCAGAGGGGGCCCTGGCAGGTTTCCCAGGGGGCTCCAAGAGCAACGCAGTCAGACATTTCCTCGCAAAGTGGGGCGCAGAATTGAGAGGGCTCGACGAGAAACTCCTTGGCGGGAAACTTGACGCAAAGGCTGTTCCAGGGTGCTCCGGGCACGTCTGGTTCGCAGTGAGTACCAGGAGGTGAATCCCCGCAGCTCTTGGTGCAATAGCGAAAGGGAGCGTATTCGTTGAGCAGGCAGAGATTACCCAAGCACTCGCAGTCGTCGTCACACGGCTGGCCAACGAGCTTGAACCGCTTGCACTCCTCGCCTCTTGTCTCGCCCCCGTCAGTTGCAGCGTCAATGGGTACTATGTCCGTGGTCTTCTTGTCAGTGCCGTTGCCGCAGGCGGAGGTCAAGAGGATGGTGGTCATGGCCATTTTGAGCAGGAAGTTCACGGACATTCTCCTATCGACACGAGGCGAATCCTGGCGACCCAGGAGGCATAATGAACTGTGGCGGAGAGTACCTGGGCCCACCCCTGCCGCAGGAGCGAACACAGGCACGTGCGGCTTTGGCACACTCGTCATCCATGGTGCAGGTTCCCGGACAGTGGCGTTCGGTTAGTCGGCAGCGCTCCTCGCATACCTCCTGCGCAGTCTCGTTCAGCAATGCTCCGGAACCTCTGTCCAGCTTCTTGCGGAGGGCTGCAATCAGCTCGGGAACCTTTCGGGATTGAATCTCAGCGGGAAGTAGATAGGCCCCCTGGGCATCGATCCAGGGATCCCAGGTAGACTCGAAGAGACGGGTGGCCATAGGGAGGTCGGAGAGGTCATGGAGGAGCTCAGCAGCCACTCCCCACTCATAGATCCCGCTGGCCTCGTCCGCAGCCGAAAGGGTGGTGCGCACCTCTGAAACGAGGAAGTGAGTCCAGTATGGGTGGCCTTCCATGATCGGAGAAAGCTCGGGTATCGCGTGCAGTCGCCTGAGCAGGTCAAATGCGGCACTCACCCGGGCTGTTGTCTTGACCCCCAGTGCAAGGGCAACCGCGGTCGCTACGAATGCAGTGCGCGACGGCCCACCCTTAGCGAAGAAGCTGGGACGGGCTGCCCGGGCTTCGAGGAGTGAGAGAATGTCCAATAGCATGTCGTCGACTTCGCCGCCGTTGACCAAGGCCATCGGAATCGCTACTCGCAGCAAATGGGTGTAGTGGTGCAAGGCGGCGGTCTGCTCCTTTCGCTGCCCGTCGAGCCAGGGAGAGAGCAACGGTCCCACTTCCTCCAACTCGCCCTTTCGAACCGCCACCAACGCCTGCAGGAAGCGGTACGCCAGAAGTTCCTGTCTGAGGGTCTCTACGGCTGGGACCATGGATAGAAAGGGGGCCAGGGAGTTGTAAAGTTTCTCTGCACTGTCGAGGTCTTCGTTATCCAGGAGAGCGGTGATTGACGCGGTCCGCTGGTCAAGATGTTCCCCCTCATAGACAGTTACTGACTGGTCGTCGAGGACGACTACGTGCCCCGCTCCCTGCCCGACGTAGAACTTTGAGCGAGTAGCCTTGGGCGGGGTAGGGGCGAGGCCGAGGTGCTGCGGGTGGCCGCTGACCGCGTCCGCCACCAGGAAGGAGCCGTCGGCGAGGCCAGCGAAGAGGTGGCCGGCGTGAAGCCAGGCAGTGGGGGCCGCGCCAGGCAAAGGAAGTGAATATGCCGTCTCACCGGAGACAAGGTTCAGGCCCACGAGCGCGTGTCCCTCCTTGTTGCTGGCAAGTAGGACTTCGATTGCCCCGGTCTGGCCGATTAGTCTGGCCTCGGCAAACTTGTGGTGCCAGATGACCTTGCCGGTGGTCGCTTCCATGCCCCAGGCGAGCCAGTTAGCACCTTTTCGCTGCCAGGGGACAAAACGACCCTCCTCGGGAGAGACCAGGAATCCCACCGAATCACCTTCCACCTTGACTTTGAAGCTACGGACAGGCTTACCATCCTTGGTGCTGAAGACGGCCAGTTTGCGCTGGCCGCCGGCCTCGCCTTCGATGAAGATATGCTTCGAGCTTGCCCAGAACCGCTGCGGCGCGAATCCCGATTTCGGAGTGGGCTGTGCGAATTCAGTGCGCCTGCTTTCAAGGTCGATGCGTTGCAGAAGCGTTCCGCCCGAGGAGCAAAGCAAGACGATGTCACCGTCGACCAGGGCAGCCTTGGTGAAGGGACAGACGGAGAGCCAGGAAGTCCAGACCTCCTTGCCGTCCTTCACCCGCACCGGCGCAATCATGTTGTAGACATCGCCGAATCCACCAATGAGAAGCAACTCTTCGTTACGGGCGACGACGTTGGCATTGCACTGACCTGGGAAGCAATTGAGTGGGAAGTCCCAGATTCTCTGTCCCCGTTCCTTGCTCACCATTTGGACGTGCTCACCCAGCAGCAAGACCTCCCCCGACCTGTCAATAGCCTCACGCAAGTGCTTCAACTCACCACCCTGCCAGCGCACCAGGCCAGTTTTCGGGTCACGCCCGGTGATGCCGGCATTCTCGGAGTAGATAACCTCCAACCCATTGTGGGTTGCGTAGGGCACCTGGTAGCCCGGCGTGTCGCAGACGTACCGGTCCGTGAGGAAGTCAGGAGGGGTCTCCTGAGCCACCGCTCGGTGCGAGAGCACTGCGAGGCTCAAAGCGACGAGAGAAATGGCAACCAATTGTGGCAGTCGGGCTGTGGTAATCGAGGCGAGTGACATGGCTTCTCCCGCGGCTTCGTGGCGGCCTGAGTGCTTAGGCCAAATTACCCGCAAGTCCGCTTCGCGACACTGTAGCAAAAATTTGCTGGAGACCACAAGCCGGTATAAAATCCTCCCGCGGTGAGAGATCCGTGCGGGCGCTTTCGGTTGCGAGCCGCCCAGGTGGCGATTCTGCCACAACAAAAGCAGGATGCAGCGATGGAACTTGCCTCCCTTATCCGTACCTTCCTCGGGGAAAAAACTATCGAGGACCTGGTCCCCGGAAGAATCCTCGCCGTCGATGATGACGAAGGTAACCTCGTAGTTCTCGAAGAGTTTCTCATCGACGACTACGACATTACCACTACGACGTCACCGGCGGAGGCTCTTGAACTCGTGCGGTCCGGAGAATTCGACATGGTCATCTCCGACCAGCGCATGCCCGGCATCACAGGGGTGGAACTGCTGCGCGAGGTGCGCAAGCTCTACCCCGATACCATCCGGATCATCATCTCAGCCTATAGCGACGCTAAGGCGATGCTCGATGCCATTAATGTCGGCGAAGTTTACCGCTTCATCCTCAAGCCCTGGGACCCCGATCAGGTGGAAGCGGTGGTGGAAAAGGGGTTGGAGTACCGTCTTCAGCGACTGGTTATTCAGCGCCTGGTGGACGAACTGCACAAGAAGAACGTCGATTTGGAGCAGGCCATGGCGGCGCTGCGAGCTACCCAGGACCGGCTGCTACGATCGGCGAAGCTGGCAACTGTCGGACAGCTAACCTCAAGTATCGTGCGGGAGTTGAAGAACCACGTGACCGGGGTGAAGCTCCTGGCCGACGCGGTGGAGAATGCCGATGTCCCGGAGGAGTTTGCAGACTTCGTCCAATTGGGCGTTGCCTCCGCCGAGACCCTCTTCGAGTTGATTAGCGGGCTCAACTCCTTTGCGCACAAGGATGGCTGGAAGCTCAAGCGCAATACCTATGACTTCAACGAACTGGTGAATACGGGCCTGCGTGTAGCGCTCCTTGACGAACGCGCCAACCAGCGCACCATTGACTATCACCCAGCTCCAGGCGTGCCTGGTGCGATTCTTGATGGCGAGAAGATCCGGCAGGTCGTGGTCAATCTGGTTCTCAACTCCCTGGATGCAACTGCTGCAGGTAGTCGCATTGAGGTCAGTACTGCTTGCTCGGGGACGCAGTTTGTCAGCTTCCGAGTCAAGGACGACGGTGCTGGAATACCGGCTGATTTGCTGCAGCAATTGAAGGGCCCGTTTGTCTCAGCCAGGGACGACGGGTTGGGCCTGGGCCTGCAGGTTTGTCGTCGCGTCGTTGAGGCGCACGGCGGCAAGATGGATATCATCTCGGCACCGGAAGAGGGGACGGCGGTAACAATTGAACTCCCCACCGAGCCCGGTTTGTCCGATGACTCAGATGCTTAAGCAGTCTTGAAAGTCCCCATTGGAGGTAAGGAATGACGGCATCACAGAACTTCCGAAAATTCGAACTCATCGACCCAACGTCCCTGCAGACCGGGAAGGGGGAGCACGAGTTTCTTACTGGAGGAGAAGGAAAGGCAATCAACTATCGACAACCCCGCTACCGGGTGCAAGACCTCCTCGACGAGGTTCATCACCTCAACCCGCGCGTCATCAGTGACCTCTTCGAAGGTGAACTGGTCGATTTCGCAATCACCGGAGCGAGTTGTCTCTCCGACGCGCAGGCCGCGGTGGAAGAGGGGCTGTTGGTCGAGAAGATCTGGATCATGATCGGGGATGATGCCTATTACACAGGGCCGGCACGAGTGGTCCACGTAACCCCGGTGAAGAAGGAGGGCATGCCTGACCGCCTGCTTCTCGGCCTGCAACTCGTGGACGGGGTTATGGACATCGACCGCATTCGGAGGGTGAAAGCTGATGCCGAGGTCGCGGCTGAAATGCGCAAGACGCGCGTCATCCTCGCCCGTCAGGATGTCTCCGCAGCCTACAAGCAGTCAGTCGCTGATTTCCTCTACGTGGTGCATCGCTTTCGCTACATCCTCTCCCGCCAGGAGAACGAACTGGAGAGAGTCTCCTATGATGCGCGTGCGGACGCGGAACTTGAGGTCCTGGCCACCGCCTGGGAGAACTTCAAACTCACCATCGCCGGTCCCCAAGAGAAGCTCGAAGAGCTTACCATGAATGACTACTTCGACCGTGAGTTCCAGGAGATCCACCGCCAGTACACCCTTCCGTTGGTCACTCCCCACGTGGTCAGCGCACCGGTACTCTACCACGCTTGGGCGAAGCCGCTGGGCTACGCCGGTGACCACGTGCTCATGTCCTACATCTATGAGAAGAAGTGGGAGGGATCTCACCTCTTTGCCCGCCTCATGCACCGTTATGGCGTCGAGCATCCCATGTCGGAGACTGTGCGTCGCCGGCGGGATCTGCTCCTCGAGCACATCTCGAGGACGGTGGAGCGGTCCACCGAGAAGGACCCGGAAGGCACCTGTCGCATCCTGAGTCTCGGTTCGGGCCCGGCGCGGGAGTTGGTTGACTTTGCTGCCCAATACAAGGGGGCCAAGCCGGTGCAATTCACTCTGGTTGACCAGGACAACAGCGCATTAGGCTTTGCCAATCGCCAGATTTCACCGCTGGTGGTGCGCACTGGCAGTCAGATTCAGGTACAGTACCTCTATCTCGCGTTTGCCCAATTGCTGCGTGACAAGGACCTCTTCGAAAGTCTTCCCGACGCAGACTTGATCTACTGCTCCGGGCTCTTTGATTATCTCTCGACGGGCAAGGCAAAGATGCTTATGAATCGACTCATGGCGAAGGTCAGTCCGGGGGGCTACCTCCTCATCGGTAATTTCTCCTCGCCGCCGCCCGCAGCCTGGACCACGACCTACCTGCTCGACTGGAATCTTCGCTATAGGACCCGTGGAGAGATGCAGGAACTCATCGATGAAGTGAAGGAGCATATCGACGAGGGCGAAGTGGTCATGGACGCTAGCGAGGGCTGTTACTTCTCAATCTTGCGCAAGAAGAAAAATGGATGATAAGACCCCCAGTGCCGCCAGCATGAGTCCGGCGGCAATAGAGGGGTTTAGCCGGCGCATCGGCGAAGTCAATCTGCGCGGCACCAGGATCGCCGGGGTTCTCGGTGCCACCCTGGTACCCGCTTTTTCCCTGGTTGATTACCTGGTCTTGCGACCTGTCTTTGATTTGCTCCTGGCCACCCGGATTGCCGTTGCGGCCATCTGCCTGCTTATCGTTATGGCCACCTTCAAAAAGGGGGCCTGGCGCATCGCAGCACGACTCTCTGCTCTGGTCTTCATCGTTTGTGGGCTGGCCATCGCAGTGATGATACATCTTCACGATGCCATTGAACCGGCGCAATCGCCAACTCCATACTACGCAGGCTTGATCCTCGTTGTGGTTGGGGCCGCACAATTGTGCACCTGGAATCTGAAAGAGAGCATATTAATCTTTGCCACCATCTACTTCATTTACGTTTTACCCACCGTAATCCTCCAGCCGCCGGCCAACGCAGTGCTATTCGTAGCGCATAATTTCTTCCTCGTCGCTACCATTATCATCGCCGCGGTAGGCCAGTTCTTTGAGCACAAGCTGCAGCTACGTGAATTCCTCGCATCCTCCGAAGTTGAGGCTGCCAATAGTCGACTGGAGACCGCATACGAGAAACTCAAGGAACTGGATGCCTACAAGAATCAGTTCTTCTCAAATATTACCCATGAGTTGAAGACTCCGTTGACCCTGATTCTTGCGCCCACCGAGGCCATCGTTAAAGGGGAAATGGGGAAGTTCACGTCCGAGCAGCAGGAGTACTTCCGGCGTATCTACCAGAACGGGTTGCGGCTGATGAAGCTCATCAACGACCTGCTGGACCTCGCCAAGCTTGAGGACTCGAAGCTGAAGCTACGGGTTGAGGAGACCGATCTCAACGTCTTCGTGCAGGGGCTCCTCTCAAATATCAAGCCCCTCGCTGAGCGGAAGAAGATCACCTTGAAGGATGACGTTCCCGGCGAGCCGGTAATTGCCTGGATCGACCACGACCGCATGGAGCAGGTGCTGATTAATCTGCTGGCCAACGCGGTGAAGTTCACACCTGAGAATGGCGAAATCGGCGTTACAGTGACGCAGCACGCCAACGAGTTCGAGGTCGTAGTAGCCGACTCCGGCATAGGTATTCCGGCCGACAAGCTGGAGTTGGTATTTGACCGTTTCTCGCAGGTGGATGGCACAACTACCAGGAAGTTTGGGGGTACAGGTATTGGTCTGGCCCTGGCCCGGGAGTTGACGCAGTTGCATGGAGGCCGCATCTGGGCCGAGAGCGCAGACGGGCAGGGTACGATGATGATCGTGCGCCTGCGTGCGGGAACTGAACATTTCGACGCTTCTGTGCTAGATCGGCGGCGCAGAGAAGTGGAGACTGAGAAGACGCGGCGAGCGGATGACGGGAGCCTGCCGCAGTGGAGCCAGCGCTTCGAGACTCGCAACGACTACAAATTCCTGGCCATTGACGAGGCAACCGAAAGGCGGCTGGCCCCCCGGGATTCGGCCCCGGCGCAGACCCGTTCTACTGCCCGGGTGCTCGTCTGCGAAGATTCCAAGGAAATGCTCCAGTTTATCCACCTGCAACTCAAAGACCGCTACCACGTTTCTTTGGCCGAAAATGGAGCGCGCGGCTGGGAGTTGGTGGAGAAGACCCGGCCGGACCTTGTGGTGACTGACTACATGATGCCCGAAATGGACGGCCTGGAGTTGACAGAACTCATCAAGAAGACTCCCGAAACGAAGCACATTCCGGTAGTCATGCTGACTGCAAAGGCCGGGACTTCCGACCGGGTTGCCGGCAAGCACGCCGGCGCCGATGAGTATCTGGGCAAACCGTTTAGTACGTCAGAGTTGCTGGCCGTCATTGAGCAGCTTCTGCAGGCCAAAGAGTACGAGGCGGACAGATTGGTAACTCACCGACTGGACTCGGTTGAAATCATCGCCGGGCGCCTTGCACATGAAATCCATAATCCCCTCAACTACATGAAGAATGGCGCGATGCTCATTGGGAAAGCCGTGACGCGCTTGAACAAGGCGATCGACGAAGGCGACGACCTCGACAAACAGCGAGCAAGGGCACAAAAGAGTATTGATAGGCTGCTGGAACAGATCAATGTAGGTGCGGATCGCATCGGAACAACGGTCGACTTACTTCGTGAGTATGCGCGGGAGGGCTACAGCCCGGAAATGCGGACCTATTCACTGCTGGAAGGGGTGCGGGCGGTAATGAGCGTAGTTCGAGACCGAGATGGGCTCGAACGGGAAGTTGACATCACAACCCACGAAAATGCGGGACAGATCACCTGCGTACCGCAAGAATTCCACGAAATCGTCTCGAACCT
>CAZFVN010000112.1:0-18241 GCA_964522395.1 uncultured Myxococcales bacterium
GGCGGAGTTGGTAGAGGTTGAAGCTGATGTTTTTGTCGATGACGATTCGGCGGAATTGGTGGAGGTTGAAGCCGACGTTGTGAGCGACGACTCGGATGAGATCTTGGCCGTCGAAGCAGAGATCGTTGAGGCCGATGCAGATGTGGTCGAAACCGTCGTCGTTGATGCGGACGTTCTCGACACCGAGGCAATTGAAGAAGAGCCTGTGGAGGCCGAGCCAGAACCTGAGCCAGAACCGGAGCCAGAGCCTGAGCAACCGACCGCTTTGCCACCTGAAGGCGGTTTCCAGGCCGACGGGGAATTCTGGCACCTGAAGTCGAGTGAAGAAGACAAGGACCTTGACGAAGTGCTGGGCAGCACGAGCCTGCCTGATGACGACGATGACGATATACTTGTGTTAGGCGAAGAAGATGATGATCTCCTTGTGTTAGGCGAAGAAGATGATGATCTCCCGGTTGCCCCCCCCGTCCCGGTGGCTCCGCCCCCAGACGCGCGTCCCACCTTTGAACGGTCAACGGGTAAGCGCAGTCCAGCCAACCTCATTGGCGTCCTCGCCTTCCTTGCGGTGGCCGCTATCGTCCTCGTCTTGGTTGCCCTGAACTTCGGTGAAAAGGAAGAGAGCAAGAAAGAGAAGAAGGTAGCCAGGGTCGAGTCGAAAGCCCCGGCCGAAAAGAGCAAGGCAGCGAAGCAGAAAGCAGCCAAGGCGAAGGCGGCCAAGAAGAAGGCAAAGCAAAAGGCAGCAAAGAAGAAGGCGGCAGCGAAGAAGGCCAAGAAGGAGAAAGCGGCCAAGAAGCGGGCAGCGAAGAAGGAGGCTGCAAGGCAGGCATCGACGAAGAAGGCAATCGAGAAGCGTGAGGCCACGAAAAAGGCTGCAGCCGAAAAGGCCGCGGCTGAAAAAGCCGCGGCTGAAAAAGCTGCTGCCGAGGCTGCAACTGCGACGGCGGCAACCGCGGTCGCAGTGAGCGAGGTAGTACTCCAGGGTCGCACCGATCTGGCCGCGTCACTGGTGCCCGTTGCTGAGGCAGTCGGCGCGCTCGTCCCAATCGAGGAGCTGAGCCAGGAGACAGCCGCAACCGTCTCCTCCGCACAAACTCTCTTCCTGACTCTTCCGAAGAAGGATCGCAAGACGAAGAAAGCCCGTGGCGAGTGGCTTGCGTCACTGGTGGAGGAAGGAGCTGGACTCGACCTGGCTGCGCAATCCCTGCGAGCCTCAGTCGCCGAATTCAAAGTGGCCGCTGAGCAGGCCGCTACAGAGGAAGAGTTAGCGGCACTCAAACCTAAGCTTGCAGAAATTCAGAGTGCTGCGACCAAATATACGCCTCAAGCAATTGAGTTCGTTAAGAAATGGCACCGGTCAGGTTTCGCAACCAGCGCCAAGGCCCTCCAAAACTCGGTAGCCAAGATGCCCGCCAAGCGGAGCGAATGGCAGAAGGCCAAACAGGAAGTGGAGGTCAAAGCTCTGTCAGACCTTGAGAGTCGCGCCCAGACCGAACTCAAGAGTTACCTGGCTCTTCTTGAGGGTATGGACACCCTGACCGCTGACAACGCTCGAACGACACTTAGCGCCCTCACCAAAGGGTCTGTGAAGGTGGCCAAGCTCGACGAGGAGGTAGTGGCCGCGCTCGCACGCGAGGTCAAAATGGCCGAGACTGTGGCGATCGCGGAAGAGGTCAAGAAGGAAGAGGTCAAGAAGGAAGAGGTCAAGAAGGAAGAGGTCAAGAAGGAAGAAGTCAAGAAGGAAGAGGTCAAGAAGGAGACTGCAGAGCAGAAGGCTGCTGCGGCAGCGGAGAAGAAGTTGAACAAGAGCGTGAGGAAGGAACTGAAGTCGCTTCGCAATCTCAGAGATAAACTGAAAGACCGATCCCGGGCCTGGTCCAAGGCCGGAAACGAGAAGAAGGTCAAAGAGGTCGATGAGGCTCGAGCTACTATCGAAGATCTCCGCAACGGGTTGATGGACACCGAGACTTTGCTCCGCAAGAAGAAGCTTGATCAGGCCAGCATGGCATTCTCGGCAATCGCCGGAGCACTTCCTCCAGCGAAGAAGACCGCCAACGCGCTGCTGAAAGAGAAGGTAAAAGGCAAGGGCGGACTGAACAAGGAAATCGAGGAGGAATTGAAGGCTTTCCTCAAGACCCTCAAGTGCCCGGGTGGCATGCAACGAGTTATCACCAAGAATCCGGAGCGCAAGGGGAATCCGACTGCGCCCCCCTTCGTGGCGTTTTGCATCGATCGTTACGAGTACCCCGGCAAGGGCCGGATGCCAAAGACCAATGTAAGCTGGGATGCGGCCAATGGGGCTTGCACCGCAAAGGGCGGCCGACTCTGCCGAAACTGGGAGTGGAAGCGAGCCTGTGGCGGCAAGTATCCATATGGCGGCAAGTACAATCCTGATGGGTGCAACACGGTGGACGAAGATGGCATCGAAAGAGACGTGCTGCCTGCGGGGTCCAAGAAGAAGTGCAAGGCACGAGGACTGTACGACATGGTCGGTAACGTCGCCGAGTGGACTCACGAGAAGACGGTCAATGGTGGTGACTCATACAAGACTGCTGAGGAAGCCACTTGCTATCGATCGGTGAAGCGATTCGGTGGCTCCAGCTACGTTGGATTCCGCTGCTGCGCCGACCCTAAGTAGGCGATGACGTACCTCGCACTACTGCTCGCCCTCGTCGCACCTCATCAACTGGCGGCGCAAGAGTTGCCGACTCCTGCGGTGGCGACCGAAGAGTTGCTCCTGCAGGCTGCTGCCAACGTCCGCCTTGGATATTTCTCGCCCGCACGCACCATACTTACCGCCGTGGTCGTGCCGCCAGACCAGCCTGAATGGGAGGCCGCTCGCAATTTATTGCTGAGTCGCACATTCGCCCAGGAAGGCGATTGGAAGCGTGCCGCAGCACTTTGTGAGCCGCTAATAGGCCTTCCTCGGCGAGGGTTGGCCAGGCTCGCCCGCTATCACCTCGCCATCGCCCTTCATTCTGACGGACGGTCGGCAGATGCACTGGCCCATTTTGAGGAGCTCTGGAAGGAGGCAGACGACGGCGCGTTTGGTCCCAGGTTGTGCCGCAAAGGATTCGCCGCGGCCCTCGCTCACGGTGACACCGAAATCTCCGGACGCTGGCTCAAACGGTTACAGCGCTGCAAGGGTATCGACAGCAGCGAAGTGCTGGAGGGCCGTATCCTCCATGCCGTGGCCGACGATAAACCGACCACAGGCTACTGTCGCCAACTCTACACGAATTGGCCCTGTGCACCCCTGCCAGAGCGGTGCAAGGAAGAGATGTTGGACAAGGACCTCAAGCCCCGTGAAGAGTTTGACCGGGCGGTGCGCCTCTTCGAGTGTTGGGGTTACAGTGAGGCAGCCGCGAAGTTCGAACAGTGCCTGACTGATCCGTCCTGGACTCGTCATCGGAATCGCTGCCACTACTATCTGGCCGAAATCCACGGACGGAAGCTTAGGGACGATCGGGCGAAGGCCTTGAAACATTACGGCCATGTGTACAAGCACGGAGGAGGCTCGAAGCACTACGCGCTCTACCAGATGGGCCGCTGTAAGATGAATCTCGAGAAGTACGACGAGGCCGTCACTATCTTTGAGGAGTATATTGACCGCTACCCTGACGGAGCCCACGCCGAGCGATGCTACTATTACCTGGGCTGGCTCCCCTATGACCATGACGAGTTGGACGCCGCGATGCCCGGCTTCGACCGATACCTCAAGCGTTATCGCAAGGGCGAACTCCGGTCCTACATCCTCTGGTTCAAGGCCTGGTCTCTTTACCGCCTACAGCGTTACAAGGAGTCAGCGAAAGTCTTTGGCCAATTGTCCGGGTACGGTAACGACATAGTTGCTGGCAAAGCCTATTACTGGCTTGGTCGAATAGCTGCCCACCAACAGCAAACCGACCGCGCCCGGGAGTGGTTCGATAAGTCCCTTGAGCGTTACCCTCTCAGCTATTACGGAATGCTCTCCTGGCACCGACTTCAGGAGTTGGGAAAGGCGAGAGACAATCCCCTCTTCCTACACAAGGTTGCGACGCCGGTGCGGCCCCTCCCCAGCCAACTCGACCAATTGGTTGGCAAACGACTCAGGGCATCCCTGCAGCCCGCGATGGATGCCGTTTTGGTGGGGGAGATGAGGGCCGCCAGAGCTTGGTTCAAACCGCACCGCAAAGCCTTCGAGCGCAAGGTTGGCACCAGAAACGTCGAGGCCCACTACTGGCTCTTCTCTATGCTGGAAGAGCCGGCCTCGATGCGTACCTGGGGTAGCAAGAACAAGCGGCGCCACGGCAAGATCCCTACTGCTGAGAATCGGCGCGGCTGGACCTTCGCCTATCCTCAGGCCTACCTCCGCCTTATCGAGGTGCAAGCAGCTCATACGGGGCTGCCATCCTGGTTCTTCTACTCCATCATGCGGCAGGAAAGTCGCTACCGCCGCGGCGTCATAAGTTGGGCTGATGCCGTCGGGTTGCTGCAGGTGATCCCCCCCACCGGTAGGCGCACGGCCGGTCGCCTGGGCATTCCCTTCGACCGGTTTCGGCTCTCAGATCCTGCGGTCAACTTACGCCTTGGCACGTCCTACCTCGGCTTTCTAGCCAAGGATTTCCACCGTCAGCTTACTTTGGTGGCCGCCTCCTATAACGCCGGTCCCGACCCGATCCGAACTTTCGTCAAGGACAACCGGGAGGGAGGCTGGGACCACATCATCGAAGAAATCGCATACAATGAGGCCCGCAATTATTGCCGCAAGGTCACGGGCCACGTTCTGAAATATCTGGCAACCTATGCCCCCGTGGAGGAGCGACGTTCAATATTTCCCTTGCTCTTTCCGTCGGAGCCAAACCTCGAAATTGGTGGCAGCGTCGACTACTGATATCAGCTCCTGAACATAGCCCTGATGGCAATGGAACGTCCGACAATCGAGCCGACAAAGGTCGTCTTTTCGTTTTGGCTCGAATGCAGTAGACTGGAGCAGTGATGGAAGAACCAATTAGAACAACCACGGCCGTTGGCCCCTTCGAACCGCTGCGCAAGATCGGTTGGGAAGTTGCCCTCGTTGTGGTTGTTGGAATCGCCTTCTTCATTCGCAGCGAATCGTTGCAGGAAGGTCTCTGGATCAATGAGGTCGTCTCAATTGACGCGGCCCGCCTACCCCTCCAACAACTTCTGCACCGTACGGGTTTCTTTGATATCCACCCTCCATTCTACTATCTGGTTTTGTGGGGATGGACGCGCTTTTTCGGTGAGACGGACATGTTGCTACGTCTCCTCTCACTGGTACTCAGCTTACTCGGGTTGGTGGTCCTCTACGCCTGGGGCCGGATGTACTCCCGCTGGGTGGCACTCCTGGCTGTGCTCCTCCTCTCCTTTTCCGCCTTTCACGCACACTATTCAGTAGAGGTCAGGTGTCAGGCGCTGTTGATGTGCCTCGCCACCTTCTTCTTCCTCCAATATGAATCGCTGCTCAAACAGCGCTCGCTTTCCCTCTGGTTCTGGGTGGGTCTCTGTTTCGTGGAGAGCGCGCTGGTCTTGACGCACTACTATGCTGCGATCCTCCTTCTGGTGGCCAACATCCACTTCTTCACGGTCCGCCGGTTCAGTCCAGAGCGACTCTTCCGATGGAGCGTCGTGCAGGGCATTTCTTTCTCAGCGTTCCTCTTCTGGGCCCCGCTGATGCTGGTGCAGTTTCTCCACCTTCCCGAGACCATGTACGCACCGGCAACGGAATCTACCGCAGCCAATCTGCATCTGCTCTTTTTCGGTCTCTCTCCTTCGCACCCGGCACGTATTGTCGCCTGGCTCTCTGCTCTCCTCATGGCAGGGGGCGCTATTCATGGCCTGGTTGCTGCATTTCTTGCGAGAGAGTTGGTCAGGCCGACCAAACCTGGCAGCGACGCTCGCCTCTCTCGAGGCCGCTCACTGACTGCACTGCTGGTTATTGCCCTATGCCTCGCAGCACCCGCCCTTACTGTCCTTGTATTGCCGGGGGCACAGCCAATGGCCACCCTGCTCTACCTGGAGCTTCCTCGCACCTACCTCATCGCGTTTGTTGGCATATTCCTGCTCATCGTCGGCAACCTTTACAACTTGCGGGGAGCCGGAGATGGCCATCCGCTTCCGGCAACTGCCTCCCTCACGGTCGGCACCCTCCTCGTGCTCGCATTGCTCTATAACTTCCATCGGCCGTTTCAGCCCCGAAACTGGTGCATGTTGCTACCCCCCCTTTACATCCTTGCCGCATCGGCATGGCAACCGCGCAAGCTGCTCGGTCGTGCGGCCATCGTCGTGCTGATCGTCAGCCTGGCCATTCCCTCTCTTGTACGGCACCACAGAGCCTTCCTGCCCCGACAGGATTTCCGAGGAGCCGGCAACCTTATCGCCAGGTTGTCTCAAGACGAACGGGGCACCGCCAATTTCGTGCTCCCGATGTGGGATCGACCGGGCCTCGAATACTATCTCGGTGCGGGAACCGCCAACGGGATCATGTCGCCTTCGCAATTGCCCCCCATTTCCTTCCTCCCCGACCGCGTCAACGTGGTGCTGACGCGTGGTGCCTTTGAGAACCAGGGACTCTTCCTCGGCACCTTCGGGCAGGTTCTAGGGGGAACCTACCGCGCCACCGAGCAAGGACGCTCTTTTCGCAGCGTATCGGTGACCGTCTTCGAGAAGGTCCAGCCCGAACTCACGGATTGACGGGCCACCGCATGCAAGGTTAGAATCGAACTCCGGACGGGTTCAGGGGGAATGATATGATGACAAGCAATATGGGCCGATCCCTTTTGACGCTGGCTCTAGCTGGTGCGCTGCTCATTGTTCAGCCGACAACCGGCAGTGCCGCCGATACGCTCTTCCAGGGCCAACACCGCGGTCTCTCATTCACTTTCGTCCACCAGGGGGAGGTGGTCTCGCAGAGAAGCTGGCCCGAAGTCACCGCACCCAGCAAGTTCACAATGGAAATCGTGTTGCAACAGGCTGGTGCCGAGTTGTTTCTAATGGTCTTTGATCTCAACAACCGGTCCGGAGAATGGTGGCTTTCGGAGGTAATGGGATTTCTTTTCGACCCCGAATTGGAGATAACGTCAAGCTTGACAGCCCAGGGCTATGAGACATACGAGATTCGTATCCCGGGCGGGCAAGGCGTGTACGCGCAAACAGAGATCCTTTTGCTTGCCCCTGGCGAAGCGTACCGGTTCACCTGCTATCGCTGCGACGATGCCACCACTATGGACGCTCTTCAGGAGCTGGTAGATTCCTTCTCGATCACCAGCCCCCTGTCGCTCCGCGGTGTTTCCCAGGAGGCCACTCCATGACCGAGGATTACTCTCCCGATGGCGACGATTACCGCTCCCCCTATCTCGATGACTTTCTCAACGAGGTCGGAACGAGATTTCGTGATTGGGGTGACAAGAACTGGGAGAATCAGGTCGTAAGGTCTGGTGCGACGCATCTCAACGAATTCGGATACGACCCCTTTGGGATGTCCCCTGCGTTCATTCGCAAAGTGATTCCCATTGTCCGCTTTCTCTATCGAGGCTACTTCCGGGTGCGCACCCACGGGCTGCACGAATTGCCCACAAGCCGCCTGATGTTCGTGGCCAACCACTCTGGCCAGCTCCCCTTTGACGGCTCCCTCATCGCCGCGGCCCTGGCCATTGAGGGGCGCCCTCCCCGCATCCTCCGGTCCATGGTTGAGCGATGGGTACCGAAGTTGCCCTTCGTCAGCCTCTTCATGGCCCGCTGCGGCCAGGTCCTCGGCGACCCTGACAATAGCCGACGCCTGCTGGAAAATGACGAGGCAATTCTGGTCTTCCCCGAAGGTGTTCGGGGCATCAGCAAGCTTTTCTGGGAGCGCTACAAACTGAAGAAGTTCTCCGCCGGATTTATGCGTCTCGCCATGGAAACGCGGACGCCGATTGTTCCGGTTGCAGTGGTCGGAGCAGAGGAGGCAATCCCCGCGCTTCACAACTCAAAACTGCTGGCCCGCCTGCTCGGCGCACCCGCCTTTCCAATCACCCCGACCTTTCCCTGGATTTTTCCGTTGGGGATTCTCCCCTACCCGGTGAAGATCCACCTTTACTTTGGCGAACCAATGTCCTTCTCCGGGGATCCCAACGATGAGGATGAGATTATCGAGGCCAAGGTAGCGAAGGTACAGGATAAGATTCAACGTCTGGTCAACCGCGGCCTGGAGGAGCGTGGTCCATTTCCTATCTCGGTGTTGGGAGGTGTGCGATGAGCACCGTCGTCATCACCGGGATTGCCGGCACCATGGGCCGACTGCTAGCCCGCCGTTTGCATTTGGACCACAAGGTCATCGGGCTCGACCGCCGCGATCTCACCAATCGCCCCAAGGATATCAAGGTCTACTCCTATGACATCCGCCGCAAGCGCTGCGAGTCAATCTTCCGCAATCACAATGTCGATGCCATCATCCATCTCAACGTCATGCACGACTTCGGCCGCGCTCAGGGAGTCCTGCATGGCTTCAATGTGGTTGGAACCCAGCGCCTTCTTGAATACGCAGCGCGCTATAACGTGCGCAAAGTGATCTTCCTGTCAACGGCCAACGTGTATGGGGCGCGTCCCGACAACCCGCAGTTTCTCACCGAGGAGGCGTTACTCCTTGCGGGGGAAACCTTTTCCGAGATGCGTAGCCTCATTTCCACCGACATGCTCGTCACCTCCTTCTTCTGGAAGATACCCGAGGTTGAAACTGTTGTTCTCCGACCGTCGCACATCGTCGGCACCGTCAGAAACGGTCCCATGCGGCTCCTCACCCTACCCCGCATTCCCAAAGTGATGGGCTTCGACCCAATGGTGCAGTTCCTTCATGAGAGTGATGTCATCGAGGCCATCGTGGCAGCGATGCGCCCAGGCCTGCGCGGCATCTATAATGTAGCTGGAGAGACCGCCCTACCCCTCAGCGCGGCACTAGATTACCTTGGCAAGCCGACCATTACGCTACCTTACACACTGCTGCGCGCCGCGGCGCAAAAAGCTTGGGATTTTGGCGTCGCGTATGTCCCTCCAGCGGAGCTGGATTTTCTACGCTACCCCTGCCTCGTGGACGACAGTCGGGCCCGTCGGGAAATGGAGTTTCTCCCGCGCCTTTCGCTCACCGCCACGTTGGACAAGATCCGGCCCCTGGCAAGACGTCACGCGTAGTTTTGAAGTATAGATGCCGACGAATCTAGTTGTAGCCCGTTACCTTATAGATAGGCACCGGTTCGGCGATCCCCTTGAGCATAATGGGCTCGAGGGCTTGACAGGGCACCTGATCCCTCACCTCTTCCCACACCGATTGCGAAACTATGATTTCACCGGCCTTGGCAGCGGAACAAAGTCTGGCAGAACGATTTACGTGGGAACCAATAACGGTGTAGTTCATGGTCTGATTTGAGCCCATCAATCCGGCTACGACGGGGCCCGCATCAATTCCAATGCCGACGCCGATGCCTTCGCCGATGATGGCCTCCGCCTCAACGTTGAACTCACGCATGGCCTGCTGCATTCGGATGGCTGCCATAGTCGCGTTGAGAGCGTCCTTTTCGCCGGAAATCGGTGCCCCCCACAGGGCCATCAGAGCATCGCCGATGAACTTGTCGAGGGTCCCCTCATAGTCGAAGACGATTTCGGCTTGCCGCTCGAAGTAAGCGTTGAGCAGATCAATAATCTGCCCCGGCGCATGACGTTCGGAAAGCTCAGTGAACTTACGGATATCTGAGAAGAGGATGGCCACATCTTTAGGCGCCCCCCCCTTCTCAAGGCGGAGCTCGCCGGCCAGGACTCGATTGACAAGATTGGGTGACAAGAACCGCTGCAGTTTCCCTCTCGTGGCCGCCTCTTCCTCGATGCGTCGGGCCATGAATGTGTTCTCAATGGAGGCGGCAGCCTGGGCAGCGAACCCCTGCACAGTGTTCAGATCCCGCTCCGTGAACGCACCGATCTTCTTGAGGCTATCCACCATCAGGATACCTAGTACCTGCTGATCACGCCCAAGCATGGGAACGCCCATGGCAGACCGGATGCCCTGCAACACAATACTGTGTGCCCCATCGAATCTGTCGTCGACAATCGCATCGTTTGAGAGAATCGCCTTCTTCTCCTGTACGATGCGGTTGACGATGGTGCTGGAGACCGTCATTCGTACCGATTCATCGACACCTGGTCGATAGTGCTTCTTGGCCACGTAGAGACCGGCCTCATCATCCTTCTTGAGAAGCACCATGGCCCGGTCCACAGCGGGGAGAAAGGCCATCACCATTTCCATGATAGTCTGCAACAGATTGGTCAGGTCCAACTCAAGGGCGATTTCACGGTGGAGTTGATAGGCAAATCGCAGCTTCTCATAGTCGCGGCGCAAATCATCCTGCTCCTCAATCATTGAAGCAGGCAGAAATTCGAGGGCTTCCGAGGGGTCAACGACTGATTGTATGAGAGGTGAGGAAGCAGATTCTGTAATATCCAGTACCTCTTCCGGCACCTCGTGGTCGTCATCTTCGAAGGTAATTCTCGTCGCGCCAACCATCACGCGATCCCCTGGCTGCAACTCGTGAGTCCCCTCAATACGCTTGTTGTTGACGAACGTGCCGTTGCGGCTCCCGGCATCGGCAATCTCCCAGCCCGTAGCAGATCGAGAGACGATGCAATGTTGCTTGGATACCAGGCGGTCCATCACCTGCACGTTCTGACCGGGGTGACGTCCGATGGAGTGGTTCCCGGTCAACTCGATCGTCTCGCTGCCGAGCTTGGGGGTTTCGATGACGAGATGGGCCATGTGTCCTCTCTTAAAGTGAACGATTCTGCACTACTATAGAAGATCCGTGAACATCACCAGATAGCCGATAGATGCCGCCGCACCCAGTCCCAGCAAGGCCAGCATCAACCACTTCCAGCCAGACGATCCTCGCTGCTTTCCGGCGTCCTTCTGCATGGTACTATCTGCCTTCCCGGACGTCTCGCCAACATTGCTATTGCTACCTGACGACGGCAGACCAATGTTGACCGGGCTGATCCCGGAATCTCCTCTTCCCTCCAAGGCGTCAAAGTCTTTCCAGATATCCTCAAAGGCGGTCTTACGGGCCTGAAACTCCCCCAGGTCGAGTGGTTGCACGCCCTCAGTTGGAGTAACCCCAGGCAACCTTCCGAGACTAGACAAATTGATCACCTCTTCCCGAATAATATCCACAACGCGGCGGGGGTAGGTGTCCAATTCATCATCGGAAAAGAGCATCCGCATCATCTGGGAGACGTCAAAAACCGTCACCTTCAGATTGTGCGAGAATAGATACTTGGCCAAGGCGTCGCCCATATCCCGAGCGGACTGGAAACGGCGCTTTCGATCCCGTGAGAGGGCCCGCAGGACGATCTCATCCAGATCGTTGTCGACGTCAGGGTTCAGGGCCGATGGGGGCGAGACCTCGCACTTCTTCACCAGGTCAACGGTTTCAAGGTCCGTTTTGCCCATGAACAGTCGTCGGCCAGTCAGCAACTCATGCAAAATTATCCCGCAGGAGAACATATCTGAGCGAGCGTCTACAGGCCGCCCCTCAGTGGCCTCCGGCGCCAGGTAGCTGAACTTGCCCTTGACGACGCCTGGATCTGTCGCCTCCAGATGCGTCACCGCCTTGGCTAACCCGAAATCGGTGATCTTCACTTCGCCTTCCTGCGAAACCAGGACATTGGGCGGACTTACATCCCGATGGACGATATCGAGGTGATCGCCGTTTTCGTCCCGAGCTTCGTGGGCATGTGCCAAGGCCTTGCAGACATCGAGGATAATGAGAATCGCGATCTCGACCGGTATGCGATAGCCCTTCTCAGCCGCCGCCTGGGAGATCTTTCGGAGGTTCGCTCCGTCCACAAACTCCATCACCAGGAAATAGGTCCCCTGTGCTCGCCCGACGTCGAAAACTTGTGTGATATTAGCGTGATTGAGGCGCATCGTCAGACGCGCCTCGTCGATAAACATCTGAATGAACGTCTTGTTGGTTGCCAGGTGGGGACGAATCCTCTTGATCGCTACCTGCTTCTGGATTCCGTCCAGACTGAAAGCGTAACCTCGGAAGATCTCAGCCATCCCTCCCGCGTGAATCTTCTCGGCTACTTTATATCGCTGCTTCACGGACATGCGGACCTCTTTCCGGACTATTATAGAGTCCCCCCCCTCCCTGACAACATAAAAGTCGCGTGTTAATAGTTTGCCTGCGCGCGAATGCCCGTTACACTTGAGTGCAAACGGAGGTTCAGATTCATGCGTGCCGCTCTATTGCTGATGCTGACGCTGCTCACCGCCAGCCCCGCTCTGGCTCAGGACAAAATGAGCCGGGAGGACAAGGCTGCGATTCTCTTTTCAAACCGGTTCTCGTTTACCGACGATGGCGAACCTGTGCTCCCAGTTGGCATCATGGACCGGCAAAAGAGCATCACAGTGAGCGCCCGCAACGGTCTGATTGTCCACCCGTCGGGGCCAGATGGTCCCGAGCTGACGCTAAGTGGAAATCGAAAATGGGTCTTCAACGTGGAAGATTCGTCAGGAGCCAGACTGGCCTGGAGAGCGGTTCTGGACGAAGTTCCGACGAAGGACTTCAAGGGAGTCAAGGAGGCCAGCGCTAGATGGGAGATGCAGGGCTACAAGACTGTCCGTCTCGAATTGGGCACTCTCTTCAGCTTCCAGGGGACGGTCTTCGACTCCCGGGAGACCCTGCTTTGCGCCGACAAGCTATTTGAAAGCCGCACCGCAGCTCGGGCCTTTCTCGGTGCGCTGCCCGGCGGCCGCAGTGACGGCCAGCGTGTTACCGAAGTACTCGATACTCGCCCCGAAGGACAAGTATTCCTGCGTGAACGAGAGTCCGGAATCACCATCGAAGCGCGCAACGCAATCTGGTTCGAGCCCAAGGACGGAACCCTCACAGTTCACGACGTGGAGTATGCCCGAGGCTTTCCGTGGCATGGTCGACAGACACGAACTTACGGCGGCAGCTTTTACGTTGCCGTAGACAAGACGGGGCAATTGGCCATTGCCAACGTACTTCCCGCGGAGACTATGCTGCGCGGGCTCGTCCCGGCAGAGATCTACCCCGATGCCCCCGATGCCGCCCTGCAGGCCCAGGCCATCTCCGCGCGCAACGAACTCTACTCGAAAATTGGCCACCGTCACCTCGCCGACCCCTATCTGATTTGCTCGGAGCAAGATTGCCAGGTCTACAAGGGAAAGGGGGCGGAAAAGAAGCGGACGAATCGCGCTGTCAAACAGACTCGCGGTGAGGTCATCTTCGATGAGAACGGCAAGCTCGCCGATATCCGCTACTCTTCTACTTGCGGCGGTCATACGGAAGACGGCCATGAGGCTTGGGCAGGAGTGAACAGCCCCAATCTACGGGGCCGCTTCGATACTTCGGATGGAGCCCGCTCACCGGTTACCGAAGAAGACGTTGAGGCCTTCTTGACCACACCTCCGACGACCTATTGCGGACGCTCCTCCCGGTCTCGCTCGACATTCCGATGGACCAAGACCCTGTCCGCCAAGGAACTGGACAAACTGGTCAGAAAGAAGAAGCACACTGTGGGTCACGTGAAGAGCATGGAAGTCCTTCATCGGGGAGTCTCAGGGCGCGCCAATAAGCTGCAATTAACTGGTAACAAGGGCGAAGTAGTGATCAACGGTGAGTTGACTATCCGCCGCCTCTTTGGGGGCCTGAAAAGCAGCCTCTTTGTAGTCAAGAAGAACGCTGAAGGTGCTTGGGAATTCCAGGGCGGAGGCTTTGGCCACGGCGTCGGAATGTGCCAGATCGGTGCCATGGAAATGGCCCGAGACGGGAAGGACTCAAGTGAGATTCTGGAGTTCTACTACAAGGGCATCTCAGTCAAACGGATTTACTAGAGTATGCGTGGAAGGCTACCCGCACTGGGGCTGGCACGCAGCCGCCTGTGGCCCTATGCTATCCTGGCCTCCATCTACCTCTATCTAGCGACCATCCTCGGACCATGGTGGCTCGAAAATAACCTCCTCAAGGGTGATGGCGCAGGCCATCTCTTCCTCGTCGAATTCACGGCTGAACATTTGCTCCCATTTGGTTCCGGTTGGTGCGACCGGGTCTGGGGTGGATTCGCAGTGGGACAACTCTACCCACCACTCTTCCACTTGCTCGGTGGGGCTCTCTCTCGCCTCACTGGTCCCGTGGCAGCGGTGAAGATCCTGGTCACCGTCACCTGGTTGGCTATCCCTTTTGCCCTCTATGTGGTCAGTGGGGTCGTCGCCGCTGCAACCGACCCCCAACGCCCTAGACCAGGCCTGCACGGAACCTTGCTTCTCGCCGGTTGGTGCGGACTCGTCCTGCCATCGGAAGTGCTTGGCATCGGCGAAACACTGGGTACCAATCTTGAGTCTGCTATCGGCAACGGGATGTTCCCCTCTGCGGCAGGTTGTGTGGCCTGGCTATTTTGCCTGAGCGCAGTTCTGGGAGAGGGGCGAAGTCGCCCGACAAGAATCCCAATTCCCCTTGCCATCACGGTCCTTCTCCACCCTGTCTGGGGACTGGTAGCTGCGGTGACCTGCATTGTCGCGGCGGTAGCAGATTTGCTCTATCCGCGCGAAGGCGAGAACCGCATCGGCAACTTTCGGACATGGGGAATCGCCGGACTTCTAGCCTTCGCACTTAGCGGCTTTTTTGCGCTCCCATTTCTAGCCAATGCGGGGCGAGTTCACAGTACCTACATTCCGTTACAATGGCCCATCAGCCTATGGTGGCCAATCGCCGCGACCGTCGCGCTTACGCTCCTCTACTGGCGAAGATTGCCACGCGCTGTACGGGTCCTGGCCGTGGTGACCGGCACTCTTGTCGCCGGGGCAGGCATCGGCAGTTCCACGGGAGTGACCTTCCACTTCTATCGACTGACCCTTCCGGTGACCCTCCTCACCCTAATCCTCCTCTCCTATCTGCTCTACCACCCCTGGGCAACCACGGGTGACATGGAGCACCAGGTACCAGCACCACGCCGACCGACCGTACTACTGAGGGCGGGCAACTTCATCATGCTGCTGGCCCTCGCCACCATCTTCCACGCAATGGGACCGGTCCATCCCAGGGGCAATCCCGGGCTTCTCCCCGCCGATGTCGAGTCGGCAAGTAGACTAGGGGGCCGAATCGCAGTGCTGACTCAACCGATGCACTCGCCCGGCTATATGGCCCTACCCTGGGCGGTAACCGCGGGAGGGGGAGCGGTCTCTCACGGCATCTCGGTCGAGTCGGCGCGCACCGCCCGCCCGATCTTTGGCCTGCTACGCAAGCTCTCACCCAAGCAGTTTGTGTGGGGCATTGACATGCATGCCAACCCCGCCACCCGCGTGCCCGACCCAGACGGGACTATCGCCAGGCGACAACTTGCCCTCCTCGGTTTCTCCCATCTCCTCTCCGATCGCCGCGCTGCCAGCCAGACAGCGGCTCCGCCACAGGGACCTACTGCCCTCCACTTTCCTAACTTCATAGCCCAAGACCCGGGCAGCCTCGCTGCGCTCCTTGAAGACCACTACCTCACGGCCGATGGTGCCGCTCTCTCCTATCGCCTTCACCCCCTTCCAAACTCATCCCTCCTCTCCGCGCAAGCCACCTTTCATCCTGTTCCTGAGGAGCGCTTCGATGAGCTTACTGAGCGCTGGTTCGCACTAGGGGGCGAAGCCCCGATCCCGGTCGTAGGTCTCACCAGGCCGCTCAATGCCATTCCCAACTGCAAAGCCGAGGCAAAGGCCATCAGCAGCAGCGGCGATCGCCTGGAGCTGGAATTGCTGGGATGTCCGTCCACCAATGTCCCCATCTACGTGAAGATACCTCATCACGACAATTGGCATGCCACGGGACCAAAGGGCGAGCCTTTGCAACTTCTGCCCGCGGGATACGGCATGATGCTCCTTGCCGGAGAGGGGAGAACATCCATAGAATACACCCTTGGAGCAACCGATTGGCTTGGGCGAGCATTGAGCCTGCTTGGATTGCTGCTGGCCATTGCCATGACACTTCACCAGAGGAGGTCCGAAGCTACATGACCGCCAACAAAGTAGTTGCCCGCAACAAGCGTGCTTTCCGTGACTACTCAATTGAAGAGCGATTCGAAGCTGGCCTCTCGCTCGTGGGTAGCGAAGTCAAGTCGCTGCGGGACGGAAAAGCCTCGCTAACCGAGGCCTTCATCGACCGAATCGACGATGAGCTATATCTCATCCAGGGACATATCGCCCAGTATCGATATGCGAACATCAACAACCATGACCCTCAGCGGCCTCGCAAGTTGCTTCTTCACCGTCATGAAATCGACCGCATCGGGAAACGGATCACTGAGCGAGGGTTCACCGCAGTGGCACTCTCCATCTATTTCAAGAATGGCAAGGCCAAACTTGAAATAGGCCTGGCGCGGGGAAAGCGGCAAGTGGACAAGCGACATGACATCCGGAAACGGGACGAGAATCGAGACATGGAACGGGAGTGGAAGAACCGAAACCAGTAGCGGCATGAAGAAGAAAAAGAGACGACCGAATAGACCATCAATCATTGCATTACAGCGCGGTATGGTCAAACGTCTGAAGCGTCGCATGAAGCGATATATCACCCAAACACCGGAACTGGAGAAGTACTACCAGGAGTATCGCGCGGACGTCGCCACCTTTGACGTCCACAGCTACCCTGAGGAATTGGTACAACAGGTTGCCAAAGCAGATATCGTCTATGTAGGTGACTTCCACACCCTCCTACCCGCTCAGAAGTTCCTCGTCCGCCTTATCGACATGGTGCAATCCCACCCCACGATGAAGGGTAGGAAGATGGTCGTAGCTTTGGAGGCGTTCCATAGCTCCAAGCAGAAGCACATCGATGCCTGGCAGGCGGGAGAATGCACCTTCTTTGAGTTCTTGGAGCGTGCAAACTATCGCCGCAATTGGGGATTCCCGGTCAAGGGATATCAGCGCATATCAGACCTTTGCCAGGACCGGGGTATCCCGATTATGGGAATCAACAGTACTTCTCGCAGTGACGACCCGCTACGTAGCCGGGACCGGCACGCAGCCAAGCTGCTGCATCGCGTGCGCAAAGAGCAACCGGACGCTCTTATTCTGGTATTCATTGGGGATCTTCACGTAGCCGAGGAGCACTTGCCGAAGGATGTCGCTGACCTGTGCGGCACGGGTCATGTCCCCAACTCAGTAATTGTCTACACCAACCCGGAGACCATCTACTGGTCGCTGACTGAGCAGAAGCTCGAATATATGGTCAACGTCGTCAAGCTTGCGCACAACAGATTCGCCGTGATCAACGCAACCCCCCTGGCCAAATACGAGTCCTACTTGAGGTTCGTTGAGGGCGTTGTTGATGACCGTGACTTCGACCCCGTGGATGAGCCCGGCCCCTTGACCTTCGATATTGAGGAGCAGACAATCGACTTTGCGCATCGCATCGCCGCCTACCTCGGGCTGGATGCATTCGAACTGCCGGAGTTCGAATTGGCCACCTGGGATAGCGAGGAGGAGACCGTTGGCGAGATGTCCCGCCGCTACGGGGCCGACCATCGGAGAGTCTCAGGCATAATCGCCGCCCTACAGTCCCGCCAGCCCGCCTTCATCGGTCCCTATGGGATCTACCTCCACGATTTTTCCCTCAACGATGCTGCCGACCTTGCGGCCCGGTTGGTTCTTCGTTATCTGGGTTGGGAGAAGCCCTTCGACCGTACGAGATCTGCGTACTTTGCTGATATCGTCTACGAGGCGTTCGTCTACTTCGCAACCAAAGTGATCAATCCCAAGCGCACTTGCAAGCGGGAGCAGGACCTTGCCGATTGGACCAGCCGCGAGCGAATGAAGCGTCTGCCGGGCAAGCTCTCCCGGCAGTTGGCAGGAGTTGTCGGAAGTCAGGTGGGACCGCACCTGGAGTTGCTGCACAAGGCCCTGAAGGCCGATGAGCCGGGCCTCTTCAAAGCCAGTCGCCGCTGGTGGCAAAGCCCATTATGCAGTCGTTTTCAGGCAACTCGACTGCTTGGTGCCAGATTGGGCGAGCGCCTCTTCTACTCCGTGCAAATAGGCCTTCCGAAGAAGCAGGTTTTAGGCGGCAATCGACGCCGCTTGACCAGGAGCCAGGCAACCAGACTGCTGCTGAATCCCGATATCCTCTGCGCCGACCCCAGAGCCTGCTATCTACAGCTTTGGTTTGATATGGCCGATGTTGTGGAGCACCACCAGGAGCGGGCGAAGTGGTTCTAGCGGGGC
>CAZFVN010000113.1:0-18219 GCA_964522395.1 uncultured Myxococcales bacterium
CTCCTAACCGAGAGAGGGAGGAATCGGGTCCTTATCTGCCGCCCTCGCCCGAGCTGCCGGGCCCATTGAACTATCCACTGAAGTAGAGCGCATCAATGCTGGGGAGCGATGGCTGGAGACCTCCGATGGACGACGACTTGCATTTGATCATCTGGTCTCATCGATACCTTTGCCAGCGTTGGTGGAGTGTGTTGTGGATGCGCCGGAAGAGGTTCGTCTGGCCGCCACCAAGCTCGCCTGCACGTCTGTCCGGTACTTCAATCTGGGGGTCAGAAAGAAGGTCCTTGATGGACTGCACTGGGTCTACCTCCCCGATCCGAAGCAACATGCCTATCGCATCGGCAGCTTCTCCAACGCTATTCCCTACATGGCCCCGGAAGGCTGCACCAGTCTCTATGTGGAATTGGCCAATGACCGCGAGTTTGACGACGGGGATGCGCTGGACGGCGTACTGGAAGTGCTTTCGAACATTGGCCCGGCGGTTGAGCGAAGCGACGTCGAGGTCTGGCAGACTCGCACCATCGGCCATGCCTACGTCATCTACGATCATGCCTACGATGGTGCCCGCAGCACCATCATGAAATATCTGGAAGAGCAAGGTATCTTGTCCATTGGACGCTACGGGAAGTGGGTCTACGCCTCCATGGAGGATGCCTTGATGGACGGTCGTAGTGCGGCCGAGCAAATTGAGTCGAGTTGAGGTCGAGCATGGCAAAAGAAAAAAGTGGAACGGTGATTGAGGCCGAAATGTACAAGGAGTCCCCGCTGGTCTCCGTCGTCATCCCGGTTTACAACGAGAAGGCCATTCTCTTTGGCTCCATCGTTGAACTCGTGGATCGTATGAGCGAGTTCGATTTCAACTATGAAATCCTCGTCTGCGAGAATGGCAGTAATGACGGGACCAAGGAAGTCGGTCTGACGTTGGAGAGGAAGTTTCCTCACGTCCGGATGTTGAATTGCCCGGAACCCAACTACGGTGCGGCTATGCGCCTCGGAATCCTTGAAGCCAAAGGGAAATTCGTGATTTGCGACGAAATCGACCTGCTGGATGTTGGTTTCTACCGCCGCGCCATGGAGGCGCTGGTCTTTGACCAGTGCGACCTCGTGGTGGGATCGAAGCTGCACAGTCAATCGAAGGACGACAGGCCCTTCATGCGCCATGTGGCATCGATTACGATTACTATGATGTTGCGGGTCGCGCTCGGTTTCAAAGGAACCGACACCCACGGCCTGAAGGCCTTTCATCGGGAGCGCCTGCTACCCGTTGTCGGTCGTTGCATCGTCGACAAGGATCTCTTCGCCTCGGAATTCGTTATTCGGGCGGAACGACAAGAGTACCGGCTGCTGGAGTTGCCCGTCGATATCGTTGAGAAGCGCGCCCCTAGCATCAATCTTGTGAGGCGCGTTCCCAACGTTTTGAGCAATCTTGCCAAACTCTTTGTTGCCATTCGAATCAAGGGTTAATGGACGGCCCATGACCGTAGCGGACAAGACCGATGGCACCATGCCTACCGGCCTCTTTTGTACCGTGGACGTGGACTCCCTCTATCTCTATCTCGGTCTATACGGCCATGCTGGTAGCGATGAGCGTGAACTTGTGGCGACCACCTATCAGGTAGCCGTCAGGCGCTTCGCCGAGCTATTCGATGAGTTCTCTCTGCCCGCGACCTTCTTCGCGGTGGGGAAGGACCTTGCGCATGCTGAAGCGCTTGAAGTTGCCCGGGAATTGGTGGAGGCGGGCCACCATATCGGCAATCACTCTTTGAATCATAGATATGACTTGATTCGTCTCGACCACGATGCCGCCAGAGAGGAGATTGCCGGTGGTCATGAGGCCATTGCCCGCTCAGTCGGCGTGGCCCCCCGAGTCTTTCGCGCACCGGGTTACAACACCACTCGCCGGGAAGAGCACATGTTGGCGGAACTGGGCTACCGCTATGATGCCAGCCCGCTTCCCTCTTACCCCTATCTCGCACTCAAGTATGGCGTCCTGGGATGGTTATCGCTGCGCCGGCGCAAGAGCCAGTCAATTTGGGGTAATCCGAAGGCTTTCCTGGGGAGTCGAGAGCCGCACCGGCGAGGTCCGCTGACCATTTTGCCCTGTTCTGCAACTCCCTGGCTGAGGTTGCCGATTATCGGAACTTCGCTCTCCACCGCTCCAGCCATGCTTTTTGACCACTTTGTCAGCTCGCTATCGGCCATGCCCTTCGTCGGCCTGGAGTTCCATGCCGTCGATCTGTTGGAGTTGGCCGGGGACCGGTTGCCCAAGGCTCTGGGGGCGCAAAAAGACCTCCATGTGCCCCTCGCTCGGAAGTGGGAACGCTTTCGCTATTTGCTTAAGCAACTGACACGTACCCACAACCCCTTTGTTCCGGAGTAGGTGAGAATGAAACCACAGGTACTGAAAGGTTTTCGGGACTACGCACCCGAAGAGATGATGGCTCGCCAGTTGATGCTCGACAAGGTGCGGGCGGTTTTTGAGTCTTTTGGCTACATGCCGCTCCATACTCCTGCATTGGAATACTCAGAAATTCTGCTGGGGAAGTATGGTGCCGACGGCGAGAAACTCCTCTACCGTTTTCTGGACAATGGTGGACGCGATGTGGCGTTGCGCTATGATTTGACGGTTCCGCTGGCCCGCTTTGTCGGAATGAATCCCACCATGCGCATGCCCTTCAGGCGCTATCAAATTGCTCCAGTTTGGCGTGCAGAGCGTCCGCAAAGAGGCAGATTTCGCGAGTTCTACCAGTGTGATGCGGACCTGATCGGCATCGACTCGCCTCAGGCGGATGCCGAGTGCATTCTCATCGACTGTGGTGTGATGGCCGCCTTGAGCATGGACGAATTCACCATCCAAATCAACCACCGCGGCTATCTCGATGGACTTCTTGAGGCGCAGGGCATCGGGCCCGATCAAGTGGTGCCGGTGATGCGAATCCTCGACAAGGTGGACAAGGTCTCCCGGGAGGCCCTCAAGGAGATGTTGAAGCAAGAGGGTCTGGCCAGCGGTCAGGTGGATGTCCTCGCCTCCCTGGGCGACATTGATGGGGATCATGAGGCGCGGCTGAAGGGTGGCCTCGAATTGGCGGCCGGCAGTGAGAAGTCTCGGGAAGCTGTGGAACGCCTCGAGCAAGTGTTGGCCCTGGTCGAGGTCTCGGCGCCAGGGGCCCCAGTGCGATTCACGCCGTCGGTGGCCAGGGGACTCGACTATTACACCGGCATCGTCTACGAGACCTTCTTGCCTGCCCGTTATGGCGTGGGCAGCGTTATGAGTGGCGGCCGTTATGACAATCTGCTGGGCAGCATGGCCAAGCGGGAAATCCCTGCCGTGGGGATCTCCCTGGGAATCGACCGACTGCTTAGCGCTCTCTCCAGTGGTGAGGGTGGTCAGACGGCCACCGTTACCCGGGTGCTGGTCTGCACCATGGAGGGAACCGAAATCGATGCGGCCCGCGTCGCAGCTCGTCTGCGAAGGGACTTGCCGGCAGGGGCCAATGGGGTTGAGCTCTATCCGACGGGAGCAAAGGTCAAGAAGCAGTTTGACTATGCCAATAAACGGGGAATCGGCTTCGTGGCGATGGTGGGGGAAGAGGAGGCCTCGAAAGGGAAGGTTGCCCTGAAGAATCTTGAAACCGGTGAGCAAGTAGTGGTGTCAGAGGAAGAACTGGTGGCCCGAATCACCGGGCCCCAGCAAGTTTGATGAGGTTGCCATGAACTGGTCCAAGGCCGTCCTTCTACTGGTTGGAGTCTCCCTCCTCGCTGGCTGTCCTCGCCCTCCCGACGAAAAGACCCCCATTATCGAGTTGGAGCCGCTCTTCATTACGATCTTGAAGCGTGGCGACAAGGTGGAGGTGCGAGATTTTGACCAGAGTGAGCTTTTTGCTCGGGCGGCCAAACAGTTCGAAGAGGGCAACGTCAACGAGGCTCGCACCACCTATCTGCTCATCGCGCGGGAGGCCCCGGCCGACGAAGTGGCGGCGCTAGGGTGGTTCAATGTGGCCCTTTGTGAAATGGCCCTGAAACGTCCTGGAGCTGCCCTGGAGGCAGTTGAGAAGGCCCGCGCCAAAACGAAGATACCCGAGAATCTGACTCACCTCTCTTTCATCGAGTTGGATGCCTTGGCCGCAGTAGGAGAGTGGGAGAAAGTGCGGGTCCAGGGCCCGAAGCTGGTGCGGGATGGTATGGATTCCTCCTGGTTGTCGCAGGTGCATCTGCTGGTAGGCAGGGCGGAATTGCAGGCTGGTGAATTGACCGCGGCCGATGTCCGCTACGTGGCGGCCCTCGACGCGATCCTCAATAACATCCCCCTGAAGGACCAGTACGGCAGCTCGCTTCTGGCAGAGACCTACTACCGTCGCGCCCAGCTCCAGAAGCGGCTCTTTGACAACATCAAATTCAGAATGCCCGTCGAACGGATGACCCTCGATATGACTGATAAGATGGCTCTTCTCAGGCAAGCCGAGGAGTATTTCCTCAATGCAGTTCGGACACGCCATTCCAACTGGTCGCCCCGGGCGGGCTATGATATGGCTTCCCTCTACCACGGATTTGGGCTCGACTTGCTGCAAGCTGAAGTTCCCGCCGATCTTACCGAGCTGGAAGTGGCCATCTACACAGAGGAACTGGCCAAGAAGGTCGTCCCCCTCCTCCGCAAAGGCCAAAGCGTCCACGCCAACAACACCCGCATGTGTGAGACCTACCGATTCAACAGTCCCTGGTGCGATAAGAGCGATTCCAAACGGCTGGAACTCGAAGCCCTCGAACAGGATTTGCTCCGGAAGTGATCGCCAATGTCAGTTGAAGAAGTACCCATAGAGTGGGCCATGACGCCAGGGGCGCCTGCCGCCGTGGGTACCACTGTTGCCGTTGACGACGATTGATGTAATGGTGTGACGCGTTGGCGGAGCTGGGAGGTTGTGTCGTCACCACCCAAACAGTTCCCCCTCGGCAATCCCATCCAAGCACTGCACGCATGCCCACCCCAATAGCCCTTTCCCGTGGGAAAGGTGGCGAGCGAAGCGAGACCGGATCGGGCGTGCGAGAGATGGGCTGTTCAACTCGGGTACCGGGCACCAGAAGCGCGACGCAATGCTCCGTATCAGAAGATCAATCGCGGTTGAGAAAGGTGCCGTCGCGGTATTCTCTGAAAGCCAGTTCCAGTTCCGCATCGGTGTTCATTACAATGGGACCGCGCCAGGCCACTGGTTCGCCTAGCGGCCTGCCGGAGACGAGGATGAAACGCACCCCCTCGGCTCCGGCTTCGACGGAAACTCTCGTGCCATCGTTGTAGAGGACAACGTGTTGAGCCGCGGTTTCTCTGGCATCTGGGGCGAAGAGTGCGGAACCGAGGAGGGCGTAAGCGAAGACCGTGTGCCCCTCCGCTATTTCGTGGCTGAAGCGGGCTCCCGTTGGCAGTTCCACGTCGAAATAGGAGGGGTTCACGACGACGTCTTTGACTGGTCCTTCCGCGTCGCCATACTGGCCTGCGAGAATGCGAACTCTCCCGCCGCCCTCCAAGTTGACCACCGGGACGCTGCTGGCGTGAATATCCTGGTAGCGCGGGGCCATCATCTTGTGGGACCTGGGTAGATTCACCCAGAGTTGCATGCCGAAAAGAGAACCCTCCACCTGCTCAGGCATCTCTTCATGGATGATCCCTCCGCCGGCGGTCATCCACTGGATGTCGCCGCTTGTCAAAGTTCCGGAGTTGCCCAGACTATCGCCATGGCGCACTTGACCACTAATCATATAAGTGACCGTCTCGATGCCCCGATGCGGGTGCCACGGGAATCCTGCGATGTAATCGTCGGGATTGTCGGAGCGAAAGTCATCGAGGAGCAAAAAGGGGTCGAAAAGAGGCACTTCGGAAAACCCGAAAACCCGCTTAAGCTTCACTCCCGCTCCATCCATCGTGCCACGTCCTTGTAGGACTGACCTGACCGTCCGCGTCCCCATTTGTGCCTCCGCCTTGCGCTTCGCCAATGCCGCAATCCGCTCTACGAAGCCAGCCTCGCCTCGGCTCAGTCCGAGCAACCCAAGACCGGCAAGTGTGCGCTTCAGAAAAGTGCGTTTGCTACCATCCATAAGCCACCCGGGTCCATTCGCCTAAGTACTATATCAGAATAGTCACTGTTGGGTGGAACAATCAGTTGGCGACGGTGTGACGTGGTGTTGTGCAATGCGTTGGTGACGTTGGCGGCGTTGTGTTGTCACCCTCGCCATCGCCGGGGGCCTACCGCACCGGCTGGGCCGATGCTAACGCCCTCGACCCTCGGCAATCCCATCCAAGCACTGCACGCATGCCCACCCCAATAGCCCTTTCCGGAAAGGTGGCTCCTTGCGAGCCGGAAAGTGCGTACGAGAGATGGGCTCCACAAATCGGCTACCGGTGGAAAGGGATCATTACCGTAGCCGCCGGTTGCCTTCCGTGTGTGCGCGTGATAAAAGTGCATGTCATCTATTTGTGTGGTTTGTTAAGCGGCGGAGTTGGTGCGAAATGAAGCTGGTTGAATGTGTACCCAATTTCAGTGAAGGACGGGACGGGAAAGTACTGGACGCCATTGGCGATGCGATTTCTGCCATCGACGGGGTGACCCTGCTGGATGTGGACCCAGGGGCGGGGACCAACCGGACAGTTTTCACTTTTGTAGGGACGTTGGAAACCGTTGTCGATGGGGCTTACGCAGCGATCTCCACGGCGGCCGAACTCATCGACATGTCAATCCATTCGGGTGCCCATGCTCGTCAGGGGGCCTGCGACGTCTGCCCCTTCATCCCGATTGGCGACACCACCATGGAGGAATGCGTCGAGCTCTCCCGGCAACTCGCAAAGAGGGTCGGCGACGAACTGCAGGTGCCCGTCTATCTTTATGAAAACGCGGCATCCCGGCCTGAACGGCGTTCCATCGTCGATATCCGAAAGGGTGAGTATGAGGCCCTTGAAGGGAAACTCGAGCAGCCTGAGTTTGCTCCCGATTTTGGTCCCGCCCGCTTCGACCCGAAGTTCGGCGCAATGGTTACCGGAGCCCGGGAGTTTCTGATTGCCTACAACATCAATTTGAACAGTCGCAATCCCAAGATAGCAAAGGACATCGCCCTGGATATCAGGGACAAGGGTCGCTTCGCTCGCGATGACAAGGGTAAGAAGATCCGTGACGAAAACGGTAAGGCTCTCCGTCAGGCTGGACTCTTCCAGAACTGCAAGGCCACGGGCTGGTTCATTGAAGAATATGGAGTTGCCCAGGTGACCATGAACCTGACCAATTATAAGGTCTCCCCGCCCCACGCAGTCTTCGATACGGTCTGCCGATTGGCCGAGGAGCGGGGAGTAAGGGTGACCGGGTCAGAGGTCGTAGGGTTGGTGCCATTAGCGGTGCTTACCGAAGCTGGCAAGCACTATCTGAAGAAGCAGGGGGCCACCCGCGGTGTGACCGAGGCAGAATTAGTCGATATTGCCGTGAAGTCCATGGGGTTCGCCGAGGTTCAGCCTTTCGAACCGGACCAGAAGATTATCGAATACTCTATCGCCGATGGCCAAGGCGGGCTCATGGGAATGACCTGCAACGGCTTTACCGATGAGCTTTCCAGCGATTCACCGGCCCCAGGTGGCGGCAGCGTGGCTGCCCTGTGCGGGTCCATGTCGGCCGCGCTCAGCGCCATGGTGGCCACCCTTACCTTCACCAAGAAGGGCTACCAGACGCGACAACCGGAAATGGATGAAGCGGGCCAACAGGCGCAGGAACTCAAGGACTTCTTCGCCCTCGCAGTGGATCGCGACACCGATGCTTTCAATGACATTATTGGCGCCATGCGTCTGCCCAGGAAGAGCGACGAGCAGAAGGCCGCGCGACTGCTCGCCATAGAAGAAGCAACCAAGGGAGCGGTTCAGGTTCCCTATCAGGTTCTGGAACGTACCCGCGAAGCCGCTGCATTGGCAGCTCAAATGGTGGCCAAGGGGAACCCCAACTCTCTAAGCGATGCCGGAGTAGCATCGCTTTGCGCCCGCCTCGCGGCGCGAGGGGCCTATTACAATGTCCTCATCAATCTACCCGGTCTCTCTGATACCGGGTACGTGGAAAGCACGAGAACCGAAGCAGCCAAACTGTTGGCCGCGGTTCTCCAAATCTGTGACGACACTGATGCCGCCGTCGAAAACCGACTGCTGGCCGATCTCAATGAAGGTGACCTGGAATGATTCGTGGAGAGAGAATTCGTGATGTCCTTGCTCGTGGCGGGCCGCGGGAAGGAGTGACTATTTGTGGCTGGGCGAGGTCCATGCGCGAGAGCAAGGCGGTGGGCTTTCTGGTCCTCAGTGATGGTTCAACTTTTGCCACGATCCAGGTAGTCGTAAATCTCGATTTGCCGAACTTTTCGGAGATCTTCCGGGCCGGTACCGGTGCCGCGTTCAGTGTAACGGGGCAGGTCGTTGAGTCGCCCGGGAAGGGGCAAGACTGGGAGATTCACGCCACCGAGGTGACAATTGTCGGTGCCAGCGAGCCTGCATTTCCTCTGCAGAAAAAGCGCCACACCCGAGAGTATCTGCGGACCATCGCCCACCTCAGGCTGCGGTCCAATCTTTTTGGCGCGGTCTTTCGAGTCCGGAATGCGGCTGCCTATGCGATCCACAAGTTCTTTCAGGAGCAGGGCTTCATGTGGGTACACACACCCATCGTCACCTGCAGCGATGCCGAAGGGGCCGGCGAGATGTTTCGAGTCACGACTCTCGATCTGGACAAGTTGCCCAGAGCGGAAGATGGAACAGTCGATTTCTCGAAGGACTTTTTTGGCGGGGCTGCCGGCCTGACGGTTAGCGGACAGTTGCAGGCGGAGGTCTTCGCCCAGGCTTTCACTGATGTCTACACCTTCGGCCCCACCTTCCGGGCCGAGAACTCCAATACGGCACGGCACGCATCTGAATTCTGGATGATTGAGCCGGAGATGGCATTCGCTGATTTGCAGGATGATGTTCGTCTGGCCGAGGCCTTCATGAAGTCCGTGACGGCCTACGTGCTGGACCACTGCGGCGAGGATCTGGCTTTCTTCGACCAGTGGGTAGAGAAGGGGCTGGTGGCGCGCCTGGAGAAAATGGCCAACGCGGACTTCGAAGTGATGACCTACACCGAGGCAATAGCGAACCTGGAGAAGTCCGGCGAGGCCTTTGAGTTTGCTCCATCCTGGGGCATCGACCTGCAAACTGAGCATGAACGCTATCTCGCCGAGAAGAAGGTCGGGGGACCGGTTTTCGTCATTGACTATCCGGCCCAAAGCAAAGCCTTTTACATGAAGCGCAACGACGACGACAAGACCGTTGCGGCCCTCGATTTGCTGGTGCCTCAAGTGGGGGAAATCATCGGCGGCAGTCAGCGAGAGCATCGCCTTGACGTGCTGCGGGACCGCATGGTGCAATTTGGGCTGAGCGAGGAAGAGTACTGGTGGTATCTTGACTTGCGGCGATTCGGAACGACGCCTCACGCCGGGTTCGGCCTCGGTTTTGAGCGAACGGTCATGTATCTCACCGGTGTCGCGAATATTCGGGATGTAATCCCGTTCCCGCGGACTCCTGGGAATGCCGATTTTTAGGCGAGCGCCTGTGTAGTAGAAGGTTGGTTATGCGAAGAAGGGGAAGAGCGATGCAAGGGATCAGGTTTCGAATCGTTGCGATGACAATCTGTCTGATGCTCGGTTTCTGGGCAGTGCCGGGAGTAGGGGCCGCCCAGACCCGGAAGACTGCTGCAGTGCAGGTTTTCCCAGCGGCGCAAAACGATGTTGAGGTCGCCAATCAGGTTCGAAAGATCGCAGTAGATACTTTCGAGAACTACCGCAATCTTCTGACGAAGCGCTACTTGACGGACAAGAATGTTAAGCTCTCGGAAGAGCTGGACGAAATCCTCACGGCCGCCAACCGCAAGGTCTCTACTGGGATGAGGGGGAAGGTCTTTGACGAGGGTGTTGAGGCCCTGGACACTGCCTATCTGAAGTCAAAGGGCGCACTTGGCGAGTTGGAACCAGAGCTTGTCCAGCGTCTCTACGTCGGATTGTCCATGAGCAAGGCAGTGCTGGGGGACCGCGGTCTCGCCGTAGACTACATGACACTCTTCGCCAACATGGTAGGAGAGAGCGGACGTCGGAAGGTGTCCTACAATAACCTCTTCCAAGAGATCTGGGCCGATGCGTGGAAGCGGGTGTCGGATACGGATAAGTTCAAGGTGACCATCAACGTGGAACCCGCGGGCGCTCTCGTCGGGGTGGATGGCAAGACCTGGGGTAAGGCCCCCCTCGAGGTGGAGTTGGCTGCAGGAAGCCACCTCATCCAGGTGGAAGCTGAGGGATATGCTCGGGCCGGTTGGGTCAAAGACCCGCGATTGCAGGGACGAAACTGGAATCTCAAGCTGGCCCCCTACGCTACTCGTCAACGATACCTCGATACGGTGGCACGTCTCGGTGTCCATTTCTCGCCCCCTCCAGCAGCTCCGGTGAAGAAGAAACGGAAGCGGCGGGGACGCAAGGTGCCTCCCCCGTTGCCTCCCATTGCTGCTGATGCACTGGAGGCCACCGTCGGTTCTCTGGCGGAGTTGTTGGACGTCGACTATCTCCTCTTCGTGACCGTCTCAACCGCGGGTTCGGGAATCCACTTGAAGGGCGTCTTCTACTCAGTTTTCGGCCTGCACCGAGTAGATGAGAAGGTCCCACGGGATGCGAAGATTATTGAGTCGGTGCGAGCACTGCTGCTGGCGGCCAGCGATCTCGAAGTACTCAAGAAATCCCTGGCTGAGCAGCGAACCGAGGAGCAGCACCGGCGACTTGTCAGGTGGGCCGACGATCTCCTGGAGGGCATCAGCGGAAGTCGTTCGATGTTAATGCGTCGGGTCGAACAGTGGGAGTTGGTTGGCGAGAAGAAAAAGGCGGTCCTCTTCGCCGCAACTGCCGGTGATGTGGCGGCTTTGGAGGCGCAGGCTCGCCAGGCTCGCGCCGGGGCCTCCAGTGACCCACAGGGGACCCGCAAGAACCTCGACGGTGTTGCCACGGCCTGGAAGAATCTGGAACCTAAGGTCCGGTCGCTTCTGGCATGGGACATCGAGCGTGCTCTGGCGGCCATGAAAGGCGAGCAGTTGTCCACTATGAAAGAGGCGGCGGTTGAGCGACTTGAAGGTCTGCAGGAGTTGCTGGCCGAGAAGTCTGACAGGCTGGAGAAGACGGCCCGCCGGACCTTCAACAAGGATATGAAGGACATGGCGAAGTGGGTCAAGTCAGCGGACAAGTTGCTGGCCAGGGACCCACTCTCTAATGAGGCTAGAGGTCTTCTCTACCGCATCTTGCTGAAGGAAGCAGAAATCCGTCGATTGCTGAAACTAATATAGCCCCTTGTAGGAGTAAAACGTGCGAATCCCGCTTCTCGACCTCCAGCGTGTCCACCGGCCGATATTGGATCAGATGACCGAAGCTGCCCGGAAGGTTCTCGAAACCGGCAGATTCATACTGGGTCCAGGTGTTGTTGCTTTTGAGGAGGCTGCTGCCGACTACCTGGGCGTCTCTCACGCAATCGGCGTCAGCAGCGGTACAGATGCCTTGCGGGCAACTCTCTCGGTTTTGGCAATGACTGGAAAGAAGGGCTCGGTGCTGACCACCCCCTACACCTTCATCGCTACTGCCGAAGCCATTTCGCAAGCCGGCCTCACCCCACGTTTCGTCGATGTCGACGTCAATACCGGGCTCCTCGACCTTGACTCTCTACCCCAGGAAACCGGGGATATCGTGGGTATCGTACCGGTTCATCTTTTCGGCCAGTGCGTGCCAATGGATCCTCTCATGGAGTATGCTCGCGCCCGCGGCTTGTGGGTGGTGGAAGATACGGCCCAGTCCTTTGGTGCAACCTGGAAGGGAGTCCAGTCTGGAGCAATCGGTGCTGCCGGCTGCTTCTCCTTCTTCCCATCCAAGAATCTGGGTGGGGCCGGTGACGGTGGGTTGGTCACCACCAATGATGATGATTTGGCCAAATACGTGCGCGCCAGCCGTGCCCATGGCGTACTAAGCCGAAAGTACTACTCCGATTTCCTCTCGGGTAACTATCGGCTGGATGCCCTCCAGGCGGCGATACTGAGCGTTAAGCTGCCCCACATCGATGAGTGGAACCGGGCTCGTTTGGAAGTGGCTGACCGCTACCTCGAGTTATGGGAGCAAAGCGGTCTTCTGCGCAAAGGGCTCGTGCGTCCTCTGGCTCGAGAGGAAGGGTCGAGTCATGTCTTCCACCAATATGTTATTCGAGTGGCCCGGCGAGATGTTGTGGCCCAGGCATTGCGCGACGCGGGCATCGCATGCGCTATCTACTACCCGGCCCCGCTCCATCTTCAGGATGCCTTCTCAGACATGGGCCACGCACACGAAGATTTCCCGGCAGCAATGGAGCTTTCCAGGACGACCCTGGCGCTCCCCGTCTTCCCCGGTCTGACGCTGGCAGAGCAAGAAGAGGTCGTGAACTGCGTCAATGCCTGTTTGATGGCCTCGGAGAGTGCCTGATGCATTTGTTGATTACCGGGGCGGCCGGCTTCATCGGTTCTAACTTAAGTCTGCGCGCGTTGGCACGTGGCGATACTGTCACTGGAGTAGACAACTTCCATCCTTTCTATCCTCGTAGTCTGAAGGAACTCAACGTGCAGTGCGCCAAGGAGTTGGGTGGCGAGCGATTTCAGTTAGTGGAAGCCGACGTGCTGGAAAGTGCAACCTGGGAGCAGTTGGCCACTCTGCCCAGCGTCGATGCGGTTGTCCATCTGGCTGGCCATTCGGACCTTATGGGTTCCTTGAAGAACCCGGTCGAGTACATCAACGTCAACGTTGACGGTACCGTGCAGGCCCTCGATTTCTGCCGACTTCACGGGGTGGAGCGCTTCGTCTTTGCTTCTTCTTGCATGGTCTATGGTGACGATGCAGAAGTACCCCTGGTCGAGACCAATCCTGCGATCCGTCCAATGTCGCCATATGCGGTATCAAAACGTACCGGCGAGATGCTTTGTCATGCGTACCATCACCTCTACGGGATTGGCACTACGTGCCTCCGTTTCTTTTCCGTGTATGGACCTCGCCAGCGGCCAGACATGGCCATTCCGCAGTTTGTGCAAGCGATCAGGGAGGGGCGGGAGTTGCCGCTCTACGGCAATGGGGAGATGGTTCGCGATTACTCCCACGTGGAGGATATCGTCGATGGAATCTTCCTCGCCCTGGAGCATGCCAGCGGCCTGGCGGTCTACAATCTGGGTTCCGCCGGTCCAGTGAGCACCCGCGACCTGGTCCATGAGATTGAGTCGGCGTTGGGCCAGAAGGCTCATTTGGACCTGCTTCCGGCGCGGCCGGGGGAATTATCTCTAAACTACGCCAGCATTGAGAAGGCCAGGCAGGAACTCGGATACGCGCCGAAGTTCTCGCTCAAAGAGGGCGTGAGAGACTACGTGCAGTGGTTTACCGACAACGAAGAGCACATACGTCTTGCGCTGGGATCTTCGGTGCGGCCATAATGAGAGCCATGAGAGAGATGTTAAGATTGGCGGGCTTGTTGCTTCTAAGTTGGGTCATAGTGGTTTCCAATGGGGCCCCCGCCGCGGCGCATGGTCCCCAACTTGGTGACCGCAAGGACGAGAAGCTGCGGCTGGTGCACCCTCTTGAAGGTCCTGGCAGCGATGAGGTGGTTCGGGTCTGGCGGGATGTGGTCCACAACTTCGAGGCCGCCCGCTACTCAGACATGCTCGTGGACCTCGACAAGCTAAAACAGGCCCAGATTGACTCTGGCATTCGCAATCTCACACCAGCTTCGTCGGCACTGATACACATGGCTTCCAGATTGCTGGCGGATAATCCCTCCGAAGCTGAATTGGCGTTGAATATGGCACGCCATGCTGCCCTCTACTCTCCCGATGTGCCCGATTTCAGGTTCGCTCACGCCAATCTTCTGTGGCGCCACGACAAAGCGTTGGCGGGGGAATACGTAAGCTCTTTTATGCAGGGTATCCGCCTTTCGGTCTCCCATCTTCCGTCATTTCACGGGGTTGTCATTGGTTCGGTGACTATCTTCTGGGTCGTTGGGTTCCTGGTGATGTTGTTCTTCTCGGTGGTCTTGTTGCTGCGCCATTTGTCCCTCTTTTCACACGGCTTCAGTCACTTCCTGCCGCGGGGATTGTCAAAGCTACAGCGCAATCTCATTGGCCTGATCGTCCTCTTCATTCCCTTCCTCATTGATGTGGGGTTGGTTCCTCTCTTCGCGCTGTGGTGGGTGGGCACGTGGATCTATCAGAGTCGTTCGGAGAGGACGGTAACCGTTTTGATGGTCCTCTTCATTTACCTTTGGCCGCTACTTAACACCGTGACTGTCAACTCCATGCTTTTCACAGGTAGCGTGGCCGACAAATCCTTTGGGTGTCACAACGAGGTTTGTACCAACGCGGACATCCTGGAATTGGAGATGTTGGCCGAGGGCGAGGGCGGTGCAGAGGGTAGTGCTCTATTCGCCGCGGCCTCAGCCTACGCCCGGGCAGCCAGCCGCAATACAGATTCCTTGGAAGCGACTCATGGACTTCATAAGCGTGGCATGAGTGGAGTTAGCGGGAATCGAAAAGAGGATTTCATTCTCGGCATGGGCAATGTCTTCTTCGTCAAAGGCATGGACCGTTGCAATCGCGCCCACGGCAACCTCGATTCCGGTATTGACGATTTCCAAAGTGCCAACAAGTACTACGATCTGGTGCTCGGTTCCAACCCCGACCATTGGGGGGCACTCTACAATAAGTCGAAGGTGCAACGTGTCCTCGGTCTTGAGCCGGCAGAAGTTACGGGCCTACTGAGCAGGGCACAAAGTGCCAACGTCGGTCGGGTCCGGGAGATGGAAGAGCGGAGCCGCTTCAGTTCGGAGAGTGGGTCTGGTTGCCGCGAAGAGTTCAATGCGAATCGTGAGTTGGCAGTCGGGGCCATGGAGATGCCTTTTCTCTGGGCCGAGCCCTTTGGGGTACCCAATTTTGAAGAGCGGAGTTGGCGCCTGCCACTCGCTCACAAGCTCCTCATTGGACCACTCAAGACCTGGATGCTCGCGCTGCTCGCTACCGCAGTCTTGCTGCTTGTTGCAGCGCTCACGGTGGGGCGACGTTTCCTTCGCCCCGCCACCCGTTGCATAAAATGTAACGAGATCAGTTGCGCCAAGTGTCGTCCGGAGCTAAGCGGCACCGGGCTTTGCAACCAGTGCGTCTACTATCGAATCCGTAGCAGTTACGTCGACCCCAAGGAGACCTGGCTTCGAGAGAAACGAATCGAAAACTCGCAGCGTTTCCGGCGCAAGCTCGAGACCTTTCTCACGTTCATCCTGCCTGGTGCCGGCCACTTGCTGCGCGGCCGCTCTGTGCGGGGGGTTGTTTTCATGTTTGCGCTGGCCACCTCTATTGCTGCCATCTTCTTCTTCCAGCCCATGGTTCAGTTGGCCGCTCCGGTGGTCACGCCGGAGGCTCTGGGTTCCGTGATCTCTACCGCCTTCTGGTCAATTATCGCGTTCGTCGTCTACTTCCTCTCACTCGTTGACATCTATTCTTGGAGGTAGCCCGTGAACCAGCAACGACGAAAAGAACCACTCAGCTTCGCCGGCATTCTCAAGCTCCTCTACTCCAATCGCAAGAGTGGTCACCTGAAGGTCCAGAGCGCCGAGGGCGAACTCATTCTTCACTTTGGCGAAGGCAAGATAGTCAATGTCGACATGCCCAAGGGGCAGGAGTGGATTATCGGGCAGTACCTGATTGAAGGGGAGGTGATTACTGAGCGGCGGCTGCTGCGCGCCCTGCGCATCGCCACCCAGAAGGGGGAGACGCCAGAACAGATTCTGGTAGACAAACGATATATCTCCCCTGACGTCCTGAAGCGCTACATGGACCTCTACTCCAGGGAAGTTATTCTGCCGCTCTTTGCCAAGGTCGGCCTGGTCTGCTCTTTTACCGCCGACGAGCCGGTGGAGAACAAGTGGCTACCGCCCGTTTCCGTCCCCTATCTATTGAAGGAAGGCGAGCGTCGGGCTCGAGAGTGGCCGCTCCTCAACAAGCGAATTCCGTCGGCCGATGTAGTCTACGGGAAAGATAAGTCCTTCATCTCACAAGTAGTCAAGGATGGCGAGGAGAGCGGTAATCCGCTCTTTTCTGATAAGTTGGACCCTGAAGTTGGGGCCAATGAGCGCATCATCTACTACTTCGTCGATGGTGAGAAGACCTTGAAGCGTCTGGCCCGCGCCAGCGGCCTCGACCTCTTCTCTTCGTTCCGAGCTCTCTATACCCTCGAAAACAAGTTCATGGTCAAGGTGATTCGTGAGCAGGGAGAGGAGAGGCGGCGGGAACGGTCGGTCCTTATTCCGTTCCTGGTCAAGGGCTTCTTCTACGTCGTTATTCTGGCCGCGCTTGCGGGGCTGGGATTCCTTCGGCCGGGTCTCCTCAAAGTGGCTACCGGCGAGCGGACTGTAGACATCCAGCAACTCGATGATGCAGTGGACGCGGCCAACTTTCGTCAACTCAAAGCCGCGGTCTCTGCCCGCTACCTGGAGCGACTCACCTGTCCAGCCTCCCTTGAGACCCTTGTCGAAGAGGGCCTGGTGGCAAATAGTGCCCTGGACGATTATCATTTTCACTGTGATGCGAAGCAGGGATTCTCCCTGGAGTTGGAAGAGCAGCCGTGAGCGTCTTCCCCATCACGGGCGCGGCGCACCATGCTTGAGTAGAGGAGAGTAAGTGGAGAGAAGAAGTGCAGCCCGGGTCAACGGCATCGCCCACCACATAGACCTTGAGAACGCCGGGTTCGCCCGCCTCCTCATTGGGGAGCGGGGGGCCAACATGAAATTGCTCGAGAAGCTTACCGGTGCTGAAATCAATGCTCGCGGCAATCGTCTGTTGGTGAGCGGTGCTGACCCGGCGACGGGACTGGCGATGCGGGCTCTGCGTCAACTCTATGGCCTGGTGGAGCAGGGTTTTCCGGTGGCCGAGCAGGAGATTCAGAAGGCTGTGGACATGTTGAAAGTGGATGACCAGGCGGAAGTGCGAGATGTCTTCCTGGATACAATATCAATCCCCTCTGCCAGGCGTCAGATAGCTCCCCGGAGTCCAGCCCAGAAGACCTACGTGCAGTCGATCCGGGAGCACCATCTCGTCTTCGCCATCGGTCCTGCAGGAACGGGCAAGACCTACCTCGCAGTGGCTATGGCCGTACAGGCGTTGCTCAACCGCGAGTTCAAGCGCATTGTGCTGGCTCGGCCCGCCGTGGAAGCCGGCGAGAAGCTCGGTTTTCTACCCGGTGACATTGCCGAGAAGGTGAATCCATACTTACGACCTCTCTACGATGCCCTGGAAGATATGATGGACATCGACCGGGTGCGGAAGTACGTCGAACGTGGCGTCATCGAGATTGCGCCCCTGGCGTTTATGCGCGGAAGAACGCTCAACGACTCCTTTGTCATCCTCGACGAAGCCCAGAACACCACACCGCAGCAAATGAAGATGTTTCTCACTCGTCTCGGCTTCAATTCCCGCGCCGTGATAACCGGCGATGTTACGCAAGTCGATTTGCAACCAGACCAGCAATCGGGTCTGATTCACGCGGTGGATACTCTCTCATCCATCGCCGATGTCGGCTTTTGCCACTTCAGCTCAAAGGATGTCGTCCGCCATCCCCTCGTTGCCAGAATCATCGAGGCCTACGACAAAGACGAAGAGCGCCGCAAAACCCAGACCAAAGAAGCCGGCAACCCAGCCGAAGAGCCGGCCGCTGAGTAGGACCGTTGACTGGCCCCACCCATACCCGAACAACGCGCCATCCCGTGGGGCGGCGCCGCCTTTCGCGCGGCATCTGACGAGGAGTTTGTAATCGGAATGGGATCAATTAGCCGGGGGTGAACCTCTGGGTTGGGGATTGGCCCTGCCGGGGCCTTCGGCAGAGTGGCGGGAATTGGTGGGCTCTGGATAGGTGAGGCAAGACATGTCAAGACGGTGGGCCCTGCGCACCATGATTGGACACCAATGTGCCAGGCGCAGCCCATCCGGGGTTCCACGGTGAGGGAGCACATAAAACACATAATTCCCCCCCCCGAAGCTTTGTAGCAATAAAGTGCTTGACAGCGTTACGGTCGCCATCTAGCTTAGTGGTTAAGTCCGATACCCATAGGCAGTACGCCCTTGTTAGGCAGAGATGATAATTGATGGGGGTGCTGTGCGAAAGCAC
>CAZFVN010000114.1:0-17989 GCA_964522395.1 uncultured Myxococcales bacterium
CTAACGCCATACCTCCCTTCAAGAACGGACCGGGGTACACCCGTGATCAGATCGCTTGTCTTGGGCGGCCGTCTGTTTTTGCTTGCACACGATAGCGCATGCCATTATCCTACCCGGTGCGATGTGGAGGTTTGTCATGAAGAAATTGTTCGTATGTCTGGCGCTGGTGGCGGCCGTTGGGATGGTAGGCGGCAATGCACTGGCAGCCGACAAGGTGAAATCTAAGTTCTACGACTTCTCCGAGATGCTCATTGACGGTGAAATCAAGAAGCCGACCGCGCTCTATACTGACGCTCGGTCCAAGGTGCAGTTTGACCGTCTGCTCAAGCTCAAGAAGAGCTTTCTCGAATCGTTGAAAGCTTCCGGGCGTGAAGAAGTCTTCAAGTAGAATCAATCAACAATCCTTCCCAGGTTTGAGCGCCCATCGTGCTCGATTTCGTCCAAGTAAGTAAGGCGTACGGTTCCCAGATTCTGCTGGAGCGCGTCTTCCTGCGCATCGGAGACCACGAGCGCATCGGTCTCGTCGGGGCCAACGGTTCCGGCAAGACCACCATCTTGCGCCTTATCGTCGGCCTTGAATCTCCCGACGAAGGGTCGCTGCAGATGAAGAAGAATCTGCGCATTGGCTATTTGCCTCAGGAGATCCAGCCGCAGGAAGTGGGAACCGTTCTCGACGAGGTCCTCGATGCCAGACCTGAGTTCTTTGCCCTCTATCGCGAGCGGCGAGAATTGGAACACGCAATCGCGGCAACAGGAGGTCTCGACGAGGAACTGCAGCGCAAGGCCTACGTCGACGCCGCCTTTGAAGATGCTGGAGGCGATACACATCGGGCGCAAGCTGAGGAGATTCTGGGAGGGTTGGGATTTGCCGCTGACGAAATGGAGCGCCCGCTAGCGACTCTCAGTGGCGGCTGGCACATGCGCGTGCGCCTGGCGAGATTACTCCTCGCCGAGCCCGAGTTGTTACTCCTCGACGAGCCGACAAATCACCTCGATTTGCCTTCCATGCTCTGGTTTGAGCAGTACCTGAAAAGTTTCTCTGGCTCCTACGTCATCATCGCCCATGACCGGGAGTTTCTGAATCGCACAATTGAGCGGACGGTAGAAGTTGACCGGGGGCAGATAGGCCAGCACAGTGGGAACTACGACTTCTACCGGGTTCGCAAGGCCGAGGAATTGGACCACCAGGGGAAGAACTATCGAACCCAGCAGACCAAGCTCAAGGAGCTCGAAGATTTCATTGCCCGCAACCGGGTCCGCAAGGACCGTGCGAAGCAGGTCCAGAGCCGCATCAAGGCGTTGGACAAGATCGTCCGTCTGGAGCCACCTCGCACCGGGCGGGAAATTGGCTTCCGATTTCCCCGGCCGGAGCGGTCGGGAGCCCACCCATTGCGTCTCAACAAGGTGGTCAAACGATACGATGACTTGACCGTGCTCAACGGTTTGGACCTCTCCCTGGCCAGAGGGGAGAAGATGGCGGTTATCGGGGTCAACGGAATGGGCAAGTCGACGATGCTCAAGGTTGCTGCCGGTGCGCTGGGCATCGAGGGGGGGGAACGAGAACTCGGGCACAATACGTCGGTTGGCTATTTCGCCCAGCACCAGTTGGAGGCCCTCGACCCCAATAAGACCGTCCTTGAGGAGATCTTCTCTGTGAGCCGCGAGGAGACCCTTTCGCAACTCCGTTCACTGCTTGGAGCATTTCTATTCTCCGGAGATGACGTTGAGAAGAAGGTCTCCGTCTTGTCCGGCGGCGAAAAGAGCCGCGTGGCCCTCGCCAAGCTCCTGCTTCGGCCGGCTAATCTACTCATCATGGATGAACCGACCAACCATCTGGATATTGCCTCTCGCGAAATGCTTGAAGATGCGCTGCAGCAGTATGACGGCAGTTTGCTCTTCGCCAGCCACGACCGGCGCTTCATCGACGCAGTGGCTACGCGGGTCATCGAATTGAGTCCCAGTGGGGCGGTGGAATACCTGGGGAACTACTCCTACTACGTCTGGAAGCGCGACCAGATGGTCGCTGGTGCAAGCCCGGAAGGGGCCTCGTTCCAGGGCTCCGTAGCGCCTGCCGAAAGAACGCCCCGTGACGACCGTCGGGACCGCAAGCGGCGCGAGGCGGAGTTGCGGCAGCTCCTCTATCGGGATGTCCGTCCGTTGCAGAAGGAGGCACATTCTCTGGAGTCTCAAATCGCTACATGTGAGGAGACGATTGTTGCGCTGGAGCGTGATCTGGGCGACCCCGACATCTATCTTTCCGCCCCTGAAAAGGCGCGTGAAAAGGCAACTCAGGTTGCACAACTGAGGCGCGACCTGGAGGACCTGCTCGATAGTTGGGAGGTGGCCGCTCTGGCAGCCGAAGAGGCGGAGGATAGAGTCCGCACTCAGTTCGCTCTTAACGGGGAGGAAAATGCTTGACAGTGGAAAGTGGAGACTTTATAGAATATAGCCCGTCCAGGCGGGCGCTTGCGGTTCAACGCCTGTAGCTCAGTTGGATAGAGCAGCGGACTTCTAATCCGCAGGTCAAAGGTTCGAATCCTTTCAGGCGTGCTGATTAGCGTTTTTGGTTCTGTGACTCAACGTTTCTCGTGGTGAGTGTAGCTCAGTTGGTAGAGCGCGGGATTGTGGTTCCCGAAGTCGGGGGTTCAAAACCCCTCACTCACCCCATGTCGGAGCGGCCGGTACCAGCGTGCCGGCGAAAGCCGATTGGTCAAGCGCCCGTAGCTCAGCTGGATAGAGCGTCGGACTTCGAATCCGCAGGCCGCAGGTTCGAATCCTGCCGGGCGTGCCAGTTGTTTGATTGTTTGTGTAGTCGTGTGGCCCGGTAGCTCAATCCGGCAGAGCAGCGGACTCTTAATCCGAAGGTTGAAGGTTCGATTCCTTCTCGGGTCACCATTTCGATTCTCGCGAGGGTGGCGGAACGGCAGACGCACTGGATTTAGGTTCCAGCGGGCAACCCCCGTGGGGGTTCGAATCCCCCTCCTCGCACTCGCCGCAGGCTGATGGCGTAACTAGACTTTCCCAAAGCCAGGAGGCAGTTGATGAAGGTCACCGTAGAGCGTGGGGCCGGATTGGAGCGGACCCTGACCGTAGAGGTCCCTAGTGATGTCGTGCAAAAGCGGATCAACACCGCGGCAACCGATATTGCCAGGAAGGTGAACATCCCAGGCGGCTACCGCAAGCTGAAGCCAAAAGTCGCCCGAGTGAAGCAACTCTATCGAAACGAAATCGCCTCGCAGGTGGCCTCCGACCTGGTGGAAGAGAATCTCCGCTCTCTCCTCGAGGAACAGGAGATCAAAGTGGTGGGTTCACCGCGGGTCGTCGACCTCGGCGAAGTGCGGCAGGGCAAACCATTTATCTACAAGGTTGGGGTCGAGACCCATCCCGTCATTGATAACCCGGTTTACAGCGGTTTCATCGTGCCCGTGAAGAGTACGGACGTCGAAATCGAAGAGGTCGATGATCGTCTTGAGAAGCTGCAAAAAGAGCATACTCAAGTACAGCCCTTCGAGGGCAAGAAGCTCAAGGCAGGACTCCATCTCACTCTTGGAATCATTCCGGATACCGACGACGAAGAGCTCAGAGAGAAGCTCTCCGTGAGCGACCGGAAAGTGACGCTTGACGAAAATGAGTTGTCACAGCCGCTTTACTCAGCTCTCGCTGGCAAGGGGTATGTCAAGCCACGCACGGTTAAGGCGCAGGCTGGAGATATGCCCGTTTATTCCCCCGCCGAAATGAACGACGATGAGTACTCATGGCAGGTCACCGTGACAGGTGCGGAAGAGCATATCGTGCCGAAGCTGGATGATGACTTCGCCAACGAAGCAAGAGGATTGAAGAGCTTGTTGGCGCTGCGCGGTGAACTGCGAGAAGAGGTGCAGAAGGAGAAGCAGGAGGAAGCCGCCTCAACGGTGCGAGCCTCCCTGACACAACAACTCCTGATGGCCAACAGGTTCGACCTGCCGTACCGCACCATCATGGCAATGTACCAGGAGCGGATGAAGCCGTATGAGGAGCAGATGGAGCAGTATCGCGCCTCCCTCGGTGACGAAATGATCAACAATGTTCTGGCTCAACAGCGCCAGGAACAAATGGGCAGCGCGTCCAACGAGACCGCGCTATATTTCCTGATGGACGCGGTTGCCAGGGACCTCGAAATCGAGATTGGCGATAGCGACGTTGACGAAAAAGTAGGTGCCCTCGCTGAGGAACAAGGAGTCCAGCCAACTTTCATCCGAGGCAAGCTAGGTGAGGAGGGACTCGCCAACTTGAAGTTCGAGCTGCGAGCGGATCGGGTTTTCGAGGCCGTCAAGGCCGCGGGCCAGCTCCGTCCCTTCGAAGATTTCGTAGCGATAATGGAGCGTCGTCGCAAGCTCCAGGCCATGCAGCGACGTCGTCGCCCCTACAATGTTCAGCGCGCGGCAAGGAGCTATCGCACCCGTCGCGCTTCCTGAATCCTGTGCATTTCCCAATTTCGCTACTATACTACCGGGCGTGACCGCGGCATGCCTGCCGCCGGAGGAGGATCGTCGTGGAAGGAGACCCTATGTCCATGGAACCGCAGAGCAGCTTCTGGGTGCCAACTGTAATTGAGCAAACTCCACGTGGGGAGCGAGAGTGGAGCATCTTCTCACGCTTGCTCAAGGACCGAATTATCTTCATCGGAACACCCATCGACGACATTCTTGCCAACGTGGTCATTGCCCAATTGCTCTTCCTTGAATCGGAAGACCCGGACAGGGATATCTCCATCTATATCAATTCCCCGGGCGGATCCGTCATGGCCGGCCTGGCGATTTACGACACGATGCAGTACATCAAGTGCCCGATAACCACTCTTTGTGTGGGGCAGGCGTTCTCTATGTCGGCGATCTTGCTAGGGGCCGGAAGTCCAGGAAAACGCTACGCGTTGCCGCATGCCCGCATGTTGCTCCATCAGCCTCTTGGCGGATTCTCGGGCCAGGCTATGGACGTTGATATCCAGGCGCGGGAGATCGTGCGTATCAAAGATGAGTTGAATGACATTATGGCGCGCCACACGGGGCAAAAGATAGAGAAAGTAGCAAAGGATACGGACCGGGATTTCTATCTGGGACCGGTGGAGGCCAGGGACTACGGATTGGTAGATCACGTGGTCGACCCACGCAAGTAGGGCCGCCGTAGCGCTTGAATAGTTGGTCAGTAGCTTGAAACTTCTTCTGGTCCGGATATATTAGTAGGCGGACGTAACGAGCAGGTGAAGACGTGGAACGGAACAAGGACGGGTACCTCAGATGCTCCTTTTGCGGCAAAACGCAAAAAGAGGTGCGTAAGCTCATCGCCGGACCCGGGGTTTACATCTGCGACGAGTGCATAACTCTTTGCAACGAGATTATTACCGACGAGATAGAGAAGGAAGAGAAGCTTCCCGATGGGAGCGCGCTTCCTCGTCCCGCGGAACTCAAGGCGCAACTCGATGAGTATGTGATTGGGCAGGAGTGGGCCAAACGAGTCCTCTCCGTGGCCGTCTACAACCATTACAAACGCATTGGCCAGAAGAACAAAACTCGAGCCGGCGTCGACCTGCAAAAGAGCAACATCCTCATGATCGGCCCCACAGGCACCGGGAAGACACTGCTGGCGCAGACCCTCGCCAAGCTTCTCAACGTTCCCTTTGCAATGGCGGATGCCACCTCTCTCACCGAGGCAGGGTACGTTGGTGAGGACGTCGAGAATGTTGTCCTGGGTGTCCTGCAGGCAGCGGACTACGATGTGGAGTCAGCGGCCAGAGGAATCGTCTATGTCGACGAAATAGACAAACTCGGCCGCAAGGCGGGTGGTCCGTCCGTCACTCGTGACGTTGGCGGGGAAGGGGTGCAGCAAGCTCTCCTCAAGATCATTGAGGGAACCATTGCGAATATTCCGCCCAAGGGTGGCAGAAAGCACCCGCAGCAAGAATTTATCCCCCTCGATACGACAAATATTCTCTTCATCCTCGGCGGTAGCTTTGAGAATCTGGAGACCATCATTGAGCAGCGAATCGGCAAGAAGCTTCTCGGTTTCGGTGCCGATGTCCCCTCCGCATCAGACAAGAAGATAGGTGAGATGCTGCTCCAGGTGGCCCCCGAAGATTTGCAGAAGTATGGATTGATACCTGAGTTCGTTGGGCGAATTCCAGTTGTCTCTACGTTGCACGAACTGGATGTTGACGCGCTGGTGCGAATCCTTCAGGAACCTCGCCATGCCCTGGTTAAGCAGTTCACTTTCCTCCTCGAGTTGGACGACTGCAAGTTGACCTTCACCGAGGAGGGGCTGCGCGAAATCGCCCGACGGGCGTTGGAGCGAAAATCTGGAGCGCGCGGATTGCGTGCTATACTTGAAGGCATCCTGCTGGAGGTGATGTACGAAGTTCCTTCCATGCATGGTGTAAAGGAAGTCATCATCGACGAAAACGTGGTGGCTGGAAATCGTAAGCCCATCTATGTTCTGGACAACCAGTCAGAGGCTGCGCAAGAGCAGGGCTAAGCAGCTACTCGGGTTTAATGAACAAAACACCAACGGGAGCGAAAAATGAGCGATATCCGTGTACATCCGCTTCTCCCCCTTAGAGACATAGTCGTCTTTCCCTATATGGTCGTACCGCTATTTGTCGGGCGACAGAAGTCCATCGCGGCACTCGACCGTGCCATGGCGGGGGACAAGACTCTCGTCCTCTCAGCGCAGAAGCATGCAAAGACCAATAACCCCGGGCCCGATGACCTCTTCTCCATGGGAACCCTGGGAACAGTTATTCAGCTCCTCCGTCTGCCGGACGGCACCATCAAGTTGCTGGTGGAAGGGAAGAGCCGGGTTAAGATTCGGGAATATGTGACAGAAGAACCGTTCTTCCAGGCGGAAGTCGAAGTGTTGGAGGAACTACCCGAAGGCTCGGTGGAAGGCGAAGCGATGATGCGCACCGTCCACACCACCTTCGAGAACTATGTCAAGCTCAATAAGAAGGTGCCGCCAGAGGTGCTCATGAGCGTTGCCAGTATCGACGACCCTTCACGGCTCGCCGATTCCATCGTGGCGCACCTTAATTTGAAACTGGTTGACAAGCAGATGTTGCTGGAAGCCATTGAACCGCTGGAACGTCTTGAGAAGCTTCTTGGCCTCATGCAATCCGAAATGGACATCATGCTGGTGGAGAAGAAGATCAAAGGACGAGTTCGCAAGCAGATGGAGAAGAGCCAGCGGGAGTACTACCTGAACGAGCAGATGTCAGCCATCCAGCGGGAACTCGGTGAGAAGGATGAGTTCCGCAATGAGATGGTCGAGCTGGAGAATGCCCTAAAGGAAAAGAAGCTCCCCGAGGAGGCTCGTGAAAAGGTCGCTCGGGAGATGAAGAAGTTGAAGATGATGGCCCCCATGTCGGCGGAGGCAACAGTCGTTCGCAACTATATCGACTGGATTCTGGCGCTACCCTGGGGTGAGTTCACCGAGGACCGGGTGGACATTGAAGAGGCCAGCAAGATTCTTGATGAGGATCACTATGGCCTGGAGAAGGCCAAGGAGCGGATCCTGGAGTATCTGGCGGTGCAGGTACTGGCTACCAAGATAAAGGGGCCCATTCTCTGCTTCGTTGGACCTCCCGGAGTGGGCAAGACCTCCCTCGCCAAATCCATTGCGCGGGCCACTGGTCGGGAATATGTCCGAATCTCCCTGGGCGGAGTACGGGACGAGGCCGAGATTCGTGGCCACCGCCGGACTTACATTGGGGCCCTGCCGGGTCGCATCATTCAGAGCCTGCGTAAGGTGAAGTCGAACAATCCGGTCTTCCTGCTGGACGAGATCGACAAGATGTCAGCCGATTTCCGAGGGGACCCAGCGGCCGCTCTGCTGGAGGTTCTCGACCCCGAGCAGAACAACTCCTTCAACGACCACTATCTCGACCTGGATTATGACCTCTCCGATGTCATGTTCATTACCACGGCCAACTATCGGGACGGGATCCCGGTACCCCTGCAAGACCGCATGGAGATTGCCACTTTGTCGGGCTATACGGAATATGACAAGCAGCAGATTGCCCGTCAATTCCTGGTACCCAAGGAACTGACGGCCAACGGCCTGGCCGATGTCAATGTCAAGTTCAACAACGACTCACTGACCACCCTGGTTCGTCACTACACCAAGGAGGCGGGAGTACGAAGTCTCGAACGGGAAATTGCGTCAGTCTGTCGGAAGGTTGCCCGAGAGTACATTAAGAAGGGCATGCCCGATAACGCACGCTTCAACATCACCCCGACGAAAATCGAGAAATACCTGGGGCCTCACCGACACACCTACGGAAAGGCGGATCTGCAGGACATCGTAGGCACAGTCAATGGTCTCGCAGTGACTGCGGTTGGCGGTGACCTCCTGGCGGTGGAGGCAACCGCCGTACCGTCAGCAGACAAGTCGAGTGGTAAGCTGATAATCACCGGTATGATCAAACAGGTGATGGAGGAGTCAGGGCACGCGGCAATGACCTACGTACGTTCCCGGGCTGAAGCCCTGAACGTGGACGAGACCCTCTTTTCGCGCAAGGATATCCACGTCCATGTGTTGGACGGGGCGATTCCCAAGGACGGGCCATCGGCAGGCATCACCATGGCCACGGCGATGGTCTCCGCACTGACCGGCATACCGGTGCGTGGCGATGTTGCAATGACCGGAGAGATAAGCCTGCAGGGCAGAGTGTTGCCCATTGGCGGTGTCAAAGAGAAGCTCATAGCTGCCCATCGGGGCGGGATCAAGAAGGTGCTCATACCAAAGAAGAACGAGAAGGATTTGCGGGATGTACCCGAGGCGGTGCTCAAGAATATGGAAATCATCTGCGTTGACCACGTCGATGAAGTATTGCGCAATGCCCTCAAGGTAGACGACCCCGAGGGTCTCTTCAAGATTGACAAGCCTCTGGTACCGGCCGGCTCAAGTCATGCCGACCGTGCTTCGCGGCCAAATGCTTCGCGGGCGAACTAGAAGGCGTCCGTGTAGAGGAAGGGAAGTCCATGAATTTCGAGTTTCGACATGTGTTTCCGGTTCCGGTTGAAGAACTGGAGCGGGTGCTGTTCCATGAAGAAGTCTCTGGCCTGATGCAAGAGAGAATGAGCACCATCATTGAGATTGAGCCAAAGCGCGTCGAGCGCACGGGCGACCGGTTGGAGCGCAACGTGCGCTACCTACCCGTTCCAATGATTAAAAGCGTCGGCCCGAAGAAGGTGGAACCGGAGTGGATGGAGTGGATGGAAGAGTCGGTCTACGATTATTCCATTCATCGGGGGCACTTCAAGAATGTCCCCGCCCGCCGCACGATTGCTGACTTGCTGATCAATAATGGGACTCTCGAAATAGTCCCGGGCCCGGGCGGCGGATGTACGCAGGTCGTGCGCGGAGAACTGAAGGTGAAGGTCTTCATGATTGGCAAGATCGCCGAACGGATCATCCACTCAAACGCGGTGAAGATTCTGGAAGAGCAGGCGCGCGTCCTTGAGGGCATCATCTCCGAAGGGCTGGTCTAGTCAGCTACTCATCTCCCAGGAGTTCATCCCAGTCAACCTCATCTCTTGCTGGCAGCGTTCCGTGAGCGATGGTGATATTGGCGTGGCAGAGCTCGCAAAGTTGTCCCGGTTCACCGTCCACCGTCTTGATCGTACCCTTGGCATCGGCCATCAGGCACCCCTCTTTCGGACAGTGTCCAAGGCCGAGGACGTGGCCCAGTTCATGGTTCACCACTTTCACCGTCCGTATCGCCATCTTGCGTCGGCTCCGCGTCTTTCGGGTCAAGCGGTGAGTTGAGACAACGCAGGTGGTTCCTCCCACACTGCCGAGGCCGAAGATCCCCCAGTCTCGGTGCTTTCCCTTCGAGGTAGAAATGTCCTGGCGGGTGAAGCCGATGGCGATGTCACAGTCGTCCCTGACGGAGACGGTTTCTTCCAGAAAACGCAGCAATTTGTCGGCCCGGTGGCGCTTGCGCGGCTTGTAGAACGCTTCTGCGGGCATGCCGACTTGCTGCAATACTTTCACCCGGTAGCCATAGAGATACTTGATTCCCCGAACCGACTTGCCCAGGAGTTTGCGGTCGTATTTCCCCAGGGGCTGGATGCAGATGCGAGGTCCCTTGGCGAGCACCTCGGCTCGCACCGGGGTGGCGGGAAAGAGCAGGAAGAGGAGAAGGGCTGGTGCGATAGCGCCGATGAGGCGAGTCATGGGAGACCTCCCGGTGATGGTGAGTCCAGTGGACACACTAGTCGTCCAGAAGTTCCACCTGGAAATATGGGGTGCCGTTGGCGCAGAAACCGGGTGTGGATGAATCGAGTTCAAGGAGGACGCGATAGGTGGCCAGGTTGCCATCTTCGCGGTCGTCCCTCGCTCTACTCAGAAACTGTGAGGAGGCTGAGCCCGGCTCGGCATCGAGGGGTAGGGCGACCCGGATCCATCGTTCTCCGGCCAGAGCCTCGAAGGGGGGACACTCACAGTCGGCCGGGTTATAACGAAGGGAGGCTGGACCCGCCTCAAAGCTCACCTTGAGGCTCAGAGCAGTGGCCGACAGCAGCTCCTTGCGTTTGTCCGGCTGAGAGCAGGAATTTGCCACCAGGAACGCGGTGAGCAGCAGCAGAGCGCGGTTCATAGGACCCTCGGTAGATAGATGATTGCGGTGGCGGCGATTCCCCAGAGCAGTGCGGAGAGAATCACGGGCCAGTCGCTGAGCAGCGCCTCGGTGGGCGATTTTGTGCGGCCACGTTCCAAGGTGAGACGGGAGAAGCGCCACAAGCCGGCAATGACGAAAGGAACTGTCCAAATGAGGTTTCTCGTTCCGAAATTCTCTGCCGCTCGGGAGGAAAGTGTATAGAGCGCGAAGGCGACAACTGCTGCCCCCCCCGTCAGATGAAAGAGGAGTCGAGTCGGACCTCGGCTGTAGCCCCGCAATGCGGCCCTTGTCTGCACTCCCTTGTCTCCCAGCAGGATCAACTCATGAAGCCGCTTGCCGAGGCCCAGGAAGAGGGAGAGCAAGAAGGTGCAAATCAGAATCCACCAGGAGATGGGAACGGCGATAGCCAGAGCACCACCGACGACGCGCAAGATGAAGCCGAAGCTGATTAGCAGCAGGTCAAAGCCGGGAACCCGTTTGAGCCAGAAAGAGTAAGCCAGGTTGACCCCGAAGAAGGTCGCGATAACCAAGGCGAGTTGGACTCGCCAGAGGAGCGCCAGAGTGAGCGCTCCGATGACAAGCAGAAGGGCAGAAGCCCAGGCGACAGGCAGCGGCAAGCGGCCCGAAGCAATGGGGCGGCGGCACTTCTCGGGATGGCGTTTGTCCGCGGCGCGGTCGACGATGTCGTTGACTAGATAGACGGCCCCGGCAGTCATACAGAAGAGGGCGGCAGCAACCAGGGCCCCCAAGATGGACTGGCCGTCCGAGAGCTTGAGGGCAAATAGGAGTGGCGCCAGAACGAAGACATTCTTGGCCCACTGACGGGGTCGCATCCCCTCGACTACCACCCATAATATCATGCTTGCTGGCCCTCCCCAGGCTTTCGATGGAAGAGCATCAGGCAAGCGGGCAGGATGAGCAGGTCTCCCAGGAGCGCCATAAGCAGAGTGAAACTGGCCAGATAGCCAAATTGCTTGAGGGCAACGAACTCGCTGATGAGGTCTACCAGGAAGCCGCCGGCCAAAATCATGGTAGTAACCACCATCGCCCGGCCTGCGGAACGCATGGCTCCAAAAATTGCTTCCCGCTGATCGGCGCCGGATTCGAGTTCTTCGTTGTAGCGGGCGATGAAATGGATGGTGTCGTTGACCGCAATACCAAGTGAAATCGAGAAGATGATGATCGTCGCGGTGCGCAACTCAATGCCCGCAGCAGCCATTAGCGTCAGTGTGGCCACCAGCGGAAAGATGTTTGGTAAGATCGAAAGTAATCCGATGCGCAAAGAGCGGAAGAGAAGGACCATTAGAAGGAAAATGAAGATGAATGCCGTGGAGATCGAGAGCAGCATGTCATGGACGATAAACGAAAGCGCCTTCTCAACGAAAGTCATGGTTCCGGTAATGGTGAAACTGAACCGCTCTCCAAGGGCTGCGTGGTGCTCAGTATTGTCGTCGATGGACCGCTCGAGTCGGTCCCGAACCGCGTGCCATGCATTGGTACCGTGGTCGCGCAGGAAGAGAGTGAGTCGGGCCGCGTCGTAGTCGAGGGTGGTGTAGCGGTCCAACATGCCCTGATTTGTACTCTCCACGGGCAGCAGCAGTTGGGAAATGGCTGCCCTGTTTTTGGGGATGGAGAAGGCTTCAGCCAGGCCTCGTCGAAGAGCGTGATGGAGCTGCTTGATCAGGCTGGCAAAAGACTCTATTCGTCCTACATGCTTGCCTGCCAGCGGGTCAGAGAGGACATCTTCCTGAATGGAATCCAGGGCACGCAGCAGCTCCGGGTCTTTCACTGACTCGACGCAAACACCCAGGCGGGAGCGGTGGCGGTCTATGCTTGCAATAATCCTATCGATGGGTTGCAACTCCTGCGGCTCAACCAGGGGCGCAAAGCCTTCCCTGATGGGGGCCAGGGCTCGCTGGGTCCGGGCTGCTGTTACGCACGTCAGGTTCTGGGGTAGGGGTGACTCCACCGTCAGGCAGTCGGAGGCACTTGTACAGGTGTGGCCTTCGTAAGTTCTGCCTCGGACCAGAAGCTCGTGTGGGACGACGGGTGACATGTGCTTCTCCATCGCCCGGTGTGCACGAGAAACATGATTTGAATCAGGAACTTCTTCCAACAGGTGACTGTTGACACTGATGTTGAAGACAACGAAGACGATCGCGGCCAACGTCAGCGACGCACCACCAATGAAGATTGCCCTGGCATGGGATACGGAGAAGCGGGCGGCGGAATCAAGAGCCCGGGTAAGAATGGTGTCGTTGCGTACCTTCCGCGGTTTCGGGCTCACCGCGCTCAAAGCCACCGGCAGCAGCGTCATATTGACGACGAAGGTGAACATCACGGCGATGGCGGTGTAGAGGCCGAATGAGGCGATTGTCGCAATGGTTGCGGTGGTCAACGAAGCGAAGCCGATGGCTGTCGTAGCGCTGGTCAGAAAACACGCTTTTGAGAGCATCACCACGGTCCGACGGACCGATTGCTTCACTGTCTTCCCACCGTTTCGCTCTTCGTTGAATCGGGAAAGAATATGAACCGCGTCGGCCACCCCCACCACGAGTACAACCACGGGGACAATGTGACTGATGATGTTCAGTGGCTCGTCGGTCCATTGCATGAATCCGACCGAGCTGATGACCGCCACCATTACGATAACCTGTGGCAGAATGGTTGCTGCCGCTGATCGGAAGAGCAAGAAGAGGAAGAGCGTCATCATGATCATAGAGAGCGGAGCGGTGCGGATGATGTCCTGCATGGAGAGCTTCGCATATTCCTCGGTGACTACTGGAATGCCGAAGGTCTCGACGGAGACGGTATCGCCCAACTGCTGCCGTTCAGATTCGACTAGATCACTCAATTGGCGCAGAAAATCCCGGCGTGAAGTGGGATGATTGTAAGCCAGGTCGAAGCGGAAGAGGAGGGCTGAGGCGCGGCCATCATCTGAGAGAAACATGCCGCGATAGAGGTGATGTTGCTGGATGCGCTGAGCAACGGTGAAATAGTCGCTCAACTCAGCGGGTAGAGGGGCACCGCTGCGCCATTTTGATGACCACTCCCTGAACTGAGTCGGCTCCGCCTCGGGGAGGACCTTTGCCAGGGCCTCTGAGCGCATGGGCTCGGCGAAAAAATCTGTGGCCATGACGGGAGATATGGTGAAGCTATGGTCAAGCTCCGGTCGATCTTCCAGCCACTGGTGGATTCTCACCATGGAATCCGCTACGTCGGGCGCCAGGGCTGAAGGTCTCTGGCCGTCCGATGCACCTGCTACATAGAGCAGTCCGACGGTGCCGGCATCGTCGCCGAAGAGGTTCTTGAAGCGGGTCAACTCGGCAGCCTGCTCTCCGTCGAAACGAAAGAGTCTGCGAAAGCTGAAATCGAAGCGCACGCGGTCGAGAGGAATCATCGATGACGCCAGTACCCCAGTGAGCGCCAGAGCCGCCACCAGGACGACGGCGCGATGCTTGAGCAGGAAGACCGCGTAACGGTCGAACATCGATGCCTCCGACCTAAAGGGGTGGACATTATAGCGCGTTCGTTCTACTTTGACAAAGGCCCACCTTTGTACTAAAGGATCAACTGAACCGCGCGGAGGTATCGACTCATGAAATTGGCAGTGATTGGAAGTGGCTATGTGGGACTGGTAGCAGGGGTCGGACTCGCCGAGAGTGGCAATGATGTAGTTTGCGTGGACCGGGAAGTAGAGAAGATTGAGATGTTGCGGCAGGGTGAAGTCCCAATCTATGAGCCGGGCCTGGAGAAGTTGCTCAAGCGAAACCTGGCAGAGAAGCGTCTCTCCTTTACGACCGATTTGGCCGAGGCTGTGCGAGAGGCGTACGTCATCTTCATTGCTGTGGGAACCCCTCCAGGGGAGGACGGTTCCGCCGATCTCAGGCACGTAATCGAAGTAGCTGAGCAGATCGGTCAGGCGATGGATGGATACAAGGTTATCGTCACCAAATCCACGGTGCCAGTGGGCACTTGTGCCAGGGTCAGAGCGACGATTGAGTCTCTTACATCGCATCCCTTTGATGTCTGTTCCAATCCTGAGTTTCTCAAGGAGGGGGCGGCGCTCAACGATTTCATGAAGCCCGACCGTATCGTCATCGGGACTCGCTCAGAGAGAGCTCGGGAAGTACTAAAGGAGCTCTATGCGCCTTTCGTGCGCACCATGAACCCCATTCTATTCATGGACGAGCGAAGCGCAGAAATGACGAAGTATGCCTGCAACGCGATGTTGGCCACCCGAATCTCCTTCATGAATGACGTCGCCAATCTCTGCGACCTCGTGGGTGCGGATGTCCATCTGGTCCGGATGGGAATGGGCACTGACCCTCGCATCGGCAACAAGTTCCTCTTTCCTGGGTTGGGCTATGGGGGTTCCTGTTTCCCCAAGGATGTGCAAGCTCTGATGATGACGGCGGTCGAGCATGGCCATCGACTGCGGGTCCTCGATGCCGTCCATGCCGTGAACGAAGACCAGAAGTACCTCATGTTCCGCAAGTGCATGGCCCATTTTGGAGGCCAACTGGACGGCAAGAAGATCGCCATTTGGGGCCTCGCTTTCAAGCCGAACACCGATGATATGAGAGAGGCTCCGGCGGCTGTAGTGATCCGTGAGTTGCTCCAGAATGGTGCTTCCGTCGTTGCCTTTGACCCCGCCGCCACAGAGACGTCGCGAGAGATCTTCGGTGATACGGTCACTTTCTCTGACAGTGCCTACGGTGCCCTTGAGGGTGCGGATGCCCTGGTTGTTTGCACGGAGTGGAACGAGTTTCGCACTCCGGACTTCCCTCGCATGCGGCGCATCATGGCAGGCAACGTCGTCTTTGACGGTCGCAACTTATATAGCCCGGACAAGATGAAAGAGCACGGCTTTCGCCTCTACACCGTTGGCCGTGGCGTGGCTTAGGACACATTCGAGGAGCTGGACCATATGGGAAGACTTCCAACCGTGACCTGGCCATGCGTGCTCATGGTCGCGCTGTTGGGCTGCAGCCAGGGGGTCACCTATCGTATGGTCCGGCCGCAGGTTTCAACCGTGAATCACTACATCGGTCCTGACCTCGAAGTCTCTTTTACTTTTTCTCGTGCGGCTATCGGCCTCAGCTTGCGAAACAGCGGCGACACAGATTTGGCCGTCGATTGGACCCAGGCCAGTTTTGTTGGGGCTGACGGACGCGCAGTACCGCTCGTGAGTACTGGTAAGCCGCTCCTCGGCACGTTGCCCCTGGGCAGTTCAACCGAGGTGGAAGTAAGGCCCTCCGAATATGGAGTCCCCCGGGGGGAGCTCTGGCACCGTCGCGCTTTCCTTGAGGAACGGCTGGTCCCTCCAACATTGCTGGAGCGATGCTCTCCGATGGTCCGTATCTTGCTGCCAGTGATGCGCTATGCTTCGGCCCAGGCTGAGTTCGAAATGAACGAGTTCATATTTCAAGTTCTGCCCACGGACAAGGCAAACAGGGAAGAGGGAGGGGCCTATGACGCAACGACCCTCCAGTAGTGCGGGAGCCTGGCTGGGACTCCTCTTCGCTCTGGTCTGCCTGGCCACACCTGGTTTAGCAATGGCCCAGGGCAAATGCGGTTATCTGGCGGGTCAGACACCAGGACCCTGGGTCTCGGTGGAGGGCGGTGCCGGCGTAGCACTGCCGATTCCGCTCAATGGCAATAGGTGGGCCAAGAGTCCCGTCGCTGGCTTCGCAGGGGGGGTCCATCTGCACCTGCCACGTCGAGGCGGAGTGGGCCTCCTCTATTTGCGTAAGGAGTTCAAAGAGAGCGGGTCTACTTTCATTTGGGGTAAATACAACGATCTCCTCGTGCGAGGATCGCTGGCTGCCGTTTTGAGTCAGCACGTGCAGTGGGACTTTCATTTACTCGTGGGGCTCTCGTTTGTCACGGTACAGTTCGAGGAGATTGACAAAGATAAGCCACAGACCGTCGAACGAAATGGGATTATCGCCACTGGCGGTCCCATCAAGCGCAAGCAGATCACAACCTTGACCGGCGGTCTGGGAACCAGACTCGCATGGTTTCCCATCGACCCGATAGGCATCTACGTAGATGTCTCTGTTCTCTACGCGTATCAGGCTTCGCTGGGACCCGAGGACGGTGCATTGAACCTGAACACGATTGGCGGATTAGAGGGGCATTTCTAAAGCATTACAGTTAGATCGGCTTCGGGACTCGGACGGCTCCCTCAACGGCACTCGAATTCACCTAGCAAGATCCCGACATCGCGCTTTTCGGCCACTCCCCAATCCTCACTGATCTGGCGGACTCTCGAATTGACCACTGACCACGCGCGTCCTGCCTTGACAAGGTAGTCCATGCGATGAATAGAGTCGGCTGCGTAGTGCTCCAGTGCGGCTCTACAATCGGCCCGGAAGGACTCGAGGTTCTTCTGCTTCCACTGCTTGAGCTGCCGGAGGGTGGCGGCTGGATCGTTGGCTACTTCAAAATACTCCAGCAATTCAGTCTGTGCCCTGAGTACCCCTTCCCAGGGCGTCCCCTCAAGATTTGTCTCCACCGGTTCCAGGGCGATTCCAGATCCAGGGGTGGCACCTTCAGCCTTAACCTCTTCTTTGCTGCCGCAGCCCGCGCTGAGGGCCACGAGAAGTACGAAGGCGGGGAGTATTGTCCGATGCCTGCGGACTTGCATTAGCAACACGAGGGCGATGAGCAACAGCCAGGGTGCGCCCGCCTCAGCTCCGGTGGAAACTGAGCATCCACCGGATTCATCGGACACCTCAGGCTCCGGTTCGACGACCATTGCCACGCATCCCGGCAGGGATTCTGCTACCTGCAAAGCGACACTCTTCACAAAGTTCCCGTCGAGGTCGAAGAGCTCGTAGGAGGAGGTGCCAACAGGGGGGCAGTAATCCACGGTTTGAGCGCAATCTCTGGAGCACGCGCACTGCTCGTCTTTCGTGCACTCTTGTTCCGGACAACTCTTTCGGCCGGTGCCGTAGCTTGACCCCACCGGTTCACATTGGCAGGCGACCTGGGCATCTAACGTGTCGAGACCGATACCGTCCACGGCCTCCCAGATTATCTCCCGCTCTTCCCCGGCCACCCGTTCAATGCGGGCAGCCATGCCGCAGGAGACGTAGCGCGTCGTCAGGTCGAGGGCAACCTCGCTGCCCGTCAAGGTGGCAGTGAAATCCCAAATCGGCTCGAAGGTTTCAGCGTTTGCCGTATTGAGCGGTAGCAATAGAATGAAAAAGACCGGCAGCCAAGATTTCATGGGTCCTCCGTTCATTCAGGTCTAGCACCCGGACCATAGGCGGTCAAGAAAGCGATCTGATTGACTTTGTACCCCCCGTTCTGCGCTGAGTGTGTCGTTCTGAG
>CAZFVN010000115.1:0-17894 GCA_964522395.1 uncultured Myxococcales bacterium
CAATAAAAATAAACTTACTATCAACGCTCGCCATTCTCGCCAACCGCTACCTGTGGGGCGAACCGATGGGGCCGTGTGGAGCCGGAGAGCTGTTCCTCGACCTCCGCAGCGACGGTGGACTCGCTTTCTGCAACGAGATGGAGCACTTCACGTCCCTGCTCGAGGTGGAGCGCTTCTCGCTCAAGGATCTGGCGGAGGCTCGGCGGGGCTGGGCCGACCGCATCGACCATTGTGCGACCAATCAGGCGTGCTGCTATACATGCTCCTACAACATCGCCGCAACCGCGCAGAATCTGCCAGCCTACATTTTCGATTACATGAAACTGCGGTGGCGAGGGTAGGGCGATGGGCCGCAAGCTATCCAAACCCACCATGGTAGCATTATATGTTTTGCCTCTGGTGGTGGCCATTACGGTCAGATGTTTCCTCCCCACCTACTATGAGTTTGAGAGTCACGAAGATACCTTGCGCGCGATGACCATGATCGAGAAGGGCGAAGTCCCACTCTACGGCATCGGTCATATCCGCTTCCTCGGAGCAGCGCTTGGACCGCTGGTCTATTATGTTAAGGCGATCCCACTTCTCGTCTCTCCCCATCCCGTCTCTGAGGTCTACTTTCTGATCCTGCTCCATCTAGCGGCAATCCTGGCCTCAATGCTTTTCACCGCCGGCCTTGTCCGTGGCCTCCTCCAAGCGGGCAAACTCTCCGACAGGTGGCGACCAGATGGTCCGGCACCGCACTACGCTGCAGCCGCAACGGGCTTGCTCCTAGCCCTCTCTCAATACGCTCACGCCCTGACGCTTCATGCCCACCCCTCCTTTTTTGCCGGAGCCTTCGTACCCATTTTGACCCTCGCCATCCACCGCTGGTCCATCGGTGAGAGCAATCGCTGGCTGGTCCTGGCGGGGGCCTGCCTGGGCATCATGACCCAGTTCTACCAACTGGCCCTCTTCGCTCCGTTGCTGGTCTTCGCCATCTGGCTCGGCCCCCGACGTCGCCCCGACCGCCGCGCCCTGGCCGCACTCATGCTCCCAATCTTCATCTGCTATCTCCCTTATCTGGTCTCCGAACTCCACACCGGCTTCGTCAATACTGCTGGTCTATTCGAGTTCCGTCCTGGCCCTGGGGACGACTCATCGGTAGGCTTTTCCGTCCTCAATAACCTCTCGTTCAAGTTCGCCGTGATAACGGAACACTATGGCCTCCCTCAGCTCCTCAATCTCCCGCTGCTGGCTTGCGCAGTGGCAGGGTTACTACTCTCCTGCGCGGCACTTCGGTCGGCCCCCGGAATCTCTGCAATCCTCGGACTGGGGTTCGTCTATACGCTGTTACCAATGGTGCTCCTGAAGAACGTACGTTACGAACTCTCCCTCCCTTTTGCCCAGGTCATCGTCGTCCTCGGGGCCCTCGCCATATGGCCGCACGCCAGAAGGCTGTGGGAGGCCCGCAAACCAGTAGCCGCCACTGTTGGAATATTGGCCGTCGCGCTCTCGCTACTCTATCCGCGCATCATGCTCGCCCATCGCATCGGCACCTACGAAGTGACACCAATTCGTATGGAGTCGGCAGCCCCCCTGGGCGGCATGCCAACACTGGCTGAATCGGAGCAAGTCCTGGCGCACCTCAGGAAGACCACCGGCGTCAACGCGGCCAACATCCGCGAGATTGTCCTCTCCCCGGTTGTTCTCTCCGGTCTCTTTGGCCACCGCTACCTTTTGCGCGTCCTCGAAGAATCGGTTCCAGCAGGACCCACCAGCGAGAATCCCGTTTTCGTCGTCGATAGCAAGTTCCCGCTGCGAGTCATGGAGGGCGAAGTACAACAGGTGGGCGATTTCTCCATCCACCATCTCAAGACCCGGGTCGCCAATGTCAGGGTGACCATTGACTGCGATGAAGAGTGGTGCGCGGCAGCTTCTGCCGCCCCCCTGCCTCACCTCGTCCACCGTTTCTTCTGGACCTGCAAGGAGTTCCACGGTTTGGAAGATCGCGCCGATATCCCCCGCCACGAATGCGAGGAAGTCCTCACCTCCAAACCCTACGACCACACCTGGCAGGCCACCGTCACCTGGAATCCAGTTCCAGGAAACTGTCAGGAGTGTGCACGGAAGTTCTTGCTCATTCACGACCCTGGTTGCCAGCCCCAACTGCGGCTCGACGGGAATGCCATCCCGCTGGAGCATTTTCCCGGTATGAAGCGGGACTACAGCCTCGCCGCCATCCCTTCCGGTCCCGAATCTCAACAGGTGGAAGTTTTCATCCCTGACTGCCACTCCTATACTTTCCTCGCCATTCCATTTATTGGTATGGAGCTTAGCGTAGGGGAGAGCTACAATGAATGACCGTCCATCCATAGTGCTCTTCAACCCCTCTACCTGGCGGGGCGTCGGCGATGCCACCGCACCGTGGGGACTCATTGCGCTTGCGGGTTTGCTCCCAGAAGTAGACTTCCACCTCGTGGACCAACGCTTCTCGCCCGATTGGGAAGCCGAGGTTGTCACTCTGCTCAAGGGTGGAACGTGCATCCTGGCCGCGGCCACAGGAATGACCGGTGTTCAGCTTCGTGGAGTCCTCGCGTTCTTCTCTCTGGTCAAGCAGCACAGGCCAGCACTGCCGACAATGTTGGGCGGTATTCACGCTTCGCTGCTGCCGCTGGATACCGTCGCACACCCAGATATCGACTACGTAATGATAGGGGAGGGCGAGGAGGTACTACGCTCGTTCGTCGACGAACTTGTAGCGGGACGCAACCCTCAGACCATGGCTGGTACGCGCTCCACCGGCGTTGCCAGGCAGGCTTACCAGGAAGCGGTGGTCTGGGCCGGCTGCACTACCTTTCGCCACGCCACTATCGACAACCTGGACAAACTCCCGCTACCGCCCCACCACCGCTTCGCTATGGAGCCCTACGTCGGCCGTACATCCTATGGCCGGACCCTATCGGTGCTCACCTCACGTGGGTGCCCGCACGGCTGTGCTTTCTGCCTCTACAGCAATCCGCAGTTTTCCGGTCGCTGGCGGGGCCAGAGCGCAAACTCTGCAGTGGCGTGGATGTCCGAACTCGCAAGAACGTACTCCATCGACCACTTCCACATCCAGGACGACAATTTCTTCGTGCGCGGCTCTAGGGTCGAGGCCATCGTCGAGGAACTGGCATCGCGGCAACCGGGGTACACATGGACAGTTGGCGGCGCCCATGTGCTCCATTTGCAAAAACTCCCGGTCAGCTTCTTCAAACTCATGCGCCGGGCCGGTTGTGTGAGGCTACTGATTGGCGCCGAATCAGGCTCACGGAAGATCCTCGAGCGCATTGGAAAGCGCCAGGACCCTGCCGACGTCCTGGCAGTAAACGAGCGCTTGCTTGAGGCGCAGATTCGGCCCATCTATAGCTTCATAAGCGGTATCCCCGGCGAAACCGATGAGGACCTCAAGGCCACCGTCGCCCTCATGGAGAAACTGCGTCAACCGGGCAAGAAGGTCGACGTAGGCACTATCAAGCCACTGGTCTTCTATCCCGGCACCGAGCTCTACCAATGGGCATTGGACAACGGCTTCGTGCCGCCGGAGGACGTGGCCGGCTGGACTCGTGTCACCTGGGACCGCTACCTTGAACTGCCCTATCCCTGGCTCTCACAGGAGCGTCGCCGCTTCCTCATCAAACTCTATTACACAAGCCTCCTCTGGAACCCCGACTACCATTGGGTCAACTCTCCACTCTTTACCGGAGCTGCCCGGGCGATGATGCCAATCACCCGATACCGGATGCGCAACCTCGACTTTCGAGGGAGCGTCATGCCCGACCTCCTTCGCCTCCTTCAACATCTGGCCCTGTCTTGACAAATGGCCGCTCCATGGCTACTCTCGGCGCCATGAGCATGCGCATAGCACCATCAATTCTATCCGCCGATTTTGCCCGCCTGGGAGACGAGGTCCGTGCCGTCGAGACCGCCGGCGCAGACTGGGTCCACGTCGATGTCATGGATGGCTGTTTCGTGCCACCAATTACCATCGGGGCTGCAGTAGTTCGGGATCTTCGCAAAGTCACCTCGCTTCCCCTGGACGTCCATCTCATGGTCCACGAACCGGACCACCTCCTCGAGGATTTCGCCGGGGCCGGGGCCGATTGGATAACAGTCCACGTTGAAGCCATCAAACACCTCGACCGTACCCTCCAGGTCATTCGCTCCCTGGGCGTCAAGACAGGTATCGCCCTGAATCCCGCAACACCCGTCGAAAGTGTCGAGTGGGCAATAGAAATGGCCGACCTGGTCCTCGTTATGTCAGTGAACCCAGGTTACGGCGGCCAGCAATTCATCGAATACTCGTTGCGAAAGGTGGAAGCGCTGCGCAGCCTTATCGACCGCCGGGGACTCTCCACGACCCTGGAAATAGACGGCGGCGTCAACACCAGTACCGCCGCTGCCGTGGCCGCCGCGGGTATCGACGTCGCAGTTGCCGGCTCGGCGGTCTTCGGCGCAACAGACTATGCCGCCGCAATCGCTGGCATCAAAGCTGCGGCCGGGCATAAATAATCCTCGAACCTGTTCGTTCAAAGGTACTCTTATGGTGAACGCAGGAGGAGAATCAACATGATACGAGCCACTCATTTGCGCGCCATCCTGGCCGCCATCCTGCTCTTCGGTGCCACCAGTACGGTTGCGGCACAAGAGACATCCAGAACGGTTGACGAAGTGGTCGCAGCGGTCGAGAAATACTACGCTGCCCAGGAGAACTTCAGCGCCACCTTCGACCAGGAAGTTGCCCGCCAACATCTGCCGGACCGCCCCATTAAGAAATCGGGTAGGGTTTACTTCAAGAAGCCTGGCAAAATGCGCTGGGACTACGAGGAGCCTGACAAGGTCTACTACATCAGCAACGGCAAGGTCCTCTGGAACTACGTCCCTGAAAGCAAGCTGGCCTACCGACTCGACGTCAAGGATTCCGAACTCTTTTACGCCCTCAAGTTCCTCTGGGGCGAGGGCAGCCTCGCCCGGGACTTCGATGTCTCCGATGGCGGCAAGGAGGGAGCCCGGCAGATCCTGGTGATCAAGCCGAAGAGCGCAGAGCATAACTTCCAGCAACTCCGCTTCTTTGTCGCCGCCAAAGGAGCCAACATTGAAGAGACGGAACTCACCGACCCCGCGGGCAATGTCAGCCGACTGATCTTTAAAGAAGTGAGTCACAAGGAATTGCCAGAAAAGGGTTTCCAATTCGAGCCCCCGGCCGACGTTCAGGTGGAAGACCTGTCAGCCCCCGTCGCCCCCACTAAGTAGCAACCGGAGTATCATGCAGTCATTCTATTTCGTCTCCCTCGGTTGCCCCAAGAATCGCGTTGATACCGAAGTCGCGGTGGGCGCGCTGATGGCCGCGGGATACACCCCGGTGGACACCCCGGAAGAAGCGGACATTATCGTCGTCAACACCTGTTCATTCGTCACCGCGGCTCGCTCCGAATCGGTGGACACACTACTTGAAATGGCCGAGTACAAGAAGGGTAGGACCCAGCGCCTGGTAGCTATGGGGTGCCTCGGCCAGGAAGCGGCTGCGGAACTCGCCGACAGCATGCCCGAACTGGACCACGTTCTCGGCACCGGCAACTTCGACCAACTCCCAAAGATGCTCCAGGGTGTGGAAGCAAAACCGGTTGACACGGCGACTTTCCTGCCTGACCACTCAGTCCCCAGGGTCCTTACCCAAAGCCAGGCCTTCGCCTATCTGAAGGTTGGGGACGGCTGCTCTCGCACCTGCGCTTTTTGTACCATTCCGATGATCAAGGGGCCCTTCGCCTCCCGCCCCATTCCGGCCCTCCTTGACGAGGCCGCTGCACTCGCCACTCAGGGGGTCAAGGAATTGGTCCTCGTTGCCCAGGACCTCACGCAGTTCGGTAAACCAGGCAGGCGTAACTTGATCCAACTCCTTGATGGTCTTGAGGCAATCGAAGAGCTCGAGTGGATCCGGCTCATGTACCTCTACCCCGAGGGAATCACGAAAGCGCTACTGGCCCGCATCGCAGCAGGGGGTAAGGTCGTGCCCTACCTCGACATGCCGGTCCAGCACATCAGCGATAGCGTCCTGCGCACCATGCGCCGGGGAACTACCTCCCGCAGCATCCGCCGCATCATCGACGATGTTCGCACCATGATCCCCGACATCGCCCTGCGCACCACCCTGATCGTTGGCCACCCGGGGGAAGATGACCGCGCCTTTGGCGAGCTCATGTCCTTCGTTCAGGAATCCCGATTTGACAACCTCGGCGTCTTCTCATACTCGCCCGAAGAAGGAACCGTCGCGGCGAAGCTACCGAACCAGGTCCCGGCCGCCGTAGCCCAGGAGCGAGAGGCAGCACTTATGGAGCTGCAGCGCACTATCTCAGCTCAGAAACTCAAGGCCCTCGTGGGTCGCCCCATCCGGGTCCTCGTCCAAGGACCATCGGAGGACCACGATTGGGTTCTGGTCGGCCGCTCGACCCGCCAGGCACCCGAGGTGGATGGCCTCGTCTACCTCGACGATTTCGATGGAGACGAAGGTCAGATCATAGAGGTTGAGGTTCTCGATTCCACCGATTATGATCTGGTGGCCCGCCAACTGCCATAGGGGTCCCCAATGAGATTTTTCATTCTAACGACGTGCGCCGCATTGAGCGGTAGTCTAACGAGTTTCGTCGCGCTGGGCGTCCTGGCTTGCGCCTGCTCGCCGGCCACCTCAAAGATGGTCCGTTTCGATGCCATTTACATGGATATGGACGGGACTCTGCTCGACCCCGACGCTCAACCGCGACGCGCTTCCCTGGATGTTATCCGGCAATTTCAGGCTTGCGGTGGCAGGGTAGGGCTGGCCACCGGAAGGACCTACGCCCAGGTCAAAGAGCTGCTGCCCGATATCGCTCCTGATTTGCCCGTAGTGCTGTACAACGGTGCCCTTACCGCAAAACTCGACGGCACTGTCCTCTATGTGGAGCACGTTCCCAAAGACGCCGTCAAGGCAGCGCTCCTGGCAGGTACGGAATCGCCGGCGGTTCGAGGCATCATCGTCCATGAGGAAGTGAAGACCTACATCGACCGGGAAGATGCCAAGCTGCGCGACCTGATCAGCCACGCCTACATCTATCCGGATGCAGTGATCACGAATATTGCCAACCAGTACAAGGGTCTGCCGGTGAAGCTTCTCTATGTCGCTCAGGACGGCAAGACGGACGAGGTGGCGATGGCCATCTCTAAGGCGGTTGGCGACCGCGCTCGGGCCATTGTCACCAGCCCATTTACCGTGGAAGTCGTGGCCAATGGCGTCCACAAGGCCGCGGCCATTCGCCGCGTCCTTGAGCAACGGGACATCGACCCTCGAAATGCCATTTACTTTGGCGATTCCGGCAACGACCTGGAGATGCTCTCCACCCTCGGTCCCGGCTTCGCCATGGGTAATTGCCGTCCCGCCGCCTGCGATGCCGCCATGGCCCGCATCGACCCCAACAACACCGATGCCATATCTGACGTTGTAAAGAAGGTCGCCTTGATGCCCGCGTGCTTGGAAAATAAGTGACCGGGACGGGTGGCGCGTAAAGAGGCGATTGCCTTCGACGGCGGTGGGACGCGGTGATGTCACCCCGGCTTTCGCCCGGGGCCTGCCGCACCGGCTAGGCCGGTGCACACGCCCTCGTACCCTCGGGCTACCGGTGGATTGGGGTCATTGTAGGACCGGCAAGAAGAACGTGATACCGGTGGTTCGGCGGGAAGGCAAAATGCAATGTCGGTACTGGCCTGATCCCTTACTGCCAAAGTGCTGCCAAACAGACCTCTCCTGCGATGACAACATCGATTGCACTGCAGAGTCTTGTAACACGGATACCAATACGTGCGTCCAGACCCTGGTCCCCGACCAGGTTCCAAAATGTTGCTGGACGGCGGCTGACTGTAACGACGGGAACCCCTCTACGACAGACACCTGCAACTCCAACAAGGAATGCGTGAACACTTCTGCCTGCGGTTGCAATGAAGCCAATCCGGTTTGCAACGATTCCAATGTTTGTACGAAAGGCACCTGCGCTGACTGCGAGTGCTCATACGCTATGATCGAAGATTGCTGCACCAAGGACGAAGAGTGCCCTTCGTACGGCAAGTGCATGGTCCCTATCTGCATTCTTGCCACCAATACTTGCAGCAGCGCCGTGCTCTACAACTGCTGCGAAAACGATAGCCACTGCATGGCCGGCGGTACCTGGGACGATGGTAACGACTGTACGTTGGACCTATGCATCGTCGGAGAATGCCGGCATATCGTGACTGGAGATGAGTGTTGAGGGAGGCCCGCACAGTCCCATCGACCAGTCCCTCGCAAAGACCACACCAGCAATACCACGGCAGCAAGAGAGCCCCTTCCCTCTGGCAGGGAAAGGGCTATCGCTGTTACATGTCACAGTCAGCGCGGGTGAGGGGCAGTGCGGGAGGATGGTTGGTTTCAGCGATGTTGCACTAGAACAAACAGACAGGCAAACAGAGCTTCTGTCCCATCATATCGCAACATTCCTGCTCATCCTGGCAGTCTTCTTTGGTATCGCAGCTTGCACCGAAGCACTGCCCGTCCGGGACACACGTCATCAGGCCCATCAGGTCGCAGCACTCCTGGTCAGCGGGACAATCGGAATCCTTATCGCAGTCGGCACCGGTAATACAGTCCGATGGAGGAGTGCACATGGCCGGATTATCGGGTAGCTCGCAACAGACAATCCCATCACCACAATCGGCATCGTCAAAGCACTCGCTGGGGCACTCCTCTTCGGCCACACAATAGGAGATCTCTTCGCCGGGCAGAATGCAGCAAACTTCCCCGATCCCCGCGCAGGAGTCTTTGGTCTCGCACGGTTTGAAATCGATGTCGGGCACGGGACAGGCCCCCACCGGCAGGCACTGGTGAGACTCGTCGGCCATTGCACAGCACTCCCGTCCCACCGGGCAATCGCTGTTCTCACCGCAGGATTGCCACTCACCACATCCGCCGGAGCCAACGCAAATACTCCCGACTTCCGGCACATCGCAGCAGTCAAAACCGTTGGGCTCACCGTCGGAATTGGTGCAAACAGACCCTGGCTCGCAGCCCACCGGTTGGGGGCAGTCCGCCGCGGGGACGCAAAACAGAGTCCCTTCGCCACCATCACAACACTGCTGTCCTGGCGCACAATCTACGGAATAGAGACATTGCTCCGGACATTGACCGAGGTCGATACAGACCTTTTGCTCGCCCAGATCACAACACTCCTGCCCGGCACTGCACTGCTCGTTCTCGGTGCAATTCTTGGGGCACATGGGCTCTGCCATGCAAATCGGCTCTGCCTCCAGATCACCGAACTTGCAGCAGACCTGCCCATCTATACAGTCACCGTCGGTCTCACAACCACCGGGTTCGCCAACGCACACGGATTCGGGCATGCACATCTTCATGCCACCAAGTTCACAGCAGATCATGCCACCTTCGCAATCGCCGTCCGTATTGCATCCGAAGGGCAAACCTTCGCACTGCCCTTCCGGCTTGCATTCACTGCCATCGAACATAGACGAGCAACACTCTTCACCAACTCCACAGTCGTCGTTCGTCTGGCAGGGCCCTCCCAAACCATCCTGGTCGACAGAGTCTGGAGCAATGCCATCGTGGTCGATATAATCTGGAGCAATGCCATCGGGAGGGTCGATGACCTCAATGTCCGATGGTTCCACCATATCATCCAAGATATCCACCACCTCCAGCGCATCCGCGGGCACTGGTACATCCTCTGGCGAAGAAGTATCGGCAAAAACGTCCTTGGTCGGGTCGACAGTTTCGTGCGTGCTTACTGTATCGGAAGCATGAACGATATCCTCACTGGGCACCACAGTGGCATCCTCACCCGGTCGGTGAATACCCGTGTCCCCAGAACCTGGAAAAGGCTGCGGGTTTGATTCGATACATCCGACGATCAGTATAAGAGCCAGGGCCACGCCAATTAGCCGCATTGCATCCTCCATCCAGTGCAAGGTTGGCATGATACCATGTTCGAACTGTAGTTTGTAGGGCCAGCAGTGACAACGCCAATTATGCGTGTTACAATAACTCTCGGCCCCACGGAGGAAGGAACCATGGTTGGTGAAAGACCGCACAGGTCTATTTGCACCATTCTCCTCGCTCTTCTCGCGGCCTGCACACCGGCCCCCATTGACCTTCCCGCAAGTCCGGTCCCATCTTCGCTGAGGGAAACCGCATGGTTCCCGTTGCCTCCCGATGACGACCCGATACTCTGCTCTGCAGATTACTTCGACCCCATCTGTGACGACAACGACTTCTGCACAGTCGATGCCTGCCTCAACGGCCTCTGCCGCCATGGGCCGACCTGGGTGCAGGCGTGTTGCAATGATGACGGGGATTGTGATGACGCGAATCCATGCACCGACGAAATGTGTGACTCGGACAATCTGTGCGTAATCGTTGCAAATGAGGAGGAGGACTGCTGTATCAACCACGCGGATTGCACCACGGGCGGGCAATGGGACGACGGAGAGCTATCCACGCTAGACTATTGCTGGCAGAACCAGTGCGTGCATACGTTTCAACCGTGCTACTGCGAGTGTGTTAACTGCGAATGGCCCGTCGACGACGATGGGGACCTATGCACGGTTAAAGTTTGTGAGAACTGCGTTCTGAAACACAAGTGGATAGCTGGATGCTGTGAAGAAGTAACCGACTGCGATGACGGGAATCCTCTCACGGTTGACGAGTGTGTGGAGAATGAGTGCGTGGCCACCCAACTCGGCGATTGCTCAACAGACGCAGATTGCGAAGATGGAAATCCCTGCACCTACGACGAATGTGCCAACGCGCAATGTCGCTTCACGACCCCACCGGAGTTGGCCGACTGCTGCGTGGACGATGTGGAATGTGACGATGAGCTCGACTGCACGGTTGATGCCTGTGACCCGGTGACGAATCTGTGCGTAAATGAGGTGCCCCTGGAACCAATCTGGCCCTGCTGCGATGTCCACGAAGATTGCGACGATGGGAATGCCTATACAGTGAACTACTGCACCTCCGAGAAGGAGTGCGCCGGTGTAGGCTGCAAACACTTCGATTGCAACGACAACAATATCTGCACGACGGACGCATTTGACTTCCCACTGGACGGATGCAAGCACACGAAAATCAAGGATTGCTGCACGATGGATAAACAATGCCCGGCGGACGGAGAGTGTACACTGAGCTACTGCAACATGGCGACCAACGAATGCATCAATCTCGAGATCTTCAACTGCTGTGAAGAGGACAGCAACTGCACTGACGGGGGTTCCTGGGACGACGATGACGACTGTACATTGGACCTATGCATTGCCGGTGAATGCCGGCACATCGTGACTGGGGATGAGTGTTGATGGGGTAGGGCAGGGCCCCTCTTGCCGAAGCGAACTACTTCCCAAACTCCACGTACATGTGCGCGTTGCAGAGGATACCTTTCTGGAAGTTATCCAGATTCATCTTCTCGTTGGGGGAGTGGATGTTGTCGTCGGGAAGCCCGTAGCCGACGAGCACGGGTGGGGCTTTGAGTTCTTCATAGAAGGTGGCGGTAATGGGGATGGAGGCCCCCTCTCGCACAAGACCGGGCTTCTTGCCGAAGACTTTGTCAAATGCGGCCACGGTGGCGCGCATGAAGAAATTGTCCGTGGGCACCAGTACCGGCTCCCCGCCGTGATGATAGATGGTCTCCACGGTGACTCCCGGAGGGCACTGAGCCTCCACAAAATCAGCCATCAACTTGGCGATCTTCTCGGGGTTCTGGTTGGCCACCAGGCGGCATGAAACTTTGAACCCACCGTGCGATGCAATTACCGTCTTGGCCCCTTCGCCGGCAAATCCACCCCAGATTCCGTTAACATCCAGCGATGGTCGGATCCAGTTGCGCTCCAGACTTGTGTACCCTTTTTCTCCCCAGATGGCAGGAATCTTCAGGTCAGATTTGATCCCTTCGTCCGGATCGTCCACTTCAGCAAACTCGGCGCGCTCGGCATCGGTCGCCGGCACTACATCATCGTAGAAGCCCGGAATCTGGATCACCCCATTTTCGTCCTGCATCATGGTGATGATCTTACCCACCGCGTTAAGCGGGTTCTGGATCATTCCACCATACATCCCGGAGTGCAGGTCGCGGTTGGGACCCTTGACGATAAACTCCATGTAACAAAGTCCGCGCAGCGCGTAGACGATGGTAGGCATCGTTGCTGAGTACCAGGCGGTGTCAGAAATCACCACGGCATCGCATGCCAGAAGCTCTTTGTTGTTCACGACGAAGGGAGCAGTGTGTTCGCTGCCAGCTTCTTCTTCGCCTTCAATGAAAAACTTCACGTTCACCGGGAGCTCGCCATTCTCCTTTAGCAAAGCGCCCAGGGCGTAGACGTGGGTCAGTAGTTGCGACTTGTCATCGGAGGTGCCTCGGCCGTAGACATTGCCGTCCTTGATAACAGGCTCAAAGGGTGGCGAATCCCACAACTCGAGAGGGTCAACAGGCTGCACGTCGTAGTGCCCATAAACCAGAATAGTCGGTTTGCCTTCGGCGTGGAGCCAATCGCCGTAGACCACGGGATGGCCGCCAGTTTCGATGAGCTCCACGTTGTTGATACCAATCTCATTCAACTTGTCGGCAATCCAGACTCCCGCGCGCCGGGTCTCCCCGTTCATGGTGCTGTCGGCAGAAATACTGGGGATCTTCAGCAGCTCGATCATCTCGTCGATGTACCGCTGCGCATTCTCATTTATAAGGCTCACGACCTTGTCCATTCCTCATCCTCCTGGTTGACCAAACATTCTACTTACTAAAGGCCTTCCCGCGCTCGAAGTCAACCGTCTTGCGCGAGAGAGACAAAGTCGTGATAATGAAAAGCGGAAAAACAGCGAGCCGAGGATGGGCGACATGAATGAGGCAACCAGAGGACTGACACTGCTGGTGGCAATCGCGCTGCTATCAAGCTGCGGCTCCAGCGACGGCGATTCGGGAACCGACGCGACGGCTGATGCCGATGTCCAGACCGTCCTTGACCTGACCACTACCGACACCGCAGCAGGGGATGGTACGCCTGAGGACGGGTCCATTCCCATGGACGTACTGGCAGACGGAGTCACCACCGATCTGCCCTTGGAGGCCACCCAGCCGCAAGACGTGCCGGTTGAAGATATCTCGGGCGGATCGGATCTCATTGAGATGGACACTTCCGGAGGCCTCGACCTCGATACCGTGTCCACCGCTGATCTGTGGGATGGAACGGGAGAACTCTCTGACACCTTCTACACCGACCAGCTAGACGATGGCTCCGTCGTCAATCCTGACCCCGACCAGTCCGATGAAGACAATATAGCGGTCATCGATGTACTGGAGGAAATCGCGCCCATCGAGATAGTCCCTGACGTCCCGGCAGAGGAGCAGCAATTCGCTGAACCTGCGATGTCAACGTGGATCGCACGCAAGGCCAAATTTGAAAAGCCCGTACAGGTGACCTGCCGGACCCTCTCCGGACTCGGCGAGATCATCGACAACCCGGGGATTTACGAAGTCAGCTTTTCGGCCCTCGACGTGCAGCAAACGGAGGATGGCTACCTCTTCCCGACACCCGGTACCTACACGGTCACGTGCACAGACCTTGAAAACGACCTGGAAGGCACCGCCGAGTTCGTCGTTGCCCATGACATGCTCACTCCCACACTGACCCAACTCTCCGGCGCCTTTTCAGCCCAGCATACTCTCCTTGACGAGGCTTTGGCCGCGGTGGAAGCCGAAGATGAGGCGCTCCTGGCAACGAAACTCTCCGGACTCAAAGAGAATCGCATCCGCACTGGGGCAACGGTGGCAGCGATTGCCCAGACTCCGCCAGGCGGCTGGCCCTCTCAGGCAACCATCGACCTCATCGTCGAAGAGAAACCGGGCGACGAGGCGTACAAACTTGCAGTGGCGGCGATCGCCGCCTCCATGGCCCAACTCAATCTGGACATCGCCGACCTGACCGCGGAACCGACCCTGGATAAGGTTGGTACCGTAGAAGATACCATGTCGTGGATTCGCGAAAAGGCCGAGGAACTCGATGCATTGGATGTAAGCGATGGGGCCCGCTACGCGGCTAGAGCGGACTGGGACACCGTAGTCGCCGAAATACAACTCGCACAAAACGCTTACATGGAGACCCTCGAGGAGATGCTGGCCAACGCTGAGGAGTGGGAAGCGGACCCATGTCCCGGCTGCTTCACCCTCATGGAGCTGGTAGTTTCCATGGCCATTCAGGCCACTTTGTCAGCCCTGCCGTCTTACAACAAACTGCTTATCGAGGCAGGCAAATGCGCCGCCTCCATGGCCGTTATGCTCATGATCTCTGATGCAATCGATGCCTCTGTGAGCGGCCCCGATGCGCCCACCATCCAGTACAATATGCCGGGGTATGGCAATGCGGTGAATGATGGGGCCGCATTGACCTTGTTGGTGGACGGATTCGATTCGGAACCGGGCAACAACGTAGTCCTCTTCATCAGCCCCAATATTGGCGATACCGTTGTCAACGTCGTTGATGCCGCGCTCTCCACCATGAAGGCCATCAAGAGTTTGGGCAACTGGGATAATGTCTTTGAGTTGGGCGGTGCCATTGTCGATGCCTATAACGCTTTGACCGGGGACCTCGCCCTCATGGAAGAGGATATCCCCGGTCTTATGTCCGATGGCGTGGTGCCCATGCCGGTGCTCTCGGTGGAACCGTTCATGGAGCCGGGGTCCGGCTTCTGGGAATTCATGGTGAACCTGCCGCCGCTCCCTGAGTGCAACGATGGCTGGCTCCCCAAAGTCGGCCTGCTCGTACCTATCAATTTCCAGCGGGGCAACGGGCTCTCCTACAAGCTCGTCATACTTCCCTAAGAAGATCCAACGGTTGCGCACGCGCGCACGGTTTGCTATGGTCCCGATCCTGGAACAACCTGCCGAGGGGTAGGGGGGTGGTAACTCAATATTCTGGTTGGTGCTAAGTTGGCAGCGGTAAGCAAGAAAGAGAGAATCCAGTGGAGGGATGTGTCGATCGCCGGGGCCTGGTGGCTGGCGGCAGCGACAACTCTCGCTGTTTCCTTTTGGCTGCTTTCGCTGATCCCAACGGGACCGACCAACCATTCCGCAGAGGATTGGGAAGTTACTGCCACCCGCATTGAAGGCCGACTTGGCGCCGGGGAAATCGTCCTGATAAACCGTGCTGGAATGGTTCACAAGGCGCAAGCTCTCGCCGGTTTCCCTCTAGTCTGTGACAAGGGTGGCAAGCAATCGAAGCTGACTAGAGGCCGTCGTGACGGGCTTTGGGTAGTTGGCGAGAAGAAGCTCTCCAAAAGCTTGAAGAAAGCACTCAAGAAGCTGAAGAAACGAGGCACCATCGAGTTTGGAGAGGTCCATCTGCATCACGGGTGGAATCCCCCTGGGCGGAGTGGCAAATGACTTCCTCTCCAAGGATAGGTCGCATCAGCTCCATACTCCTTTGGGTGGCCATCGGCGCGGCATACCTCTATCCCCAGTTCCTCTTCGACATACACAATCCCAATGAACGCGTTCGCATTTACATGACCGCGGCAATGGTAGAAGAAGGCTCCTTCGTCATCGGCACGCGTACGGCTAGAGACGGGGGTAGGGGGTTTACCGACAAAGGAGTCGTCTACAAGCGCTGGGGCTATGTCAATGACAAAGCGCTGGTTTGCGACGATCCCGAATTGAAGCCCCCACATTGTGCCGGCCCCCTCTATTCTGCCAAAGCCCCAGGCTCGAGCTTCCTCGGCTATCCGTTCTACGCCGCACTCTACGGAATCGCCAAAGCAACCACTGGCGAAGCGCCGTCCATGGAGACTATCATCCTGATACTCCGGCTCTTTACCGTAATCATACCCACACTCTTCATGTTGGTGGCCTTCCGTCGGTTCGCGACTATCAATGGTTACGACCCGGTACTCTCAGATCTTCTCACCATCGCCATTGCCCTCGGCTCCATGGTCTACACGTACAGCCACATGTTTGCGGGCCATCAGATATCGACCTATTTCCTATTCTTTGGGTTCCTCTGCGCGTGGAAGATTCAGCGTAGCGAAAAGCTACTCTGGCCAGCGCTCTCGGGGCTTTGCGCGGGCATGGCAGTCTTTGTGGAATACCCCATGGCGCTGGTCAGCCTGGTCCTCTTCGTCTATGCGCTGCGCAACCGCTTCACTCTAAGAAGTTTCCTCGCATTTTGTGGGGGTGGGGCGCTCCCCGCGATTCTATTGGGGTGGTTCCATTGGTCGGCCTTCGGCGGTCCCCACAAGACTGCCTATGCCACCCTCGAGAATACGCAATTCGTGAAGGATATCGCGCCCGGTTTCATGGGCCTGCGTCAACCTAAACTCGAGAACCTCTTCGGGGCCTTCGTTTCACCCTTTGAAGGGCTCTTCTTCTTCGCCCCATGGATGGTCCTGATGGTGATCGTCCCACTTACCTACTACATTCGCCATTTTCGCCGTGATTCTAGCGACTTCCGGGCCTCGTTCGCCACAAACCTGACGGCCGTTGGAGCCCTGGTAGTCTTCATTTCCTGCCATTCCCTATGGCGTGGTGGCTGGACGCTGGGACCGCGCTATATCGTTCCAATTGTCCCCTTTGCCGGCCTCCTCGTTCTCCACGGAATGGACCGTCTGGCAACGCACGGTTGCCGTCTCACATCACGGCTCATTGTGACTGTTCTGGTGGTCCTTTCGGTCACCGTTACGGGGGCCTGCTCACTGGTTTCCCAAGGCTTCCATACGGCCTTCTTCAATCCCCTTGTTGAGGCTGCATTGCCCATGCTTCGCAGAGGCTTTGTAACCGTCAATCTGGGCCATCTCATCGGCCTTCACGGGCTCTCGAGCTTGATTCCTCTCCTGATACTCGTAGTTCCTGGCCTGGCAATCCTCTTCTGGCAGGCGACCGCTGGAATAAGAGCGAGGACCGCGCTACACACTAGAGTCTTCCTGATGACGCTGATGCTTCTGGCTGTAGTTGGTGGGTTCAAGGGCTTGACTCTCCCTGAAAAGCCGATGAACCTGCGCAAATGGAAAGCTCTGACATGGGCCCAGGACAACTTCTACCCATATGAGTCCATTTCCAACGAGACGTTGCGCACCAAGGCACATTTGCGTTTCGCGTCCCGCCATTTTCCAGGGCAGAGTTCCATTCAGGCTCTCCAGATGTCGGCATTGGCGCTAGAAGGATCGTGTGCGAAGTCGCTTACCGCCGCGGGCCGCTACGTTCGTGCCAGCCGAGGTGCGCCATCCGTCGATGCCTTTTCCCACGCACTCATCCTGGCGCAACCATTTCCCAGCGGAGTGCCAATGCCATTGCTATTGCGCCCAGACTTCGACATTCCAATTCATCTCTGGCGCAAACTCACGGAAACTGACGAGTAGCCATCGGTCACAGTAGACACGCGACCGCCACTGGCTCGGCACTTACGGCGCCTGCTGCGTAGACACCGATCACAGTTGACGCACGGCGGCCCCTAGATCGGCACCGTTGGTGCCCGCCGCGAGGGGTACCGCTGAAATCAGTCGCGGGGATCAGTAGATATGCACGGAAAGAGCCGGCTATTTGGTGGTCAGATGGGGATCGGTGAATCTGCCTACCGTCGGTCCAGCCCCCCTGCCCAGGAATACCTGATGCGCCGATAAGGTGCATTATGTCAACTCATGACTATGTGCGCCCCCTGCCCTGGGCATTTGGGTTTCTAGTTGACGGCATTGGTGGAGAGTTTTGCGTTCCCTGTAGGCGACGAGACCTTTCTGATTCGCCCTCTCGGGCTCTTAGCGCAAGACCTCATTGCCACCGATCTGATTGACTTTGTACCCCCCGTTCTGCGCTGAGTGTGTCGTTCTGAGC
>CAZFVN010000116.1:0-17887 GCA_964522395.1 uncultured Myxococcales bacterium
AACGCCATACCTCCCTTCAAGAACGGACCGGGGTACAGCCGTGATCAGATCGGTTGCTCATCTGGCCGCAGAGAAACGCCTTGCCGCCTTCCGGTCCTCGCGGTAGGCTATTAGACATGTTCGCCAATTCAAACCAATCACTACAACTGGTTCTGCTTCAACTCCCGGCCAACAGATCCGCGCGTGCATCGACGCGGATCGCTCTGGTATTGCTCCTCGTAGTCTGCGGCTCGACTTGTCATACTTCAATAACGAGAGCAGCGCCCATCTCGGGGGTCGAGGTGACCCGAATTCAGGTCAAAGCTGCGGAAGTAGAGGCCACAGATGCTGCCGAATTCTCCATTCAGGGAAGAACCAGGGAGATTCGACGCGGCTCTCGGATTCCGGTCGGCGGCGTCCTACTCGTGCATTATCCGCAGGTTCAACTCCACATCTTGGATTCAGAAGGTTCTCGCTTCGTTCTGGAGTGTGCAAAATGCAGCCCTGAAGAACCGCTTCTATTCACTGTGGGCGATCCGGACTCCGAAGTACCTTACAAGCAACAGCGGGGAAACGTCTCCTACGACATAGAGAAACAGGAAGACGGCTGGTTCAAGATCATGCTGGAAGTGCTCCAGGGACCGGATAGCGTAATGGTTCCCGTAGCGGTTCGCGGCACCCGATTCATGTTGGAGCCGAACCACGCTCCGAGCAAAGTAACGGTAGCAGAAGGCGTGGTGGAGGTAGAAGGAAACATCGGCGAGGTGAACCTCCTGGTCGAAGGAGGTAGCGGCGTCACGGGAGGACCGGGGGCATTCGTTGTTGGTGCGGCAGAGAGCACTCGCCTGCTCTACCTGGCAGATGTCCTGGGGCCGACCCCGACCATGTACCTCCAACCGGGCAGCGCACAACCTACCAGCATGCCCGATGTCAGCAGCATCCAAGCTCCCAGTTCAGTGGGGAAGAGCACACATTGGGCCTCCTGGGTTGTCATAGGTGCGGGAGTTGCCACTGCTGCGGCCGGAGGAGCCGTGCATTACCTCGCCTATCGCGCCGAGTACGATGTGGCGGCCGAAGCGGCAGAACTTTGTGGGCCCCTGGCAACCAACCGGCAAGCACTTGCAGGGGGGGGCACAGACGATCTGCCGCTCTCTCCAGAGGAACACTACAACCAGCTTTATGATGACCGCGTCAGCACTCTTGAGACCAGTGCCTGGGTGCTCTACGGAACTGGGGTAGCCTTAATGGCCAGCGGTGTCGTCTGGCGACTACTTCGCGATCCTGGCAGCGGCAAGTCGCCGCCGCTGGCCTGGGAGATCTTGCCGCTGCCCGACGGAGGTTTCTCCCTCGGCACTGGAATTCGGTTTTGAAGGGGGGGGCGTGACCAATAGAACTCTTCTACCGATCCAGGCAAGGGATTCCCTGACTGGATTGGCGCTCGTGGCGATTGTCGTCTGCTTCGGGCAAGGCTGCTTGAAGCAGGCGGGCGAATTATGTGGCAATCCCGGCCCCGCATGCAGCGACGCAGTAGGCTATGAGTGCTACGTCAGTCCTCTACCGGATACCCCTCTCATCTTCGTCAATCCACTGGCACTTCTGGCCGGAGCCGACGGGACCCTCGTGCACCCCTACCCAACCATCAACGGGGCTCTTGAAGCTGCCTCTAAGGGGGATACATTGGTACTCGCTGCGGGAATATACGAAGAGAGCGTTCGCTTGGAAGAGCAGGTGGACCTAGCGGGCGCCGGCCCTTTGCGAACCACCATCAGTTCTTCCGATGATCAGGAAACTCTGGCCCTGGCCGGGGCGGACGGCATCACAGTCGCTGGGATTGCACTTAGAGGAAATGGCGGCCTTGGTCTCCTGGTGCACAATTGCTCGGGGGCAACAATTCGTGACACCGACGTCTCGGGGCAAAGCAGCGGAACGGATTACCCCGGCGTTGGAGTGTATGTCCTTGAGTCTTCCAACGTCAGCCTCAACTCCCTTAGTGTCAGCGATAACTTTCTATACGGGGTCGTGGTCTCGGGCAGCGAGGCCAGCGTTTCGTCATCTTCAGTAGAAGACAATGGCTCTGAGGGGAAGGGTGCAGGAATTGTTGTAAGCGACGGCTCTACTGTGACCATCGGACCAGAGGGTGAGCCGGCGCAGGGGGGCGACGGACACGGAGACGTCACCGATGGAGACGCACCGAGTTCGGAGGGCAAAGCTGACTCTCCGGGCACTCTAATTACACCCGATTCTGCGGCCGGCGCGTTGGAGTTGGGGGGATGTGTGGTAGCGGACACGGATGGAATCGGGATTCTAGTTCAGCAGGCACGCATCTCCATCAGCCAATCTGCAGTCATAAACAGTTCGGGAGGCGGCATCGCACTGGATAGAGCCACTCTGGATCCGGGAACGGCAGACTCGCTCGCGGGATCTGGTTCTCAAATATCCAATGTCCTCGTGGAGGACTCAAAGACATACGGTATCGCCCAATTCGGCGGCTACGTCACGGTGTCTGACTCCAAGGTTCGGGGTGTCTACAGCCCCGACAGTCGAGCTTCCAGTGCGAACATCGCCCACGGCATCAGCGTCACCTGGGGCGACGAACAGACACCACAGTTTGAAATATCTGACTCTGCAATTGAAGATTGTGGGGGGGCCGGCATTCTGCTTGACGGTGCCTCTTCAGGTTCGTGGACAGGCTCCAATTCGCTAATCCACGGCGTCGACGTAAGCGCCACCTCTCTCTCAGGAATCTGGGTCCAGGGGAGTTCTCGGGCCGACGTCTTGAATTGCGCTTTCTACGAAGTGGAATTGGTAGGGCTAGCTTACACCGGTGATTCAGAAGGGCTGGCGTTTGGCAATGAGTTCGTCTCCATCCGGACCGGGATGAAACCAGATTTTGACCTCAATAAAGACATTGAGATGGCTGATGCCATCTACCTTTCCAGACTCTCGCAGCCCAACTCTGTCGCGGTGCAGGAGAACACCATCCTGGAAGCGGAACGAAACGGCGTAATCGTTGACAAATCTAGCGCCAGCGCATTCTTCTATGCCGCCGAAGATGGCGGGCAGGCAGTCAGCTCTTTTTCGGGCAACGTGGTGGCACAAGGAGCTATCGTGAACGGCGATGAATTCGCCTTCCAAACGAATTGCGTGGGCTTCGACGACAAGACCATCGCCGCTCTCCTGCTTGATGGCGCCAGCTTCGTCGACCCGCTAACCAAGGAAGAAGTCAAGAAAGCGCCCTGCGTCGGCAAAGCGACCGCGGGCACGGTCTGGGAAACCGCAACTGACTTCGACGTTGACGGGTAGTCGCCGATGCTCCGTACATACCGATTCCGCTGCTCGGAGGCAATTGCCTGGAGGTTGGAACCACGGTGGAGGAACTGAATCTGCCGCAGCGCATGTTTGACCACTGCCCCACTGGGCATCTGGCGCTTCCCGGGGCGGATGCGCAATCGTCGGACAGCGCGCATGTGAACAACTCTGGCTCCCCGAATCCGGCGCAGAGTGTTCTTCAGGGGGAATGGCCAAATGCCCCTCCGGTTGGTCAGAGTCAGCAGATGGACTATATTGTGAACCAGGGTACGAGATCTGCCCACCGGGAGAGCTGTCCGAAGTTTCGGGGGGTTGTACCCCGGTTCTCCTCCCGACCGCTGACTGCCCGGAGCAGCTCTATCCAGACCCACCAGATCCTACGGCTCCCAGTATCTATGTGCTTGCTGGGTCTGATTGCGCGGCCAATTGTGGAACTGAGAATGCGCCTTATCCGTCACTGCAACAGGCCATTGAGGATGCGATGGATGGCGCCAACGTCCTCTTTGGCCGTCGATGTGGGGATTGTAGGTCCCGGTCGCTCTCGCTCGTCTGACTATGTTCGAGCACAATCCTGATTGGAAACTACAGGTTGTACTTCGAAGGCCTCTTCCCATTCGCGAGGCCGACTTCGCGCTTCTTGCGATTTGGACATGGTTGTGCTTTACTTCCCGCGTCTTCTATTGATCGGACGTTACTTTGGATTGCGGGGGGCCACATGCAAGACGGGCTCAATCGACACTTTTTGCTGCGCAAGTTCCACTCGCTGACGGGACTGGTGCCGGCTGGCGTATTCTTGATCTTCCATATGTGGGAGAACTCGTTGTCCCGCCGGGACAACATGGCTGAGTACGGTGCCGGTTACTACAACGACCATGTGGTGAAGTTTATCAACGACATCAACTACATTCGGTTATTGGAGGTTGCGCTACTTGGTTCCATCCTCTTCCACGCGGTGTACGGTGCCGTGATCTGGTGGCAGGGGAAGAACAACGTCACTCAGTACAAATACGTGCAGAACTGGGGCTACTTCCTGCAGCGCATCACCGCCGTGGCAACTTTCGCGTTTATCGCTTATCACGTGGGCACCACCCGCTTCGCCGGTGAGGCAGTCACGAGCAACCTCTTTGGCCACATGGCCACAACCTTGCAAAGTCCCGGCATAATGGTGGTTTACATGCTCGGCGTCTTGCTGGCATCGTTCCACCTGGCTTACGGGATATGGCTGATGGCCATCACCTGGGGCGTTGCCACTCACCCTCGAGCGCAGAATCTGGTCGGGCTGGCAGGCGTGGGGCTCTTTGCGGTTTTGGTGTTCATGGGCTTCCACGGCTTGTGGGGCTTCAACCAGGCATTTTTTGCATAAGAACGTGTGGGGAGACCCGGGCGAAAGGAGTCAGATATGGCGAAGCGTGCAAAACCAAAGGTAATTGTGGTGGGCGGCGGCCTGGGTGGATTGTGGGCCGCGCTTAGAGCATTGGAAAATGGCCATCCGGTGGACCTCTTCTCTCTCTTTCCGGTGAAGCGGTCACACTCCTGCTGTGCTCAGGGCGGCATCAACGCCTGTATGGATACGAAGGGGCAAGGCGACTCCATCGAGCAACATATCATGGATACCATTAAGGGTGGTGCCTATCTCGTGGACCAACCCCCGGTCAAGACGATGTGTGAAGATGCCCCAGGTCTGATGCGCACCTTCGATCGTATGGGGGTGACCTTCTCACGAACCGCGGAAGGAGTTCTCGACCTGCGGCTTTTTGGCGGCGTGAAGAACAAGCGAACGCTCTTCGCCGGTGCGAGCTCAGGTCAGCAATTACTCTACGCAGTAGACGAGCAGATCCGGGCCCACGAAGAGGGAGGCTTGCTGAAGAAGTATGAGTGGTGGGAGTTCCTGTCGGTCCTGAAGGATGGCGATGGCCGTTGCCGCGGCATTTCGGCTCTCGACCTCAAGTCGATGGAAGTCAGGGCCTTTCGCGCCGATGCCGTCGTTTTGGCAACGGGTGGTTTGGGTCTGGTCTACAACCAGTCTACCAACAGCACCAATTCCACCGGGGCTGCTGCCAGCCGCGTCTATCAGCAAGGCGCTCACTTCACCAACGGTGAGTTCATCCAGTTCCATCCCACCGGCATGAAGGGACATGACAAACACCGCCTGATGTCAGAAGCTTCCCGGGGCGAGGGTGGTCGCGTCTGGGTACCCAAGCAAGCAGGCGATACTCGTGACCCGTTGACGATTCCGGAGGGAGAGCGATTCTACTTCCTGGAAGAGTGGTACCCGGCCTACGGCAACACGGTACCTCGCGACGTCGCGTCTCGGGCCATTTGGAAAGCGGTTCGCCATATGGGTCTCGGCCTCGGCGGCGAAGATATGGTCTACCTCGATTTGACCCACCTTGATCGTGGCTTCCTCGACCGGCGGCTCGGCGGCATCCTCGAAATGTATGAGACTTTCGCAGGCCAAGACCCCCGAGCCGTCCCAATGAAGATATTCCCGGCGGTGCACTATTCGATGGGTGGTCTCTGGTGCGATTACGAGGCTGACGTCAACAGCGGCGCCATGGCGGCCAAACATCCCAGCAATCACCAGACGAATATCCCAGGCCTCTTTGCCTGTGGCGAATGTGACTATCAGTACCACGGCGCCAACCGTCTCGGAGCCAATTCCTTGCTTTCAGCCTCGTTCAGCGGTTCCATCGCTGGTAACGCGGTTTCCCTCTACCTGACGAACCTGGACCGCACGGGAGATTCGGTGCCCGAGGCGGCGCTGGCGGACGAAGTGAAGCGGCAGACCGCCATCAACGGGGACATTCTTAATCGCACCAATGGCGAAAATCCGTACACACTCCATACCGACCTCGGCAAGATCATGCAGGACTGGGTCCGAGTGGAGCGTTCCAACCAGGAATTGGACTTGGCACTAGAGGCTTTCAAGGGACTCAAGGAGCGAGCGGCCAACGTCGCGTTGGACGATAAGGCGGAGTGGGCCAACGCCGGACTTCCTTATGCCCGCCAGGTGCAGGACATGATCGTCCTGGCCGAGGTCATCGCCAAGAGCGCAAGAATGCGCGACGAGTGCCGCGGCTCTCACTACAAGCCGGAATTCGAGTTGAAGATGCCTGATGCTCACCCAGGTGACCCGGCCTACGACGAGTATGTCAGGAAGTGGAAAGCCAACAATGAGAAGTGGCTCAAGCACACCATGGCCAAGCACACGGCAAGTGGTCCTGAGATAACGTACAAGCCAGTTGATACTTCCATCATCTCCCCGGATGTCCCCCGGGACTACCGATAGGCAAGGAGGCGACCAATGGCGAAAGAAATACATTTGAAAGTACGCCGGCAGGCAGGCCCCAAAAGCAAACCCTACTGGGAGGAGTTCAAGATTCCGTACGAGCCCCAGCACAACATCATCTCGGTGCTCATGCGTATTCGGGAGAATCCGGTGAACACCGAAGGCAAGCGGGTGGAACCAGTGGTCTGGGAAGCCAACTGCATGGAAGAGGTCTGCGGGGCCTGTTCCGTTATCGTCAACGGTGTTCCGCGCCAGGCGTGTGCAACGCTGATTGACGGTCTTGAGCAACCCATCGTCCTGGAGCCTTTGAGCAAGTTCCCGGTGGTCCGGGATATCCAGGTTGACCGCGAGAAGATGTTTAATGCGCTGCACATGGTGAAAGCGTGGATCCAGATCGATACGGTCCACGACATCCATCAGGGCAGCCCGCGCATTGACCCGGCAGTGGCTCAGGAGAGGTACACTTACTCTCGCTGTATGACCTGCGGATGTTGCATGGAGGCGTGCCCGCAATTCCACGACGACTCGAAGTTCGTCGGCCCGGCACCGTTGGGCCAGGTAGCCATGCACAACAAACATCCAACCGGGGCATACCACAAAGCCGACCGCCTCCACACCATCATGGGAGAAGGTGGTATCACGGACTGTGGCAATGCCCAGAACTGCGTCCAGGTCTGCCCGAAGGAGATCCCTCTCACCACGGGCATCGGCGAATTGAGCAGGGATACGACCATTCAATGGTTCAGAGATCTGTTGAGAAAGTAGTACGCCTGTAGCCTCCCACCACTTGCCCCGGTAGAACTCCGTTCACAGTCTCTCTCCGTATGAATGAATCTGGACGGGTAGCCCTATGCTCAGCCAAATGAGTTGTCGAAAATCAGTAGCTTACGCCCTCGTGACGATCAGCTTTGGAGCTTGCAACCTGGAAGGGGAGACGCCATCCCCCCATATTCAAACGGACTTCTCTGATGAGCAAGGTCTCTCCTTCTCTGATGGCGATGAGATTCCGGGGCCATTTGAGGGGCCGGAGCTCTTCTCCTGCCCCGCCGCGGAATCTGACCTGGCTGAGTTGAAAGCGCCACTCCAGACCGCTCTCCCTACGTACTCAATTGAAATTTCGCCTGGCGACCTGGCCCTCCTCGAAGCGAATCCATATAGCAATGACTACTTCTCTGCCACGGTGCGAATCGGAGACGAAACTTACGCTGATGCGAAGGTTCGCTATCGCGGTCTGAGTTCCCGAAACTTCCCCAAGAAGAGTTGGAAGATGAAGCTCCCTTCCGGCACCTATTGTGAAGACGAGTGGGGATACGGAAGACGAGTTTTCAACCTCAATGCTCAGTACACCGACCCGACCATGATGCGAGAGAAGCTGAGTTACGACGTCATGCAACTGCTGGGCGTATTATCTTCTCGGGCCCGCTTCGTACGCCTGGAAGTAAACGGTGAATACCGGGGTATCTACGTCGATGTGGAGAACCCTCGCACTGACTTCTTCGCTGCCCGCTCCATGGACGACAGGGGATCCCTCTATCAGGCAGAAGACTCCAAATTGGAAGAGCTCACAACCCCTTTGGAATATGTCGGCCCATTTGAGAAGAAGCTGCGGGAAGAGGAGCCCTTCGATGACCTCTCTTCCTTCATCAGCGCGCTGCATGGATGGTCCGATGCCGCCACCCAACTACCGTCCGACATGAACCCCAGTTCACTGCTGCGCTACATGACGGCCAATGTCCTCATCAGCCAGAGTGACCACATTCACAAGAACTACCTGCTCTACCACGACATCGAGTCCACCGGTTGGTGGTACGTAATTCCCTGGGACCACGACCTGACCTTTGGCCGCTATTACGACGATGACACGGGAGGTCTGGAGGGTTTCTTTACTGGCCCACTGGCGCATAATCAGCCGATTCGCTACGGTGCTTTCTCTGGTCCGGGGAGTAACCCCACATGGGGCAACCACCTCTACCATCGCTTCCTGATGGACCCCGATTTGGAGGGTCAGATGTGGCAGGCGTTGCAGACCACTCTCAGCAGTTGCGTGACCTCTGAGTTCGTCCTGGGACACATCGATCATTTCCACAACTTGCTGCGTGACTCAGCCCTCGAGGACGGCTGGAAGTGGGACCCGACGGGGGACTACGATTCGTCGGTGGAAGCACTTAGAGAGCACGTCACCATCCGTTGGTCTTGGTTGTGCGACAAGGTGGATTGCGCCTCAAAACAGCTAAGGACGGCTCGCTCCGCTCCTTGACTTCGCGCGTTAATTTGTCGATATTTAGGGCCGGAGGGGCGTGCGCGTGAACAGGACCGAAGAGATTATAGTGCGAGTTGATGAGGGTGTCGGCTACCTCCTCCTCAACCGGCCTGGCAAGGCAAATGCATATAGTGATGCGATGGTGAAGTCGATGAAGGAGGGCGTCGACCGATTCACTGCCGACGGGTCAGTGAGAGCTGTCGTAATCGGCAGCGCCGTTGCGGGTCGTTTCTGTGCCGGCGCAGACCTCAACGAGATTCGCAGCCGCACGAAACCGGATGGTTACAAGATTCCCAGCCTCGCCCTCTTCGACCGCATCGAGGAACTGCCGCTGCCCACCGTGGCCGCCATCGGTGGTCCGGCCATCGCCGGGGGCATGGAACTGGCGCTTGCCTGCGACCTCCGCCTAGCCACTGCTGAGGCCCGCTTCGCCCTCCCCGAAACGAGCCTCGGGATAATCCCCGCGGCCGGCGGCACCTGGCGACTTCCCAGGACCGTAGGGCAGCCCCTGGCACGCCAGATGATTCTTTTCGGCAGAGAGCTTAGCGGCGAAGAAGCCGTGCAAATCGGACTGGCGGACCTCCTGGTTCCTGCTGACCAGCTCGTAGAGCAAGCACGCGACTGGGCCCTACGGGCGGCTGCCAGGGATGCCCTCGCCACCCGTTTGGCGAAGGCCGCGCTGGACCGCTCCAGGGATGGCTCCACTGGCCGCGAATTCGTTCAGGAATCACAGGCCCGCCTCTACGCCCGGCAAGGCCAGGAGGAAGAGTAATGAGACCCTCGCGGATAGTCTCTGTCGCCACCACCAACCCTCCGGACACCTACACGCAGCAAGACCTCGTCGAGCTTTTCAAGACCGACGACCCGAGGCTTATCCAGTTTTTCACGAACAGCCATATCAAGAAACGCCACCTGGTGCTGCCCGAACCGGACGCAGGTGGCAACATCTCTGACGAGGACGGCGAAGCTCTCTTGAAGAAGCATCGCCACTGGTCGGTGAAACTTGGGGCCGAAGTAGTGGAAGGGTGCATGGCCGCGCAGGGATTGACCCCGCAGGATGTCGACTTCATGGTCACCGTGACCACCACCGGCATGCTCTGTCCCTCCCTCTCTTCACTGGTTTCAGCCCGGCTGGAAATGCGCCGCGATGTACAGCGCATCGACATTGTCGGCATGGGCTGCAACGCCGGCATGAACGGGCTCCTTACCGTGGCCCGCTTTGCCCAGGCGAACCCGGGCAAGAACGTGGTGCTGCTCTCCGCCGAAATTTGCTCGGCCGGCTACGTCTTCGACATGACTATGCGGACCGCAGTGGTCAACTCCCTATTTGGCGATGCCGTCTCCGCTCTGCTGGTGCGGGTCAACGACCAGGACGGTGCCAGCGATGGGCCCCGCCTCCTCGACTTCGAGTCCTACCTGGTGAGCGAGGTGAGCCAGGAGATGCGCTACGACTTCGAAGACGGCCGCTGGACCTTCTACCTGGGACGGGATATTCCCTACGCCATTGGCGCGACCATCGAAAAGCCCATTAGCGCGCTCCTCGAACGCAACAACTTGAAGAAGCGTGATATCACCCACTGGGTCGTCCATAGCGGCGGCAAGAAGGTAGTGGACAGCATCAAGTACAACCTCGGTATTACTGACTGGGATGTGCGCCACACCAAAACCATCCTGAGAAATTTCGGGAATGTATCGTCGTCCGCTTTCATTTTTTCATACCAGGAGTTGATGCAGGAGGGCATCACCCGGGAAGGCCAATATGGCGTCACCATCGCCATGGGCCCGGGGGTTTCCATCGAAACCGCTCTCGTCCAGTGGTAGGAGGAACCATGGAGCTTCAGACTCTCGATGTAGAAGTGCAGGGACGCATTGCTCATGTCTGGCTCAACCGGCCCGAGGTGCGCAACGCCATCAACATCCAGATGGTCAGCGAGCTGCGCAAGCTCTTTGCCTACATCGAAGATGAAACCGATGTCGAGGTTCTCTTTTTGGGTGGCCGTGGCAGCGACTTTTGCAGCGGCATCGATTTGAGCGACTTCGCGCCCGAAGACACGCCTGACATCCACGGCTTCAATCGCTGGGAGAAGATCGGGCGAGCCCTCGAACGGCTACCCGCCCTGACCATCGCCGTCCTTCATGGCGAAGTTGCCGGCGGCGGGCTGCAACTGGCGCTGGCCTGCGACATTCGGGTCGGTTCCAACGACTCCTTCTACCATTTCCACGACGTCCGCATGGGCTTCATTCCCGGCATGGGGACCTTCCGGCTGGCGAAGTTCATTGGCTTGGGCCGGGCCCGTCGCATGGCCCTCACCGGCCGCCAGGTGAAGAGCGAGGAGGCAGCGAACATCGGCCTCATTGACCACCTCTCCGGGCCCGACGACTTATGGGAGAAGGCGCAAGCTGCCCTCGAAGAATTCGGCCACCTCAACACCCACACAGTACAACTCATCCGCCGCCTCCTCGACGAGTCTTTCGAGTTTAGCTGGGAGGATTTCCTGGGCCACTTCCTGGCGGCCCAGGACCGTGCCGTTCGTATGGACGAGTTCAGGGACTTCATTCGTCGCGCCCACAAGCAGGGCACTCCCCGGGGGGACAACGACGGCTCATGAGCGAAGCGCTGGTCAAGCCACTAACTGTTGACCCGGAGGTCCTCTCCCGCATTCGCCCCATGAGTGCTGAAGACCTTCCGGACGTGGCCCGCTTACACCAGGCGGACATGGGGAGCAGTCTCTGGGCGCAGCTCGGTATTCCCTTCCTGCGTGCCGTCTACTCTGCCCTGATCGCGCATCGGGATTTCCGTGGATACGTCTACGTCGAAGAGAGCCAGGTCAGAGGATTCATAGCGGGGAGTAACAACGGCCCTCGAATGTTTCGCCAAGGTGCGCTGCGGCGAGCGCCCCTGCTGGCCGCAGCCGCCCTACCCGGCCTTTTGAGGCGCCCAGGAATACTCTGGAGGATGGCGCAGTCAGCCCTCTACTTCGGTCGCAGCGGCGTACCCGGCCTCGAGACGGTCACGGCAGAGTCCATGTTCTGCTCTTTTGAGCCAAACCTGAGAGGGCAGCGCATTTCCGGCCTGATAAATAAGGTCCTCTTTGACGAGCTCGCTGCCCTCGGCCACCGCTACGTCAAAATCACCACTGATGCCGACAACCCTTTGGCCGCTCGCCAATTGACTTCGTGGGGTTTCGAAGAGTGTGGTACTTTTCGGTTCTATGGCAAAGAGATGTTAGCCTGGCGTCTGAATCTGCTGGACAGCCCTCGTGTCGAACCGACTGACCGTTTCGGCACCGCTACAACCGGAGGCAAACAATGATCCCCCGCTTTTCACCTGCCGCCACCTGGCGAGAGTCCCTGGCCTTTCTGGCCGACACGGTACGTCGCCGTGACGACGGTCCGGCGGTGGCTGAATTCGAAGCTGCCTTCGCCCGTTGGGTGGGCACCAGCGCGGCCCACTTCGTTCCATCCGGACGGATGGGACTCGCGGTCCTCATGGATGCCCTGGACTATCCCCCTGGCTCCGAAGTCATTGTCCCAGCATTTACTTACTTCGCCATCCCGGCATTGCTGCGGCTGACGGGCCACAAGGTCGTCTACGCCGACGTCGAGCCAACTACTTTTGAGATCAGCGCGGCCACGGTGAAGCCTCTCATAACGGTTCGCACAAGGGCGGTGATACCCACCCATCTCTTCGGGCGTACATGCCCGGTGAAGGGGCTGCAGAAGCTATGCACCCAAAACGGGTTCGATCTCCTTGAAGACTGCGCCCAGTCCAGCGGCGCCATGGCCGGTGCTCAGCGAACCGGGTCCCTCGGTCGGGCAGCATACTTCACCTTCGGCATCACCAAGAACTTTACGACCTTCTCCGGTGGGATGGTGACCACGAGCGACGAGGCGTTGTCCCAACGAATGACTGATACACTGGGCAAGTTTGGTCGTCCACCGGCACGCCGACTGCTGAAGGAAGGCGGGACGGCTCTAAGCATGTTCCTGGCCACTCGGCCCGTGCTCTTTGGTGCCACCCTGGGGCCGTTGCTCAGATTCGCTCCGCAATCTGATGCCGACCCCGTACATAAGGCCTTTGAGGAACCTCCTCGAGCCCTGTCGAGCAAAGATCTTCTGCGCTCCCAGTGGTTACCCGGAGCCGCCCAGGCCGCCGCCGGTTTGCGCCAACTGGAGACCATCGATGCACGCAACGAAGAGAGACGCCAATTGGGCAACCGTTTGCTTCAATTGTTGCGTGCCCGTAGCATAGCAGGACCGCCTGCCGCGGCATCTCCCGGCGGTGACCATATCTTCGTCAGTTTCGCCTTGCGGCACAGTAAACGAACAGCCTTTGGAACTGCGTTGCGTCGGCATGGTATCGACTTCTCACCAGGATACATGTCTGCATGCTCCGCACTCCCTGACCTGGGTGGGCGACCGGGGCTTTGCCCGGTGGCCGAGAGGGCTGAGGGCGAGGTGGTTCATCTTCCTCTCTACCCGGGGCTGAGCGATCATCGCCTTGAGCAGATTGCCGATGGTGTGGCAGCAGCGGCGCGGGAGGTGAACGGGTGAGGAGTGTCGCACTGCTACGCCTGGCGGAAGTAACCGACCAGCGGGAGACCAACGTCACCGGCACATACCCGCCGCTAGCATTGGCCTATCTGGCGGCTACTGTGCGGGCCGACGGCTATCGACCGATCATTATTGACGGCGAGGCCCCACTGAGGCCCCTCTCCCGCGTCATGGATGAGATTCCCGATGGAACGGCACTGATCGGGGTATCCACAACAACATTGGCCTGGCCCGCAGTTCGAAAGGCCTCGGTAGATCTCAAGAAGAGGTTCCCCGGCGTTCCCTTGATCGTCGGTGGCCCGCACGTCACCGCCTTTCCCGAAGAGACCCTCAAGTACTCGGACTTCGATGTCGGCGTGATTGGTGACGGTGAGCATTCGCTCATGGAATTGCTGGGCCGCGCAGACGCAGGCCGTTCCCTGGCTGGCGTGCCCGGCACGGTATACCGAGAGAACAACGAGATTGTAGTTGACCAGCGTGTCTCCTGGGTGAGTACCCTTGATGACCTTCCAATGCCGGCCCTGGACTTGCTGCCGCTTCACCGCTACCGCAGCGTCGTGGTCAAGAGTCCCTTCGTCACCATGCTCACCTCTCGCGGCTGCCCGTACAAGTGCTCCTTCTGCTCCCAGATATACATGGGCGAGAAGTTCCGCTTCCACACGGCGGAGCGAATACTTGCAGAGATGGAGCGAGCTGAGCGGGCCTTTGGTGCCAAAGAAATCGTCATGTTCGATGAGACCTTTGGGGCCAATCGAAAGGTGGCGCACCAGGTCTTTGAGGAGATGCAACGACGGAAATTCGGGTTCCGCTGGAATGCCCGAACTCGCATCGATTTGCTCAACGATGATCTGCTCCTGGCCATGCGCAAGTCAGGATGTTACATGCTCCACCTGGGCATCGAATCGGGCACACCTCACATCCTTGAGAAGATGCGCAAGGGGATTACCCTCGACCAGGTTGAAAGGGTGGTAACGAGCGCCCATCGAATGGGCTTCAAGCTGCACGGCTACTTCATGCTGGGTTACCCTGGTGAGACTCGTAAGGACATCGAAGCAACGGTGGCGCTCTCTCGTCGCCTACCCCTGGACTGGGCCAGCTACACTGTCACCATCCCCAACCCAAAGACATTGCTTCAGGAGCAGGCCGTTGAGGAGGGACTCCTTGACCCCGCCTTCTGGAGCGACTACGTCGCCGGACGCAACGATGGGACAATCCCCTACTTGAGTTCTGGGGAGTGCGACGTATCATATTTAGCCGGAGTCAAGCGAAACGCGTATCTTCGCTTCTATCTCCGCCCGCAAACGTTCGCCCGTCAGAGTGCCTTTGTTCTCCGGTCCGGCGGCATTCGACGCCTGGTCGAAGCGGGCACACTTTGGCTTAGGGAGCTTCGATGAGAGGGAATGGCAAGACATCGGTGGTCCTGGTCAATCCTCCGCCCACTCCAGAGCAGGGGAAAGGTAAGCTGGCCATTATCCTGAAAAGCCTCTTCTTCAATTCGCCGCCCTTGGGCCTCGCTTCCATCGCCGCAGTTCTTGAACGCAGCGGGATTCCCGTCCGGATTATCGATGCCGGGGCCATCGACCTTGGATTCAGGGAGACCCTGGATCGGTTGAGGGAATTGCAGCCAACAATCGTGGGTATTGGGGCCTCCAGCATCTTTTTTGCCAACGCCGTGCAGTTGGCCACGGCCATTCGTAGCGAATTGCCGGGAACGACAATCATTGTTGGCGGCCCCCACGTCTCCAGTTGTTCCCAGGAGGTCATGACTCACGACTGCTTCGATGCTGCGGTAGTCGGTGAGGGTGAGATGACCATGCTGGAGTTGGTCGAGGCGTACGGCAACGGCGAACTCCCTAAGGGCATCCTTGGTTGCCTCTACCGGGACGGTGATGAGGTGGTGACAAACCCGCCTCGTCCGCTCCTGAAGAATCTGGATGACCTGCCCCTGCCGGCCCGCCATCTACTTCCCATGGGGAACTATGTCCCCCAGCCCAACGATGGCCTCTATTTGCCGAAGCACGCGATGATTTCGAGCCGCGGTTGCCCCTACCGTTGCATCTTCTGCGACCACGGCACATACGGCGTCTCGTACCGCTCTTTCTCTCCTGAGCGAATCGTCGATGAAATGGAAGAATTGGTCCACAGATATGGTGCGAAGGATATTGCTTTCGTGGACTCCCTCTTCATGCTTAGCCGGGAGCGTGTCTATAACGTTGTTGACGAGATCCAGCGCCGCAATGTGCAGGTCCACTGGACCTGTACGGTACGGGCCAATGCCACTACCCCGGAGATTCTGCAGGACATGAAACGGGCGGGCTGCTGGCGAGTCCGCTTGGGGGCGGAAGCGGGCAATGACGATGTCCTCAAGTTCATTCGCAAGGAAGTCACCAAGGATCAGATTCGTGCGGTGGCAAAGGCTGCCGACGATGCGGGGCTTCATCCAAAAGCATTCTTTATGATCGGCCATCCAACTGAAACTGAAGAGCGGATTATGGAGTCCATCGCCTTTGCCCGCTCTTTGCCGCTCACTGACATTACCGTGCAGATCAATACGCCGCTGCCTGGGGCAGAGCAGTGGGAATTGATGGGAGAGCACGGCACCCAGGCCACCAAGGATTGGGGCCACTACTCATTCTGGGAGCCGGTCTACCTGCCCAACGGTTTGTCCAAAGAGCGACTGGAAGCGTTGCACAAGAAGTTCTATCGTGACTTCTACTTCAGGCCGGCCACGATTTGGCGCCATGCGAAGATGCTGCGCGGCCTGGATGATGTGAAGCGGTTTGCCCGTGCGGGAAGGATCCTGGCCGGGATGTTCGGCTCGTCAAGGCGCTCGAAGGATCAGGGATGAAGCTCCTCAAACAAGCAACTAGAGTTGCTCAAGCCCGTCTGGGACTACCGCGCCTGGTCTATGCCCACTATGGAGTAACCCACCGCTGCAACATGCGCTGCCGCATGTGTGTCGTCTGGCACCAGGGCAACAAAGAAACGGAGATGACAACTTCGCAGGCAGCGCACCTTGCCGAGAACCTCCACCAGGCGGGCGTCATGACCGTTGCCCTCGGTGGTGGCGAACCGTTTGTCCGCAAAGACCTGGCCGAAATTGTCCACGGATTCGCAAAGCGAGGCATCGAAGTACGGGTCCTCACCAACGGCATCGGCATTCGCGAAAGCCGCATCAAGGAGGTGGTGGACGCGGGCTTGAGCCATGTATCGGTTTCCCTCGATTCCCTCGACCCGGCAGTTGAGCAACGAGTCTACAACGATGTGGATGTCTGGCAGGACATCGTCGCAACGATGCGCCGCTTTCGCGCCTGGCTACCGAAGTCTTCTGTACCGGTAATGAACGTCTGCGTAGCCCGCAATAACCTTCTAGAACTGCCCAGCCTGGTCGATTTCGCCGCTCACGAAGGCTTTTACTGCTCCTTCGTCCCCATCGCAATTTCTGCTTCCGAAGCAGAGAGTGACGGATTTGCTGCGGTGGCCCCGGAACTCGCAATTCCGCAAGGTATGGCCGCGCAGGTACGGGCCGTATACGGAGAACTGCTGGAGCGCAAACGGTCTGGTCATCCGATTGCCAACTCCTCCCGCTTCCTCAGAGACTCACGGGATTTCCTGGTCAACGAAAGCGAGCCCTGGACCTGTGATGCGGGACAACTCTATGTCTCTGTGAGTCCGGAGGGCGATATCTCCATCTGTCATGGATTCGCACCGATAGCCCGCTTCGATACGCCAGAACTTGGGGCCCTCCTGCGCTCTCCCGAGGTGGCAAAGACGGCGCGTCGCCAGCGCCGGGAATGCGAAGGTTGCATGCGGCCGTGCTGGGCCGAAGTTTCCCACGCTACGCACAACATGCGAGCCGCGTTGGAGGCAGTGGTAACCTTACACGGGCGCGATGCGCTAAAGAGGATTTCGTGAAGGTTCTACTAGTCCAGCCCCGGACAGACCGGGTCATCGCCACGGAACTGCCGGGCATGGTCTCAAAGGAAGTCGGGACTTTCCCGCCCCTTGGAATTCTCTACCTTGCCGGCTGGTTGCGAGGGAAGACTAGCCACGACGTCTTTGTCATGGACCTTGCCTCCCGGGACATTTCGCTGGCCGATTTCGGCACCCACCTGGAGCGACAGCGGCCAGATGTGGTCGGCGTTACCGCCATTACCCATAATCTGGTGGGCGTACGCGACGTGGCCGAATTGGTGAAATCGACGCTCCCCGAGAGCATCGTCGTCATCGGCGGTCCTCACGTCAACGCGTTTGGCAACGAAGCGCTGACGCTTCAAGCCGTGGACTATGCCATCGAAGGCGATGGCGAGCGCAGTCTGGGACAGCTACTGGACGCGGTGGAGGGCGACGGTGATTTGGAGTCAGTTCCCGGATTACACTATCGCCTCGAAGGCAAGCCGGCCACTGGAGCAGCCCCCTACTACGAAGAGGACCTCGATTCCATCCCCTTCCCGGCCCGTGATCTGGTGAATGTCCACGACTACTTCTACGTGCTG
>CAZFVN010000117.1:0-17882 GCA_964522395.1 uncultured Myxococcales bacterium
TGATGATGCGTGTACTGTCGACTCAGATTGTGCCGACGGCTTCAACTGTACGGCTGGCGTCTGTGCTGAGGATGCCGGTGGTGGCGATGGCTGCACGGTGGATGCTGACTGTGCTGCCGGCTATCACTGTAATGAGAGTGCAGGCACCTGCGAGGCCGATGGTGGCGTAGACGATAGCTGCACCGTTGACTCCGACTGCGCCGATGGCTTCAACTGCACCGCCGGTGTATGCGCCGAAGATGCTGGTGGCGGCGGTGGCTGCACGGTCGACGGTGATTGCGCCGATGGCTACCACTGCGACGAAACCGCTGGTACCTGCGCCGCTGATGGTGGCGTTGATGATGCATGTACTGTCGACTCAGATTGTGCCGACGGCTTCAACTGCACCGCCGGTGTTTGTGCCGAGGATGCTGGTGGCGGCGGTGGCTGCACGGTCGACGGTGACTGCGCGGCTGGCTACCACTGTGACGAAACTGCCGGTACTTGCGCCGCTGATGGCGGCGTCGATGATGTCTGCACAGTTGACTCTGACTGTGCCGAAGGGTTCCACTGTACTGACAGTGCGTGTGCCGCTGACGTCGATGCTGGTGGTCTCTGCACTGCCGACAACGAATGCGCAGAGGGCTACCACTGTGAAGATGCAGTCGGGACCTGCGCCTTGGATGTTGAGAGCGGCGGAGCTTGTGTCGATGACATGGACTGTGCCGACGGGCTCTACTGCGTGGACCTGGTCTGCGATAGTGCCGGGCCGGAAGGGTCTGACTGCAGCGACGATACCGGCTGCCAGGATGGCCTCCATTGCGATACCGTCTGCACCACCGATGTTGCCGACGGCGGTGCCTGTGACGAAGCGTCCGACTGCGAAAGCGATAACTGCTCGGCGAATATCTGCTGCACGGGCGGCGACTGCTGCCTGATTGATGAAGACTGTCCGGACCCGGGCATTCCAGCTTCCTGTGACGACGCCGCCACCTGCCAGGGGACCTTGACGGTCGCGCAATGTGTCGACTTCGTCTGTGTTTCCGGCGAGTCGGCCAACGACTCTGGTTGTTCTGCGGAGACTGTCGCTGTGGAATGTGACCCGTACGGTAGCCTGCTCTGTACTGGTGAAGTCGACCAGGGTGCGCCTGGGGAATGCCCCACTACTTGTGCTGCCGACGGCGACTGCATTTCGGGGGCTGGGTGCTCCCCCAGTGGTGACTGTGAACAGATTATCTGCACCATCTCCGGGAATCAGAGCGACATCGTTGAATGCCCAATGGATCTGGCGCGTGGGGCGGTAGGCTACAATCCCGCCGTCTCGATCCAGATGACTCTCGACTTTGATCTCGATCAGATTGTGCCGCATTCGTTGCAGTCTTGCGGCAAGTTGGATGCGCCCTTTGACGCTTTCCCATGCACCGAGGGTGGAGGTGAATGCGCGGTCTTCGAGAACCCGGAGGTTTACTGCAGCCTCGAATCCCTCGTTTGCGAGCAGTGCAAGGTGATACTGGTTGCAGATGCCGGCACTCTGGTTACCGGTCATACCATCGAGACCAGCTACCAGGCTGGTGGCAATCTCATTGATGACGAGATCGGTCTGCTCTTCTATGGCACGGAGTCTTTGCCGCTCAACTCTGCATACCTTGACAATGGTTTGGTGGTAAATGAGTCCACTTTTGTGACCATGCGTTTCCAATTGGCAACCAATGTATCGGAGGCGATTCCGGTCACCATTAATGGCGAGAAGGACTTTGTCGCATCGGACGCGGCGGCCGTTGGTGGTTTGCCCTTGGAGGTGCAACACCTGCAAGCACCGAATCCGTCGCACGTCATAGTGACCGGACCGTCACCTTAGAGGTCTTGACGTGGGCGAGAGCATTTCTCAAGAATCCGCGGACTCGTCGCTAGGCGTGGTGCGGCGATTACTTCTTCTATTGGCGCTGCCTCTCCTCGGAGGGCCTGTTCCCTACACCGCACCTGAAGGCGACTACAACAGGGACGGTAAGGCTGATGTCATCGATATCCAGTGTGCAGTGCTCATTTTCCAGCAGCTTGAGGCGGCGGGGCAGCCGCCCCAGGCGCAATGTCAGAGCGATGCCGACTGTGTCAGTGAATTCGGCGAGAACTTCCTCTGTCGTAGCGGCTTTACCGCGACGATGCTCTGCCTGCCCTCCTGTCTATCGAGTGAGGTCAGCGTCGGTCCTTCAGGGGAAGTGAACTGTGTCGATCCTGCGGCTAATACCGCGTTGTGCCTGGGGTTGGTGCAGAAGAATCAAATTGATCTAAACTGTGATGGAGCCTTCTCCAGCACCGACATCAATTTCCTCGTAAGCGTGGTGACTGGTAAGACGGGTGGCCTTGGCTCGTCCGACCATGACGGCGACGGTCGTCTTAACTCGTGTGACGACGATTCCGACGGCGACCAGGTCGCTGACGAAACAGATTGTGACCCTCTGGACGCTGCGGTGGGACCGTGCGACGTTGGGTGCCCGGAGGGGGGATTTTGTCCGGAAGAGAACAGTACGGTATGCGGCACATACAACGTCCCGTATCTGCACGTCCCAGCCGAAGTCACGGTTACCTGTGCCCCAGGCTGTAATCAACCGGTGAAATTCAATGTTGCCGGTAATGTGCTGGTTGAAGGCACCATCAATTTGTCCGGGAAGAAGGGCAATTTCTCGTTTGGGCAGAACGCCTCCAACGGTAACCCCAATGGTGCAGCCGGCGGTCTCGGTGCCACTGGTGGGTGCGGTGGTCTGGGTGGTGGCAATGGCGGGCACAGCCCCAGCAGTACAGGCAATCAGGGGGGCGGACCTGCGGGCGGCGGTGGCAAGCCGGGCGCCGCGGTATACGTCTCTCAGCCCTGGGGGAACTTCTATAATGGTGGCACCGGTGGCGGCGGGGGACATGGCACGTCTGGAGGGGCCGGCTTCCAAAACGGCAGCACCGGGATTGCGGGCCAGGGTGGAGCGAGCAATGGCAATTCTGCTCTCGACAACTTCACCGGAGGTTCCGGCGGAGGTAGCGGAAGTGGAGGGCTCGGCGGTGCGTCCACAGGTTATGGCGGAGCCGGCGGCGGAGCGGGCGGCGGAGCGTTGCAAGTAACGTCTACTGGGAAGATTGAAATCGCGGCTGGTGGCGCTCTGATTGCCTCCGGCGGTGCTGGTGGGCATTGTCAAACCACAGGAGCAGCAGGGGGAGGCGGAGCCGGAGCCGGCGGCGCTATCTGGCTCTCTGCACCTACCGTAATAAATGGCGGTACTGTGAAGGCGGATGGTGGGACCAACTGTTATGCCAACGGCGGCAACATCAACCACGGTCGCGGTGGCGAGGGGCGTATTCGGATCGATAGTGGCGATGGTGAATTGCCAGAAGGTTCCTTCTCGCCCGTGCCAGGCCATGTTGGGAGCTACGCTCCCTGACCAGCGTCAGGGGGCAGATTGCCCCTCGCAGCGTGGCGCCAGGTCTAGGAGATATCGCACTCGATCAGCACCTGAAACAGTGGCCTTCATTCCCTCTCCCAACGCTTTGTCACAGGGGAGCACAACGGGCTGGGTAATGACTTCCGCAGAGGTGCCTGCAGCGACTGCGGCGGGCTCCGCTCTTCTGGCGAGAGCATCATCAATCCGTTTGCGAAGCTCCTGGTTGAGCTCCTTGTGCTCTGTGCTACTGGTCAATCTCACGAGGCACCAATGCTGGGCTTCTGCTGAAAGCCGGTCGAGGACTTCCAGTGTTTCAACGTAGGCACCGGTGGCAACATAACCGACGGCCGCATCGCACCAGAAGCTCTCATCCTCCAGTTCTTCTGCGGCCTCGGCAATTGCGACGGCCCGGGTCAGAAACTCCTGGGCGCGCTTGGTATCACCAACCGCCAGCCAGGCATCAAAGGCTGAGCGCAAGGCTTGCAGTCGGGCGGGCAGCAGGGAATGGCTCTTGGAGTCCTTGAGGGCCATCTTGACCAATCTCCTCTTCTCCTTGTCCGTCAGTCGCGGGCTGAGGAGAACAAGCTCTAGCGCCACTCGGCCACGACGTTCGGTTGGCAGCTTCTCGGCCAGTACAAGGGCTGTTCTTGCCTGCTCTTCGGCCCTTGGCAGATCGCCGGCGCGACCGAGTGCCACGGAGAGGCGAGCGCGGTAGCGTGGACGGGCCGCAGCATCGCAAGAGGAGAGGTCAATGGCCGCCGCTTCGTGAAGTAGCTCCAACTCCACCGGTCCGCCCTCTCGCTCATCTTCGGGCAGCTCTTCAACAATCGCCAGGAAGGCGTCGATACGTGGCAGGGGCTCGGAAATGGACCGGGCTGCCTCAAGCGCCTGATCGTATTGGCCCAAAGATGCAAAACCCCACGAGATGTCAGACATGAACTCGTACCAACCCAGTTCCTCCGCCTCGAGAATGGCATCTTCGAGGAGGATGATGGCCGAATCAGGATCGGCTTCCGAGCATTCGTCAAAGATGTCGAAGAGAAGCTCCAACCGCGCACGTTCCTCGCCAGACTCAACCTCTTCATCGCCGCAATCACACATATCCTCGATATTCATGGATAGGAGGCTCTCTGACATGAATTGTGCGGCCATGCAATCGCCCCTTTGAGCCATCTCGAAGGCTACCATCTCCAGGACGAATTCGGCGTCATTCTCGGGGCCGACGAGGGCGGCTATTTCGCCAACTCTCTCAAGCATGGGGAGGACCACTTCGCGATCGTCAATTGTGGCGCACCAATCAAGTAACTCGGTGAGGAGATCTCCCACCAGCATGGGTGGGACGAAAGGGTCATCCTCGAGAGTATCAAGAACTGCCCAAACCTCAGTTAGTGCAGCCTCAAGATCCCCAGTTGCAGTGAGGGCCACTGCCAGATTGAGGCTGCCCCAGGCAATCTCACTCGGGTCGACGAGGGCTGCAAGTTCTTCGCGGACCGCCGCGATCACTACGGCCGCCGCCTCTGATTGACCCGCCTCCGCCATGGCGGTGGCGATATTCGTCAGAACTTCCACCCGCTCCTCCCGCAGGGAAACGGCCTGAGCTTCCAGGAATGCTCTCGCAAGAATGCTCTTGTCATGCTTCAGCCAGAGTTCCGATCGCGGTGCGAGGTCCTTAACTATGGTTTGGTAAGAATAAGCTCCGACCTTGATGTCCCCCGCGACGATTCCCTTCACGAGGGGAGCTTTGGGAAAGTCGGCAACCAGCTTGCGAGTCGCCTTGATTCCGGTGCGATGGAGCGCGGCAGCGACTTTCAGACTTCCATCTTTGAGTGCCAAATCTCCCTGAGAGAAAGCCAAAGTAGCTGCGCTGAAACCCTGGGAGGGCGTGGCGCATGCTGGCAAAAGCAACCAAAATGCGACAAAGAGGGTCATTTGGATGCGCTCGCTCATGCAGGCTCCTGTAAGCAATTTCATAGTGATCCTACTCGCTGTAACGGCCCCTCGTCAACGAGCCATTGAAAAGGTCACCATCCATCGCTAGAGTACAGGCCTGAATGTGTTGTTGACGGACCAACCACCGTAAGGAGTGCGCATGCGCGTAATAACACTCTTCTTAGCCTCTCTTGCGATCATCTGTCTCTCTTTTGCTCACCAGCCGCAAGCGGAGGAGGGGATGTACCCGCTGACCGGTGTTGAAGCGATGCCTTTGCGCGCTCTCAAGAACGCTGGGGCGGAGGTCCGCGGAAGTGAAATCTTGCGCCTCTCCAAGGCTGTGGTGCAGGTGGCTGGCGGCGGCACGGGTTCGTTTGTCTCCGATAGCGGACTGGTGGTAACAAATCACCACGTTGCCCATGGTTGCCTCGCCGCACTTGATGCCATGGAGAAGCATAAGGGAATCGTCGAGTCGGGATTTGTCGCTCATGAGATGGCGCAGGAGCTCTCCTGCCCCGGCTACTACCTGTTGCTTCTGGAAGAGACCCGGGACATTACCTCTGCGGTGCGAAAGGCCTCGGCAGGTCTGCCCGACTATCACAGCCGCTTTGAAGCTGAGCGGTTGGCCAAAGAAGGTCTGGTAGCGGAGTGTGAGAAGGAGGGCGAGGTGGTCTGCAAGGCCAGCTCCCTGAACGGCGGCCTGGAAGAGAACCTTTCGGTCTACACGAGGCTACTTGATGTAAGACTGGTCTACGCTCCAGAAAAGGACATCGGCAAGTACGGTGGGGACATCGACAACTGGATGTATCCACGTCACACCGGGGATTACTCTTTCCTGCGTGCATACGTCTCTCCCGACGGTAAGCCGGCCGCCTACGACGCGGCAAATATAGCCTATGAGCCCGCAGTGAACTTACGGATCTCTGAACTGGGTCTGGTCAAGGGTGATTTTGTCATGGTGATGGGCTATCCGGCACGTACGAAGCGATTTACAACGGCCACCGGCACAGCATTCTATCTGGAAGAGTCCATTCCTGCTTCCCTGGAGACATATGGCCCGATGTTGAAGGTCCTCGAAGGGCTTGGAGCGGCATACGTGGGAGTAGAGCGCCGCTACGCGGGGCTGATCGCTGGTCTCAACAACGCAACGAAGTACTATCGCGAATCGAAGGCGGGATTGGTGGCCTCTGGGTTGGTGGCAAAGAAGCAGCGGGCCACGGAAGAGCTGCGAAAGAAATTCAAGGGGAAGGAGAGAAAAGCACTGGATGACGCGCTCGCGGCCATTGACTCCCTCTATGCGAAGTACCGCTCCTACCATCGACTCTTCTATGTCCTCGGGAGAATGACAGCGCTCGGTTCCAACGCCCTGGCAATGGCTCACACGTTGCACAAATGGAGCGTAGAGAAGCAGAAGCCCGAAGCGGAGCGCAAGGAACAACGCTTCAAGGAGAAGAATGTCTACGCCCTTTACGACCGTAGCAAGAGGCTGGAGCTGACCGTAGACTTCAGGGCGGAGGCTGCCATATTGACCTATTACTTGAGAACGCTGATTGCGCTGGATGGCGAGTACAAGGCTGATTGTGTGGCCACCCTCCTTACGGAAACCCAGTTGCTGCTGGGTGAGCTTGCCAAAGAGACGGGTGAGAATGCTCCCACCGTAGCAGACGTGGTGCGACGCAAGTTTGGCATCGTCCTACCGGAAGAGCCGGTGGCGCAGGCTGCGACCTTGTTGCTTGCCCGCACCGAAGTTCTCACGTGGAGCAGAGAAGAGGCGGCGGTGAATGTTGCCGTGACGCGTCGCAAGGAGTGGCTCGACATGGATGGCGCTGCCTTCGCCGAGGAGGTTGAGGACCCTCTCGTGAGTTTCGCTCGCAATTTGGACAAGGATCTTGTCGCCCTGCGAGAGGGGCCTTACCGCGAAGTGGAGGAGCGTCTGGCCACCGAGCTACACCGTGACTGGGTGAAAGCTGTGAAGGCCCCCTACCCCGATGCCAATTTCACGCTCCGGCTTACCTTTGGGAAGGTCGCGGACTACACCGCCACCGCTACCGGGAAGACCCATCGCTACATGACAACCCTCGGGGAATTGCTGGCCAAGGAGACCGGCAAATGGCCTTTCAAGGTACCCGAGGCACTGGCCACTGCGGCCCAGGGTGACCATGGGCGATGGCAGGACGAAACGCTGGGCGATGTGCCCATCAACTTTACCTCAACCCTGGACACGACTGGTGGCAACTCTGGGAGCCCCGTTCTCGACTCAAAGGGTCGGCTCGTCGGCCTCCTATTCGATGGTACAAGCGAGTCAATCCTCTCCGATTGGCAATATCTTGAGGAGGAACAACGGTCAATTTGCGTCGACATTCGATTCGCGCTCTTCCTCGCCGAGAAGGTGCATGGTGCAACCGAATTGATGGTGGAGATTGGCCTGGCTGAATAGGTCTAAGGCTGAAGGTGGATCTTCATGGTTGCCGTAACCGCGAAATCTGACCCCAGTGGTCCATGTTCGCCCTCTGCCCGAACGACAAGTACGTATTCCCCAGGGGGGAAAGGCTCGCCCTTGGGATTGCCCGTATCTGACGGTCCGTTCCAATTGACGCCTTCCCAATCGAAGTAATCGCTGTAGTCACCGGGAACGAGAGTAATACCCTCCTTAGGTACCGCGCACAGGCCCGAGTCACAAACGCAGTATGTCTGGTCGTTGCCGTGGATCTTCTCGAAGGTGCGAAGGCCCGACGGGCCCATTTCATCGCACTGACCAGCATCTAGTGGTCGACTCACAACCTCGTGCAACTCCTCTTCCACCTGAATGCGGTAGTGGAGGGAAATGCCGGCTGCCACGTCATCGAGCGTATAGAGGCAATCGTTGCCACTCAGGTCGATGGAGACCCCCTTGAGGGTGCCATCGCTCGTGAATTCGCAAATGGATGGATCAGTAGATTCACCAGCAGAGTCAGTGGCACTATCCGAGCCAGGGGCGTCCGCACTCGCGTTGTCCAGGAACTGCAGGTCATCAGTGATAGGCAATCTACCGCTGTAAGAACATACGAAGTGGGCCAGCATTACTATGCTCAGCAACCCAAACCGGGCGATCTGCTTCATCCTTCTCCTCCACCAAGCCGATGTAATGGTAAGGCGTGTCGGAGAGCAAGTCAAAGTGATGGGTGACAAACACTATCGGCAACGGCTAGCAAAGAACACGCTGACGCCTGAAGATGGCGAGCCCAAGGAGAAGTGCAATGAGTATAGTAGCACCGGAGGCGCAATTGCCGGAACCGGCGGAGCAGCCCTTAGCAGGTTCGTCCGTTGTATTGCCAGACCCGTCGCTTTCGGCATCGTCAGGCATCTGACCGGAAATGTAATCAAGTTGAATCGCATCGAAAGGCATCTGACCGGAAATGTAATCATGCTGAATCACGTCGGCATTCTCGCCTGATCCGTCGGCCACCACCGGCTCTTCAACTACCGGATACTCTCCCTGGATAACTTCCACAGCCACGGCTACGCCGGCGACGGATAGCGGGTCGGGATTGGCCAGAGCAATAGTGAGCGTGGGGTCATCGAAGAGCGGTAGTTCAACATATTGCCCGGCGGATAACGCCCATACGCTGTTGGTCGGGAGGTGAACAACATGCGCCTGGGCACGGGTGCCCTTGGCATTGAACGTTACGCGATAGGTTTCCGTGGCTGCCATCTGCCAGAAGAGTTCCACGTAGTAGAGGGCGCTGGGCTGTATGTCTAAGTCCTGCGCAGCATTGCTGCCGAAGGTGGCGCTTTTCATCTCCGGGATGTCAATGAGTGAATGACCGAACTGGCCGTCTTCAATTGTTGGGTCATCGAGGAGGTTGGCGGCTGCGAACTCGCCAAAGAGAATGTCGAACCCGAAGGGGGAGACAGCTTCGTCGATGGAAGACATGCCCACGCTTCCAGAAGCAACCAGGTCTCTGATGCCGTCAACGCCAAGGCGATCGAAAAGGTAGCTGCCAAAGAGAAAACAAGCGCCGTAGTTGGCATGGTCAGGAACGACGAGGGGCAGTGCGGGGTTATTGACGTAGGCTTGGACATTGCCCGGGTCGGAGTAGCCACTGAAGACCATCGCCAGTTCCGCCATTGTCTCATTTAGCCAATTCTCTTCGTATGGGTCCTGACCGAAGTGGGCGAGATGCTCATACTCATGGGCCACCACCCCGGCCATATACTCCCCACCGATGCCGTCAGAGTTCACGTGCACCATGGCAAGTTCATTTGAGCAATATAGATTGGGATTGGTGATGCAGGCCGGGTTGTAGGGCGTGAGGTCTTCGGCGCGAAAGAGACCATCGAAGGCGCTGCCGTTGTACGACGCCATATCGTAAATGAGGAGGGTAACCTCGGGGTCGTCTTCGTGAACCATGGGAGGCGCGCCAAAGAGCAGCTCGTTGTTCGCCATGATGCCCGAATCAGGGGTGCGTGGTGTCGAGTTCTCCATGGAAGCGAGCAACGACTCAACGTCAGCTTGGACAATGTCGCTCTCCCATTTGTCGTCCTCAATCCAGACGGCGACCCTTTCGCTGATGCCGCGGCAGGTGGCTGCTACCTGCACGTTTTTCGGGGGCATGACCGAGAGGTCATAGACCCAGAAATCTCGCTGGTCACCAACGGTTGGGGCACCACGGCCACCGGGATAGGGTCCGTGAAAGGGCTGGATTGGGATCGGGTGAAGCTGGCGGAGCTGTGCGGTGCCGCACAGGTGGGGACCAGCCTCAGCAATTGGCGAAGAGCTGAGTACAAAGAGCATGACAAGCACTGCAAGAAGGGCGCGCATGTGGGGCCTCCATCGGAGTTAGAACAGCGGAATCGGCAGTGGCCGAAGAGCCCTGTCCGGATTCTATGCACCATTAGTCCCATAGGTCTATTCCATGGACCAGCCAATTGCAAGCCATTTCCTCCGTTTTCCAGTCGCTCTCCGTGGTGCGCAGGGTCCGTTCTTGACGGGAAATACCATATTTCCCCCGAAGCTGCCTTCTCTGGCCTTGATTTTGCCCCGAGCCTCTTCTAATCTGGCCCGCAGTCCGGACGTTGGGAGGTCGCTATGCCGGTCATCGGGATTCGCAAAGAGAACAAGAGTCGCTTCGAACGACGCGCCGCGCTGGCGCCCGAGCATGTCAGGGCTGCCTCCGCTTCTTCCAAGCTCGAATTCGTTGTTGAACCATCAACCGTGCGCATTCATGCCGATGATGCTTACCGTGCTGCGGGTGCGACGATCAGCGATGACCTGAGCAGTGCGGACCTGATCATGGGGGTCAAGGAGATTCCCATTTCGAAGCTGCGGGCGGGGATGTCCTACATCTACTTCTCGCACACCGTCAAAGGGCAAGAGCACAATATGCCGGCCCTGCGTCGGCTCATGGATTTAGGTTGTACACTGATTGATTACGAGAGAATCGCCGATGGCAAAGGGCGCCTGGTATTCTTCGGCTATCATGCCGGGTTGGCCGGGATGATTGATGGCCTGTGGATCTTTGGCAAGCGGCTGGCGGAGGATGGTTATTCGACACCACTCTCAAGAATTAGTCAGGCCTTCGAGTACGATGATCTTGAGGCGGCTTGCAAGAGCATCGCCGCGGCCGGTGCCGATGTTGCGAGCATCGGCTTCCCCGCAGACCTGCCGCCCGTTGTCTTCGGCTTCGCGGGGTACGGAAATGTCTCCAAAGGTGCGCAGTATGTCTTTGACCACCTACCCTTCGAGAGCGTGGAACCGGAGCAACTCCCCGGGCTTTTCGCCCCCAACGCTTCGGTTTCAATGAACAAATTCTACAAAGTTGTATTCAAAGAAGAGCATTTGGCCTTGCGCACCGCAGACGGTGGCTTCGCTCTCCACGAGTATTATGACCACCCGGAGCTTTACTCCGGGCAATTTGGCCGGTGGTTGCCCTACCTTACTGGCATGGTCAATTGCATCTACTGGGAGGAGCGATACCCGAAGCTGGTGACCCGTCAAGAGTTACGTGCCCTGGCATCATCTGATGGTCTCCGCCTGCGCGTCATTTCGGACATAACATGCGACATTGATGGCTCGATTGAAATGACCGTTGAGGCGACGAATCAGGAGCGCCCGATTCTCACCTATGACCCCGCCAATGATTCACTGGAGCGCAAGCTGGAAGGGCCGGGCGTATCGGTTCTCGCGGTAGACAACCTGCCTTGCGAATTGCCTCGTGATGCCACTGCCCACTTTGGCAGGAGTCTCAGTCCCTTCCTGGCGGAACTTGCAGACCTGGATCGCTCGCAGACTTTCGCAAATCTGCCCGTCAGAGATGAGTTGAAGGGCGCGATAATCGTTTGGAATGGGGCTCTGACTCCCCGGTACAGTTATCTTGAGGCGGAGCTACCGTCGTCATGAACAGTGGAGGGTGCAGTGAAGAAGGTATTAGTGTTGGGAGCGGGTCTCGTGGCCCGACCGCTGGTTCGTTACTTACTGGTTAATGGCTTCTATCTTATCGTTGCGACGAGGACCGTGAGCAAGGCAGAGGCTCTCCTTGATGGGCACGTCAACGGCCGTCATGTAACCCTGGACCTCTTAGACCCAACCGGTTTGGATTCCCTTATCACGGAGTCCGATCTTGTTATCAGTCTGGTGCCATACGCTTTTCACGTGACCATTGCTCGGCGGTGCCTCGCTATCGGCCGCTCCATGGTCACTACCTCGTACGTTAGTAATGAGATGCGCGCGCTTGGCGCGGATGCCAAAGACAAGGGCCTCTTGCTTCTGAACGAGATTGGCCTTGACCCTGGTATCGACCACATGTCTGCCATGCGCGTCGTGGATGAAGTAGGCAATCGTGGCGGCAAAATCGTCTCTTTCCGGTCATATTGTGGGGGCCTGCCCGCGCTAGAAGCCAACGACAATCCCTGGGGTTACAAGTTCTCCTGGAGTCCTCGGGGGGTGCTCTTGGCCGGCCGGAACGCAGCTCAGTACCTGGACGACGGCAAGCTCGTTGACGTCGCTTCTGAGGAGCTCTTTGCGCACCACTGGCCAGTTGAAGCCGAGGGTGTTGGGGGCCTCGAGGGCTACCCCAACAGAAACTCCATGCAATATGTCGGACTCTATGGTCTTGAGGATGCAGTCACAATGTTCCGGGGTACTTTGCGCTATCCCGGTTGGTCGGTAATGATGAAGGGGCTTGTTGACCTCGGATGGATCGACCTGGCGCCTCCCCCGCGAACCGCCACGACATACGCTGAGGTTACTGCCTCGCTGGCCCAGGTACCGGATCTTAGCCGGGACCCAGTGGCGCTTCGAGAAGCTGTGGCGGGTTTCCTGTCGCTGGCTCCCGAGAGTGATGCATTGGATCGGTTGGAGTGGGTAGGACTCTTCTCGGACCGCACTCTCCCGGGAGAGGAGACTCTTTTGGACGTTATCGGTGAACTGCTTATGGAGAAACTCGCATATGCCGATGGCGAGCGAGATATGATCGTCTTGCTCCATCAGTTTGAGGCGGAGTTGGCCGATGGACGTAGGCAGCAGGTTACCAGCACGCTGGTGGACTATGGTGAGCCTCAGGGTGACTCCGCCATGGCCCGGACGGTATCGCTACCCGCAGCGATTGCTGCCCGCCTCGTACTTGAAGGAGAGATCAAGGTCACCGGTGTCTGCATCCCGGTCATGGCGGAAATCTACAACCCCGTCCTCGATGAGTTAGGGAGACTAGGCATTGAGTGCAAGGAGTCGTACAGCGAACCTACTGACTGAGTAACCGCTTAACTTCAGCCTCATTGAATCCGAGAATCAGCTTCCCCTTGACTGCGAGTATCGGCACGCTGGTTAGCATGTGGCTTGGAATGCCTTGCTCCCGACCGAGTTTCTCAAGGATCGCCTTGGCGTTGGCATCTTTCTCGACGTCGTACTGCTGGTAGGCAATGCCGTTGGTCTTCAGCCACTGGCGAGCGGTACGACAATGGGGGCACCACTCGGTCGTAAAGAGCAGCACCGCGCCTCCTGACCCGGAGTTCTTGTCTGCCGTCGCCGCATGAGCTTTGCGCGGGAGCGAAGGCAGCTCCCCTTCGTAGCGGCTCACGAGGCGAAAGGGATAGGTGCCATCCTCCTCGGCAGTGGAGAGATTGGCCACGATTACCTGATCTGCGGGGAGGTCTCCCTTTTTGAAGGCCTTCGAGAGCACTATGACGTTGATTCTCGCAGCTTCAGGGATGTCTGCCACTGTCTGGGCGGTGCGCAGCGTGGCGTCGGCGAAGTACTGAAAAACAAGATCTGAGTCTCCTTCCCGCACCGCGAAATCAGCGAGTGGAGATGGCGAGGAAACGGAATCTACAGGAAGCGGGACGTTGCTGCCCTCACGACTGCGACAGCCCCCATCTGCAAAGGCGACAAAGAGCAGAGTAGCAGCAATTGCGAAGGCTCTGTTTTCGGGTCGAAGGGTCATCTAGCTCCCCCTGACATAAGCTTTGTGAGACAGTTGCTATTCCTCGAGCGTGATCAGCCCCTTGCCAATCATGCTTTCGAGAAACTCGTCGAGGTCCTTGCCTGCCTCATCGGAGGAAACCTCGAACTCGGCACAAAGGGCGGCAAGTATTTCGTTCCTGGAGAGCCCCTGTTCAATATGACGCCAAATGAAGAGACCGGCCTCGCTCCGCACACCGTGCAGGAAGCCGTCAGGAGTAATGACGAAGAGTTCGCCGCCGACCTCCCGCCATGCGACATCGCTGGAGATAGTGTAGGACATTTATCCTCCAGGCTACCGAAGGACCGGTGAAAAGCGCAAAATGGCGAGAAGTCCGAGAGCGAGGAGCAGCATCAGCATTGCACTGGTTTGTCTGTTGGTAGTGGTCGTGGAGCAGCCGCCGCTCTTGCTCCCCCCATCATTTGGGCCACCGCCAGCGTCGATTTCTGAGGCGTCGGCAATGACATCTGAATTCGCCGGGTAACCATCTTCTCCGCAAATACCTGCTGCGCAGACCTTGTCGTCGGCACAGGCTCCACAGGAGCCGCCACAGCCATCGTCGCCACACTCAGCGCCCTGGCAGTCAGGCGTGCAGGGAACGGCATCGGCGATGCAAATGCCGGCATCGCAGCTCTCGCCCTTCAGGCAGGCGCCACAGGTGCCGCCGCAGCCGTCAGTGCCACAGACCTTGCCGCCGCAGTTGGGGATACAGTTGGCCACACAATCGAAGACGCCTGCATTGGGCACGAAGCTGCAGACCTTGCCGGTTTCGGCACAATCGATGGAAACAACCTGACTGGAGACGCACTTGTTGAGCACATCACCATCGCATTGGCCCACGGAAGTGACATTGCCACAGCCATCGGGGGCGATAACGCAGGTACCCGTATCGCACGTGTAATCTTTGGGGCAGGTACCGCAGGTACCGCCGCACCCATCGGGACCACATTCGCTACCCTCACAGACAGGAGCACAGTCTGAAGCGCACTGGCCATCCTGGCAGATGCTGTCGGATGGGCACGAACCACAGTATCCACCACAACTATCGTCTCCGCACTCCTTCTCAGCACAGTGGGGTGTGCAGCCCTGTACGCAAGCGTTACCCTCGCAGGAGAATCCGGCTGGGCAAACGCCGCAGGAACCGCCACAACCGTCGTCGCCACACTCGAAACCAGCACAATCGGGCTGGCAAGCAGCCGTGCAGTGACCCGATTTGCACTGCTCTCCGTCGGGGCAGGTACCGCAGGTACCGCCGCAGCCGTCGTCGCCGCACGCCTTAGTCGTACAATCCGGTTCGCAGGGACCCGGTAGACAATTGCCTTCCTGACAACTCTCGCCATCGGGGCAGGTGCCGCAGGACCCTCCGCAGCCATCATCGCCGCATGCGAGCCCGGCACAATCCGGCACGCACTCATCCTTCTTGATGCAGTAGTAGCCATCGCCATCGGCCCAGAACTCGCACTTGAAGTTGCCTTCGAGCGCGCTGCAGTCGGCGGAATTGACCTTATCGTTTTCGCACCAAACCAGGGTTTCTCCATCACAGTAGCCGGCGTAGGTTACGTCGCCGCAGCCGCTCCCACCGACGCAGATACCCGCCTGGCAGGCCTCTCCAACGCCACACGTTCCGCAGCTTCCGCCGCAGCCATCGTCGCCGCACTGCTTGTCCGCACAGTTGGGAATGCACTCATCCCCAGGGCAATCCTGGGGATTGTCTCCCGATGGGTCTGCTCCCGATTGGTTGCAGTCGTAGTACTCATCGCCGCTATTCCAGCCACATCCTGAATCCTGACATTCGAGACTCTTGATTGCACCGCTCTCACACCAATGGAGGGTGGCCCCTTCACAACAGCCCGCCCACGTAATACCGAGACAAGCATCTTCAACGGCATTGCACTGACCAGCCTGGCAAAGCTCGCCAGCCCCGCAGTTGCCACAGCTTCCACCACAACCGTCATCGCCACACTCCTTGCCAGAGCAACTTGGCGCGCAAGTCTCAACGCACTTGCCGGTCTGGCAACTCTCATTGGCATTGCAGGTACCACAGCTTCCATTGCATCCGTCTGAGCCACACTCCTTACCCGTACAGTTGGGCGTGCAGTTGTCCTTGCATTGGCCGGCCTGACAGGCCTCACCAGCCGCACAGGAGCCGCAGCCTCCGCCGCAGCCATCGCTGCCACATTCCTTCCCGGCGCACTCTGGCTCGCAGCCTCCGCCGCATGCCTTGGGGAACTCCCCGGAGGGGTCTGAGCCCCCGTCAGAACCGCAGTCGTAGAACTTGTTGTCCGGTAGCCAGCCGCACTTCGGGTTGTTGGAGCAATTGGAAGTGACCACGGTGTTGTTCTCACAGTATTTCAAGCTGTTGCCGTCGCAGCAACCTTCGTAGGTGAGGCCATCACAACCACCGGCCTGGGGCACGCATTGCCCGGCTTGACAGGTTTCAGTGCCGGCGCAGGATCCGCACGACCCACCGCAGCCATCATTGCCACATTCTTTGCCATTGCAATTCGGCTCACAACCGCCGCCGCAGTCCTTCGGGAATTTTCCACTGGGGTCCGAACCGCCATTGGTCTTGCAGTCGTAAAATCCAGCCTCATCGTTCCAGCCACACTGGGGATTGCTGCCGCAGTTGATGGTCTTGAGCTGATTGTCCTCGCAGTACTTGAGGACGTTCCCGTCGCAGCAACCCTCATAGGTCAATCCGTCACAGCCGCTCTGGCTTCCGCCGGGGTAGCAATCCCAGTCACCATTGCAGGCGTATTCCGGGTCGGCCTGCATCTTCGAGAAGCTCCCATTGGCGGTGGTCATGGTTATGCAGTGAATGGCTCCCGCCCACTGAATAACATCATCGGCATTCATGGGAATGTGCTGCCAGGTGGGCATTACATCTTCCCAAATCGCCATGGCTTGAGCTTCTTTCGTCTTGTCGATGGAATAGACGGGCACCATGTTGACGCCGTTGACGAAGAGAGAGTTGATGAAGGTGCGGAACGCGCCGTCGGAATTGCTGGGCATAGGCATCCGGACAACAGAGTAACCCAGACCTTCGAAGTAGGCGGCGTTCTGGTTCGTAATCTGGTAGTTCTGGTAGTCCTGGTTGGCCCCGTATTCGCCCACCAATACTGTCTGGTCGGAGACGAGCTTCATTTGCATATCAATGTGGGTGGTGCCCTCGTTGGCCAGCGTCTTCATGATGTGGAAGGTAGAGCAGCCGTAGTAGTCCTCAAAGTAGACCTTGATCTGGGCTTCGCTCACGGCGTTATACATCAAGACACCCTCACTGCAGAAACAGTTACCCGCGGTGTCCGCCATGAAGTTGCCACCCTCGAAGTCTACTGGGGAGCGGAAGACCGAAGTGTTCCACAGGCTTCCTAGCTTGGTTGGGACGGCGTCGTCGTTGATACGCTGGTGGTAATACCGGTTATCGATCATGCCGACTTTTCCGCTGAGGCTGGTAATTGGAGTCGGGCCGTAGTCACGAGTCCAGATGGAGTCGAGGTCCATGTTGAGCCAGGTAACTGAGTTGCTGGAGACACCGGCTGCCGAGAGAGCGCTGGTGAAACTGGATTTCACTGAAGCGCCGTCATAAATGACGTAGACATCGACGACGTTCTTCCCGGCCTTGACAATATCGACGAAGTTCTGGCGGATGCCGGTGGGCACTCCCCAGGTGGAGACCGTAATCATGAGTCGGCCAGCATCCTCGTACTCTGCCACCGGCCGCACTGCGACGGTGGGTCCTTCAGTAATGCCGTAGATTTCTGGATGGGAGTCGCGCCAGTCGTCGTAAGAGTCCGCTTTGAGGGGCCGCATATCGCCCGGCAACTTGTACGCAGGCAACATCGGTTTGCCAACCTGTTGTACCGCCGCCACCTCGACAATCTTTGAGGGCGTCGGAGCATCGGTCGCGGCAGGGGATTGAGCCTGACAGCCTAAGGCGACAAAGACGAGCAGCGTCATCACGAGACTATGTTTCATAACTTCCTCCACCATCGTCACATCCATCTTCATATGGAATAAAGGCGGTTGCATTGTACCCACCGAAGTGCTCTTGTCAACGCGTCCCGATCTGATTGACTTTGTACCCCCCGTTCTGCGCTGAGTGTGTCGTTCTGAG
>CAZFVN010000118.1:0-17863 GCA_964522395.1 uncultured Myxococcales bacterium
TATTTCGTTGGGGGAAAGAACGGAGAAGCAGCTAACATTGTCTTCCTGAAGGAGTTCAGAGGTTGCCCACTGCCAAGCGCCGAAAAGAGTGCCGTCGGGATCCACGCTTTGCGGTCAGCCTGCTCCCATTCCCGCCTCAAACCCTCAAGGCAAGCAGAACCGGCTACCCCGTGCGGACAGGCTCTCATCGCAGACTCAACCCACAGTTCTGTAGCTGAGGCCCACCACCCGCAACTCGCGGTCGGGAAGCTCCCACCCGTGGCGTCGTCCTCCCGCAACCATCCCAAACCTCTCCTGGGGACTTCCCTCAGGACGTCTGGCAGAAACTCAACTCCCCCACGGGCACACGGTAACCAGGTTTCAGCGGTGGACAACCGAATTTCCGCGGCGCGCACCTCGCCGAAGCTCGGTTCGCTCTCCATGAGGACCTCGAGTTCCCCTACAAACCGACTCAACTCTTCCGAGCCAAATCCTTCTGTACCATTGAGGATGTTCCGTAGGCCAAACTCGGAGACGGTGTATAAGACCGTTGCAGAGAGCATAGCTCGAACGACGCCGCCGTAAGGTCCACGCGCAGTATCTTGAGCCAAACGGAGCAGGTCCGAACCGATGTTCAAGAGGTCGGTACGTTCGTCCTTCCGAGACGCCGCAACCAACCACGCTGTGGCAGCATTGAAGAAGTCGAACAATGGCCTTGAGTAAGTCATATCTGGTAGTGGTCGGGCGCATGCATCCGCAAACTTTGTTGGACCAACCATTTCCTTCACGAGCGGCAAGCACAGTTCGTAAATATCTACTTCGTTGTTTGTTTCGAATTCAATCCTGCCTAGCTCTGTATCAGCGAGGACCCCACTTTCCCCAATGTGGGCCAAACAAATAGCGACGTTAGGTGGCGGTTCCGTTATGAGCTTCGCCCACGCCAAACCGCCGTCACCTTCCCGGGCATCCCCCCGCAGAACGGGACGCCGGCAGGGCTGGCCACTCCGAGTAGAAAACCAAATTTCAAGTTCCTCTTCGAGAGAATCCAGCTCATCCGGGGGAATTGGAAATAGCCGGTCGATGAACCCCCATAAGCCGCCGTGGGCGCCCGGGCTTACGCTGTGTGTTCCTACCGCCAACAAGACCAAAAGGATAAGGCCGACCAGGACCATCGAAAAGGCGCCACCGATGAGCAGTTTCTTCTCTCTTAGGGCCATTCCACTCTCTGCATTCACCCCAGGACTTCTTCGACTTATCTGCCATTATTAGCATAGATACTGGGTGGGAAGTAGGAGATAATCGTAACGGTACGATTATCTCTTACAGGTCCCACTTGATGACAGTCATCGAAGCATCCCCGGACTGACGTCCGAGGCATCGGCGGATGTTGCCCGACCTGCCGGTCGGGCTTTGATTGGATTTGGGTTGGTCGGGGGTGGGCAGGGATGGAAGGTCTGGGTGGCGCGTAAAGAGGCGGTTGCTGTTGGTGCGCGTCATATTGCGGCTTCTAGACGTCCAGCAGGATCAGTTTGGTCTGTAGATCGCCACTGAATCTGACTACGCCGTCATGTCCGATGAAGGCATCGATCTCGGTGCGAACGCCCATGCGACCTTCTAGGTATATGCCTGGTTCGATGCTAAAGCAGATTCCCGGGACCAGGCGCCGCTCGTCCTTGGTTTCCAGACTATCCATGTGTACCCCGTTGCCGTGCACCGAAGTGCCGATAGAATGGCCAGTTCGATGGACAAACCAGGGCCCGTAGCCGGCCTCTTCCACGGCAGTCCGGCAGATGCGATCGACCTCGTACCCGTGGAGGGGTTGGCCCGCCTCGAACCGCTCTTTGACAAGTGCAAACGCAGCGTCACGGGCAAGCATGACAATATCGAAAATACGCACATACTCTTCGGGGGGATTGCTGCCGGCAAAGCCGCACCAGGTAATGTCGTAGTAGATCGCACCGGGGGTGTTCTGACGAGCCCAGAGATCGATGAGGATCATGTCACCCTTCCTGATCTCTACCGTATTGTCCGGCAGAGGCTCAAAATGCGGATCTGCGGCATGCTCGTTGACGGCAACTATTGGCCACTCCTCGTCGCAGGTCAGCCCCGCTTCATCAAAGGAGCGAACGATGAACTGTTGAATCGCATACTCGGTTTCCGGTTCATTGCGCTTGATGGCCGCTTCGATACGGGCAAAGGCATCATCTTTGATCCGCTGGATGTGAACGCCCGTGTCGATGTGGGTTTGGATTTGCTCGTCGGACAAGACAGCTTCAAACTGCTGAACCAAATCGGCCGAGCTGACAACCGTATGGCCGAAACCTCGCACCAGCTCCACCAATCCCGGGTCCACCAGGTCCACATAAGGTATGTTGTTGTTGGGGGAGTATTGCATTGCGATCCTTCCAGGAGCACCCAACATCTTCTCCAGCTCTTCGTGGAGTTGTTCCCAAGGAAGGTAGACTGTCTTGGCTCCCGGCAACAAGTCCAGCTTCCGCTTCTCTACGGCGTGTACCAAACGCTTCGGTTCACCCTTCGCCGGCACAAAAAAGAACCAGCGTCGGGAGGTGAACTTCCCTCCTTCCATGCCGAGCACTCGGTATGAGATTGCGTCGCGATTGTGAAAATCGGTAAAGAGCCAGCCGTCGAAACCAAACTTCCCAATCGCTTCCTGGATCTCGCTGATCCGAGCCTTTGTCTCGCTCATCTTCTCTCCGTCTAGTTGTTCTGGCAGGCCGTAATTTGCCCACCACACCAGGCCGGCGCACAGCTTTCCCAGCACCCCTGGTCCTGTCCGCAGTCCATACAGTTGGCCACCAGACATACCTGCATGCCCCAGAAGGTCTGTTGCGCGACCTGAGTGCCCCCGTAGATGCACTGCCACCGACATTCCGCGGTCTGGCACCCGTTGACGCAATTGTGGATTCCGTTGCAGCTATTGTTACCCCATCCACCGACGCAGACCGACCACAATTCGCTGCAGGCTTGCAGCACGCAGAACTGATTTTGAGCAGTCCCAACATTCCATTCACTGCAGAACTGTTGGCCACACATGATCATATCGTCGTAGGCAACCTGGCCGGCCGGTGAGGAGAGTGCCAGACAGTCACCGATGCACTCGGTATAGACCTCACAGTAAATCAAGCAATTCAACACGTTAATACAGTCCGCCGGGTCGCCGGGGACAATGCACTGGCCGTCAGTACACGTTCCGTCGACGTCGCAGAAGCCGCAAACACCGCCACAGCCATCATCCCCACACTCCTTCCCCGCACACTCCGGAAGACAGTCGGGAATGCAAACGCCCATCTCGCAGTGGAACTCGTCAGTACAGAAGCCACAGATGCCGTTGCAGCCATCAGAACCACATTCTTTGTTTGCGCAAGTCGGCTCACATGTGCTCTCGCAAATTCCATTGATGCACTCCTGGAAGAACGGCGCACATTCACCACAGTTTTCACCGCAGCCATCGTCACCACACTCAATTCCGCCGCACTTGGGAGTGCAGGCTCCAATTATGCACTCGCCAAGCTTGCATACTGGCTTGGTCTCCGGACACTCGCCGCAGCTTCCGCCACAACCATCAAAGCCGCAGGACTTCGCATCACATGCGGGAATACAGGGACCTGGCTTGCAAAGACCGTCGAAACAGCCTTCGCCTATGGGACACATGCCGCATTCGCCACCGCAACCGTTGTCGCCACATTCCATTTCCGTACAGTCGGCAAGACACTCCGGAGCGCAAACAGCTACCTTCTCCTCACTTTCGTTCGGTAGGAGAATGCAAGACCACCCGGGAGGACATTCGTCCCCGCAAGACTCCGTGCAAACCTTGCCATCGAGGTAATCGAGACAGATGCCCGAGGCGCAATCATCATCCTCTGCGCATGGCCAAAATAGGAGCCCCAGCGCAGTGCAGTTTCCTGCCACGCAGTCCTTGTCGTCCTCACAATCGCCGCAATTGCCGTCACAACCGTCTTTGCCACAGCTCTTTCCCTTGCAATCGGGCGTACAGTCGAAAGCGCATACTCCATCAGCGCAAACAGGGGCGATATCCGGACACTCTCCGCAACTCCCGCCACAACCGTCGTTGCCGCACTGACGGCCGTCGCAATCAACATTGCACTCAATGACGCAGATGCCTTCCTGGCAATCGGGGGCGGCGATGGGGCAGTCGCCGCAGCTTCCGCCACAACCATCAGTACCACATTCCAGGTCGGTGCAGTCGGGGACACAATCGGACCGACATTCGGGTCCATCGCAGAGGTCCCCCCCTTTGACGTCAGTCTTACCGCCGTTGCCCGTGTCGAGGAAGGGACTGACCAATTTCGTATCTTTGCCATCTTCCGTGCCCGCCGGGTCAGTGCTGCAGCCCGCAAGCATCAGAGATGCAACACCCACTACAAGGAGAACTCTAGCCATCATGGTCAACTCCTGGTTCTAAGGAGTATTGATACCATATTCAGGGAGCGTAATAAATGGGCGAGGCCCAGGCACGCTGTTGCACGGCGAGCGGGACCGCTCCGCCGTCGCATGAAGCAGGTCGATCCGCGTCGGCCAGTGAGTTGCATCTTGCCGTCGACCAACGACAGGTGGGAACTTCCAGAATCCGGGGATAGTAGAAGGCCCCCTCAGCCGGGTCAAAATTGGGGTCGCTCCAGGCCACGCAGAGTACTTGATGTCCCTCGCCGCTGCGCTTGCAGCTAGAGGTGTCAACGGTTGCGTCCACGTCCGCACCAGCGACATCATGGACGATCTCGTGGGTCTTCCCGACCTCGTCGACCCATCCCTTCACAATCTGGATGCGCTCGAGCGGGGCTCCGGGGGACGCCTCGGTTCCGCCGTCCATCTCTGCCCAAACAAGAAACTCAGGGGCCTGAGATTCAGCGGCGAGCAATTGTCCGCCCATGGGCACGCCATCACGATAACCTGTAGAAAGCAACCCGCTCAGATTGTCGCAAACTCCTTCTGTCGCCAGATTCCAACCACCGAAGAAGCGCACCATGATACGCGGTCCACTGGTACCGTATACCTCCCGGCGGCGAAGCGCCTCAAAGATGGCGTCTCGAGAGTTCTCCACCGCCCAAACTGCTACCAGACCACCAGGATTGTTGATAATGCCGTCGTGGGTTTCATTGCCGGCACCGAGTCGCTCCTCAGGGGTATCATCCACTACTCCAACGTGACCGCCGAACTCCGATATCTGTACAAACCCCAGAGTGCCGTTGTGGGTGTCTGTACTGCCGATGAAGCCGAGCGGATAAGGATTCACCCCGATGGTGGCAGCCTCCTGCAGTCCGAGTTTCAGCACGTTTCGGACGAAGTCCAGGGGGTGAGAGCAACCCCATAGCCGCATTCCGCCAAAACCAGGTTCATCTTCACAAATCGGATCACTGACCGGCCGGAGCTTCTCAAAGTAGCAATGGGGATCGTCAGGATTACCCGGGTACCCGTTGCGACACTCAGAATCGCCTTTGTGCTGGAAGATCTCTACCAATGGCTCCATCCGCGCCCGCAGTTCAGCCAGCTTCAGACGCTCCGACGCAGGAAGGCTCGCATCCAGGTAGAACATGTTACCGTTGCTCAGATTGCTGTTGTGCGGCAAGACCATTACATCGCAACCATCGTCACCCCCCAGACACACTTCGTCGAGAGCCTCCCAGAGTTGCCTCGGAACGGGCGCTTCAAAATGGGTAATGGGGAGGTCCGGGACCGAGTTGTTTCGAAAGAGGACATTGCGGTGGAGGTTGGAGATGTCCGTGGTATTGGTATATTCATATGCTGGCAGTGCAGTGAAACGACAGGTCGCTGTCCGGTCCGAGTTCTCATCAGCAGCGACGACCAACTCCGCCCAGCGCTTCATTGCCGCCGCCTTACATTCATCACCCTCTTCACCGCAAATATCTGAAAACCGCTTAGGCTCTCCACTCGACAGCGGAGTTCCAAACTGGAACGCACCGTTACTTGCCGGATCGCGGTAGTCCTGGCACGTGCCCGAGTCGTATCCTGGGGAACCGGGAACCGTGCAATTGTGAATCTCCCCTAGAAACTCCGAATGGTCTGTAATTGCAGCGAAATCTAACGGTCGCTCCAGCTTCGCCGTACGAGAGCCTAAGCCTTGCTCGTCAAGCGGCGGCAGCGATACCGGCTGGCCCTGAGCAAAGCCATACGCTTCCGCTGGTGTCACAAGAACCTCATAGGCCTGGGCATCGAAGGAAAAGAGCGTATGGCCGTGAAGGTCTCCCCAATAGAGATTGCGCCACGAGCTTCGGTCCTCACAAGGGACCCGGTCTTCGGTATAGACGAGGGCAAGAACCGGCTCGCTCCAGCCCTTCCCATCCAGGCTAACGTCCGTAGTCGCCGACAAATCATCCAGCTCCGGCAGTGATGGTCCCTGGGACGAGCAGGAAATACCCAGAGCAACGGTCACCACTAGAGCAAAACGCAAGTACATCCTGGCCTCCAATGGGTAGGTCGAAAGACCATCGTACTCCCAGGGCATGACGGTGGCAACTGGAATGGCCGCTTGCGCCCGCGCAACGCGCGCGCAGCGTCCTATGGACGCCCCGTCCGCTGCATTTAGCCCTCCGCTGCATTTAGCCCCGCGTAGCCCCGCTGCATCTATCCTCCCCGTCCGCCGCATTTAGCCTCGTCTCGGTAAGCCGGCAGTTGCCCTTCTGGTGCCACCCGCGTATACTTGACGATTGTAACGCCCCACAGACAGGATTTGATGATGAGACAGCTTTTCTTTGTTTCGCTTTTTGCCGCGGTATTTGGTTCCTTCGCACCGGCTCACGCCGCCGACGGCTGTACTGACTCGTTTTCGCCCGGCTGCGGGGGATGTCCTTGTGAATCGTGCGTCTGCAACATGGACAGTTACTGCTGCTTCTTTTCGTGGGACTCAATTTGCGTCGACGCGTGCGTCCAAAGCTGCGGTGGCTGTACCCTTTGTGGCAACGGGGTCTGTGACCCCGATGAGGCGGAGGACTGCAACACTTGCGCCCAGGATTGCGGCTGCCCCGGCGGAGAAGTATGCAACGGTGGGGTTTGCTGCGCACCTCAATGTGCCGGCATCGAGTGCGGCGATGACGGCTGCGGCGGCGTCTGCGGCACTTGCCCCGGGGGCACTTGTTTTGACGGCACCTGCTGTTTCCCGCAGTGCGAAGGCAAGGCGTGCGGTGCTGACGGCTGTGGTGGGCAATGTGGAGAGTGCCCGCAGTACGACAAATGCGTCAACGGTGCCTGTGAAGTCTGCGTTCCCGACTGTACTGACAAGAACTGCGGTACCGACGGCTGCGGCGGATCCTGCGGTGACTGCGAGTTTGGCGACTACTGCCCGGCCACAGGGGTCTGCGAAGAATTGCCCCGCTGCAAACCTGTGGCGACCATCCCTTGCGAAACCGTGGCCACTGACTCCACCATCAACGGCAATAGCATCTTCCAGGCCTACAGTTGCGCCGGTGGGCTCAAGAAGGGCGACGAAATCGCCTACGCTTTCGTGGCCGAAGAGGACGATTCCATAACCGTAAAACTCACTGAACTCGATGGGACCGTGGACCTGGGAGTATACCTTGTAGGTGATCCATGCATTGAGGATAACTGTCTGGACCATGACGACAAAAAGCTAACCGCATCGGTTACGGCTGGAGCCACCTACTACATTATCGTAGACGGTGCCGCCGGAGCACCTACTTCCTACAAGATAGAGCTCCTCTGCGCCAGCCAATGTGAAACTCAGTGTGGTAGCAATACTTGCGGTCCGGACGGATGCGGTGGGACTTGCGGAATCTGTGATGAAGGCAAGCTCTGTGCCCTGGGAGCATGCAGTGTATATGGTGGTTTCGGTTGGCCCTGTCTGGGTGACTTCGAATGTGATAGCGGCTTCTGCGAGCAAGGCCCACAAGCCAAAGTCTGCACTCAGGAGTGCGGCACTTGTCCCAGTGGATGGACCTGCGAGGATGCCATTGTCGATGGCGACAGCGTGGACCTCTGCGTCTCCGATTGTCTACCCGACTGCACCGAAAATGAGTGTGGCGATAACGGGTGCGGCTTTTCATGCGGCACTTGCGGGAGCGGGTTCCTCTGCGAAGAGGATTTCTGCGTTGAAGCCCCTTGCGAACCCAACTGTATCGGCAAGGAATGTGGTGATGACGGCTGTGGGGGACAATGTGGGAGTTGTGAGGAGGGCTTCGACTGCAAGGGATCATTCTGCCAGGAGATCCCTTGCGAAGTCGACTGCACCGGTCTCCAATGCGGCCCCAGCAATTGCCCGGGAAAAGGCTGCGGCGAATGTGATGAAGAACTGATTTGCGCTGATGGCCTCTGCGTCGACCCGCCCTGCAAACCCCAGTGCGAGAAGATGGAATGTGGGCCCGATGGTTGTGACGGACTTTGCGGTGAATGCGTGGAGGGTTATCAATGCACAGATGGTATTTGCAACTCCTCTCAGCAACCTGATGTCAGCGCAGATGCCGCCTCAGCCATTGCCAGCGAGGTTGTTGAAACATATCCCGAATACACCGGAGAAGCCGGGACCGACACGGGCAGCAGTGACAACTCATCCTCCAGTTGCCATCTGGGTGGAAAAGCGAACGGCACTCCACTCGCCCTGCTCTTTCTGCTACTCGGAATTGCTTTACTGAGATTCTCCGGGATCTTCCGGGTCGAAAACTACCGTCCGAACGACTCGTAGTCCCCGGCTGCCAGTGGTGGAGGTCGATTGCGCGGGCTGCCGATATGATGCTCGGCAGTGCTTCGGATAACCGGTGAAACCACAATTCCGAACCACCCGCTCATTTCCTGACTCAGGCCCGGTGGGGTCAACGGCGAATCCTTCCGGGATACTCTTCTGATACCGATCCCAAACCCACTCCGTCACATTGCCCGACATGTCCCATAGCCCCCAGCCATTGGCACCTTTGTAGCCGAAGTAGTGGGGCTTGTTCAGAGAATTTGCTTTGTACCATGCGATAGCACTGAGTTTTGGGTCAATCCCATTACACACGGTCACTTCACCATTGTGGAACGCAGTTTGAGCGCCGGCACGATAGGCATACTCCCATTCCGCGTCAGTAGGTAGTCGGTATCCACTGCAATTGGGACCAAGGGGCCACGTCACCGTTGTAGCGCCATCAGCCTCCACTATGGAATAGCACTCCTCATATCCTTCCAGCACGCTCCATGCATTGCAAAACTCCACCGCTTCCAACCAGGTGATCTGCTCCACCGGACAGTCCCCACCACAATCTATGTGTGAGGCCGGATTGCCGACATTGCCGAGAACATCCAGCCAATCAGTCTGAGTGTTCTCAAACTGCCTGATGACGAAATCTCGGGTAATCGCGACCGGGCGCTGATTCTCATCTGTGCCAGCACAAGGTTCGTCCTCGGCAGGACCCATGAAGAAGACTCCGGCGCGAACCAGGCACCAGCCTTCAAAGCACATGTCAAATATCCACTCGCACAACTGCGCCGGATTACAGAAGTTATTGCCTGCACAGGTGCCACATCGACCGCCGCATCCATCGGGACCGCACTCCTTCCCCTCACACTCAGGCTGACAAATGCACTCACCCTCCAAACACGCGTCCTGGGGGCCAGCGCAGATACCGCAGCTACCGCCACAGCCATCGTCGCCACAGACCTTATCTTCGCAATCGAGCTGGCAGACACATAGCCCTTCAACGCACAGATGTTGCTCGGCACAAACGCCGCAAGCTTCATCGCACCCACTTTCTCCGCACTCCTTGCCATCGCAATCGGGGACACAGATACAAGCCGGGCCGTCGGGAACGCAAGCTCTAGAGTCTCGGCATGAGCAAAGCAGTCCTGGACCACACTTCTGCGGCTCCAGCCACTCGTTACAGCCATCAACGCCCGGCAAACAGGTCCAGTAGCCGATCGCCTCCTGAGAACACTTGATGGTACTAAGTTGGCACTCCCCGGGGCACGGATCAAAGGGCAGTTCAACAATATCCAGTTCCGGTAACTCTGGACTGATATCGGGTTCTGGTGGCTGGAATTGGTGCTCGGTAACCAGATCTTCTGGCGGCACTGGAAGGTCTGCAATATCCAGCAAGTCGGTGTCTTCGATAAGGTCCACCGTGTCTACCGGTTCGATAGTATCCATCATTTCGACGACTTCTACAACAGCCTCGGTATCGGGCGACGTCCTGGCTTCCCACTCCACCGACTCCGCTGCTACATCGGCATGGGCATCCCTGTCCGGTATACCCCCCATGCAAGACCAATGGGGGAAGATGACTAAGAAGATCCAGGTTCGTAGCTGTGGCATCATGGTGGATTGCGACCGTCATTCAGTTTGAGAAGCCAGCAGTCAGGCCTCTGGTAAGCATACCCAGAATTCGCTCAAGTCGCAAGAAGGCGGGAGGGCAGCGGATCTCTCTACTCCCAGAGTACGACTCAGGATAAGTGGTGTCCATCAGTCCTCCAGGTGCTCCCGCTTGTACTCCCCGCACCGAGGTTGTAGGATGCGCTTCGACGAGGAGGCCGAACATGGACACGCTGCGGATGGTTATCTTCGCTACCATCGCCTCATTCATCTTGTTTCTGGGGACAGGTTACGTCGGCCACCGCCTCTCGACGCTGGTCACTCTAAAGTGGCGGTGGCTACTCTGGGCTGGGACCGGTGCGCTTTTTGTCTGCATGCCGGCGGCCTTCATGCTGATGCGGGTGCGCAGCCAGGCTATCTGGCATCAGCCTCTATACTTACTCGGATTCTCGGTAATGGGCCTTATGAGCCTCCTCTTTGCTGGGTTCCTTCTCCTAGACTTGGGTCGAGGGCTGCTGGCCCTCGTCGACCGTCTCTATATGCTCCACTCGGGAGAAAGTCTCAGTCGACGATTGCTGCCCGATTCTCCAGCGCGTCGTGACTTCCTTTCCAGGGCGGTCCGCTACGGCGTGGTCGCAGGGGCGCTGGTCATCACCGGGTGGGGGTTTCGGTCCACTCGGAGGACTCCCGAAGTGGTCCCCGTAGAGGTGCCAATCGATGACCTGCCGCTAGCCCTCGAAGGCTTCAAGATCGCTCAAATCACCGACCTCCACGTCTGCGCCGACATCAAGCGAGACTATGTGGAGAGGGTAGTGAACACGGTCAACGATCTCGATGTCGACCTTATTGCTTTCACCGGGGATCTCGCTGACGGTCAAGTCGAGGTCTTGCGCGATGACACTCAACCCCTCGCCGATCTTCACTCTCGCCTCGGAACCTACTTTGTCAACGGCAACCATGAGTACTATTCCGACCTTCCCGGTTGGGCCACACGGATTGACCAATTGGGCATGCGCAACCTGGCTAATGAGCACGTCGTTCTAGACCACGGCGGTGCCACACTTGTGGTGGCCGGGATCACAGACCCACAGGCGAAACAGATGGCTGGCGTTGAGGCTCCAGACGTTGCCAAAGCGCTCGCTGGAGTTCCGTCGGATGCAACTCAGGTCCTGCTCTCACACAATCCCTCCATGGTAAAGCACGCCCTAGGGAGAAGTTTAGACCTCATCCTTTGCGGTCACACCCACGGCGGCCAGTACTTCCCATGGACAGGCGTGGTCAACGCCGTTATGCCCTACCCTTGCGGTCACTACCAGGAAGGCAAGACGCACATATACACGAATCGCGGCACCGGATATTGGGGGCCGCCGATTCGCACCAACGGGGCCGGGGAAGTCACTTTGATTACGCTGCGGAAGAAGAGCTGAAGGGGGAGCGGCTCGAGAAGCTTAGGACCAACCGCAACTATTGACACCGCGACTTGCATCGGAGCCCTTCTCCTCCCTAATAAGTTTCATTGTGAGCCTCCTTGAAACCGGTTTAGAACCAATGTCCACCAGCGGAGTCCTTCTCCTCCTTACTAAGTTTCATAGTGAACCTCCTTGATACCGGTTTAGAACCAATGTCCACCATCGGTTCTGATTATCATGTTGTCGGGCTTTCTACCGGGCTCATCGGCGATTCGTCGACAGGAGGCACAGGAACTTACGGAGTCACTTCTAGATATCCTATGGTCTATAGAAACTACGGTGCCGGCTCCGGCGGCGGGCTAGATGTCGAATATGTAAAACTGGAACTGCCACTCCATAGCGCATCTGCCGCGGGCTTTCCCAACTGCTCAGCTACCGCGCCGTCCAGTTGGTCAACCCCCGCATAGAGCAGGACAATAGCACGCTCGCATACCGCCATCTCGTCAGAAATTGGGGGCAGCGGTAGCCCCTGAGATAGAGCGGCAATGATCGCAAGTATCCGTTCCTGGCAGTGCTCCCGGGGAGAGAGACCCATGATATTGTGGATAAGAGCGTTGATTGTGGAATCCCGACCAGCCTCAGGATCACCCACCAAGTCGGCGTAGAGCTGACGTAGCTGTTCATGAGTGTCGATCCTGAAAGAGCTATAGATCTCCTCGAGCGCTGCCTTCTCTTCGGAGGAAAGTTCGAACTTGGCAACCCGTTCTTCCGGCAAGGTCAGCTCCTCTCCCCAACTCGGGAACTCCAGGAGGAGGTTCTTCTCTTGAGCCGCAAGAACACGTCTATCATGTGCAGTGGTACCTTTGTAACGTCCCTTCGGACCCTCGACTCGACACGCCTCCAAATCCCCCTGAGTCTCCTCAAGGGTGCGGTGCAATTCGCCAATTACTTCCTGGTGCGAACGGCAGACCACCGCTGACGTGGGACAGGTGGGAGGCAAAACAGGAGGGCAATCCAATGGAGCAGGGTCTGGACACTCCGGGCAAGCCGCAGGAGCTTCACAGACAGTCCCCATTAGGGGCTCATCCGAAAGCTCGGCGATGGCCGGGGCCAATCTACCTCTTACCGTCTCCAGCGCGGGAGCATCTGAGCCCTCCCCTGATCTTGGCTTAGCCGTCGTCGCAGGATCTCCGCCAGCAGCAGGCTCCGGTGCAACTACCGTGAGTCGGCCCAGCACGAAGGCCATGACAACGGCAACTGCAAGCACTGCCCATGCCACGCGGCTCACTCTTCCCTCCCAATTGATCGACTACCGTCCTCTGGGGGCATTATCCACGTTGGCAAGCCACAGGCCAACCATTTTTGCGGTCGTTAGAGGACCGCTAGAACTGCGCCGTAGTTCGGCTCTTGAACTATTTCGGGAACTTGCTCCGTGTATATCACTTTGCCATCCGTACCAATTACCACTACGGCCCGGGAAAGCAAACCGGCCATCGGCCCGTCCACAATCTCGACTCCGTAGGCCTTCCCGAATTCTCGGCTCCGGAGCTGCGACAAGGAGACCACATTCTCTATGCCGTTAGCCTGGCAGAAGCGACTCTGGGCAAATGGCAGATCGCAGCTCACCGTCAGGATCACTGTCCCATCCAACTCAGCAGCCTCCCGATTGAAGCGCTGCGCCGATGCCGCACAGATGCCAGTATCAAGACTTGGAACGATGTTGAGGACGATCTTCTGACCTTCGTAATTGGCTAGAGAGACATCCTCTAGGTTGTTGCCGGTGAGCGTGAAATCAGGGGCCCACGTACCTACCGTGGGAAGCTCTCCAATGGTCGATATGGGGTTTCCTTTGAGTGTAATGCGCGCCATCTATCACCTTCCTTGACTCGGGGCCTGGTTGGGCATCGAGTCGACGACTGGGTTGCCGATTCGAGAGAAACATAGGGCCGACTGCCCAGGAAAGACAACCCCAAATAGTGCATCCAATTACTGCCCTGGACTATCCCCAGAGCGAGGCATACTCGTGAGCAAAAAGAGAGAAGCTTCGGGGCGCAATTCCCGTTACCTCCCGAACTGTATTGGTTACCTTGTTAGCGTGACCGCTGGCGAAGAGACCGTAAAACTGCACGAGCGACTCGGCTAATCCGGCTTTCAGGCCAGCGCCAACCAATTGTTCGATTGCCTCTTCTTCACTCTGAGATACGTAGCGAACGTGCCGCCCGGCGGCCTCCGAAATGTGACCTGCAATATCGTGGAATGTCAGGGCGTCGGGGCCCGTCAAGGAGTAGGTTCGGCCTGAGTGACCCGGACCACGCAAGCACTCGGCCGCCACCGCAGCAACATCTCGAGAGTCTACTATGCCAATGGCCCCATCCTTCACGGGCGCGTTGAAGAGCGATCTATCGCTAATCGTCTCGGCAAATGTCCCGAGAAAGTTCTGCATGAAGAAATGGGGTCTCAAAATCGTGTAGGGAACGCCCGACTGCTGCACCAATCGGTCAGCTCTGCCATGACACTTCGCCAACTCAAGCGAAGAGTTGGCATCAGCTCCAAGCACGGAAAGCCGGACGATGTGTGGCGAGAGGGAAGCGGAGGCCTCAATGAGCGCACCCGTGAAATACTCTGCAGTGGGGCCATGCGGTGTGGCCAGAAAGACATGGTCGACATCCGTCATCGCCGTTCGCAATGAAGGAATGTCGCGCAGATCGCCCAACACGACGCTCGCCGCATGCCCACGTACTTTTGCGGCGCTGCTCGACGAGCGCACAAGCGCCCTTACCCGGGAACCAGACGCCGTCAGTTGGCGCATTACTTCGGCACCGACCGTCCCCGTTGCCCCTATCACCAGGATCATCCGCTCCATCTTGCCTCCCCTTCCCCCGTTCACCGGTTGAAAACTGCCGCTTTTGTGCCGGTTCCTACCGAATTCCGCCGGGCACTACAAGGGTGTGCACGTGACCGTACTACTTCAAGAGACGCCGCTGATGACTTGCTTCGACCCGGCGAAAGCGGCACAATGTAACGGTCCAACAAACGGGGGCCGCAATGCACCTTCGAACAGCGCTTACAATCTTGCTCCTTTGGGCCGCTATCGGCTGTAGCAACCCAAGCAACATCGTTGGTACCGATCAGTTGTCGCAGCCTGATATTTCTGGCAACGCCGATAACAGAGCAAGACTCCCTGATGTCCTATCTGTAAAGGACAAGAAGTCTAATCCCGAAGATGACCTTCTCTTCTTTGACGTTGATCTTGTGCCCGAGGATGCTGGCCCGCAATGCAGCGCAGGTGAAGGCTGCTTCCTCGACCCATGTGATGAGAACGGGGAGTGCCAGTCTGGATGGTGCGTTGACCATCTGGGAGAAGGTGTCTGCACCATTCCCTGCTCCGATGAATGCCCTGCCGGGTGGAGTTGCCAGCAGGTCGCCGGCACCGCACCGGACCTTGTATTTGTCTGCGTTTCCGACTTCGCCAATCTCTGCCGCCCCTGCGCGACCGGGGCCGACTGCAAAAGCACTGGCGGTGCAGAAGATGTGTGCGTGAACTACGAGGGCGAAGGTAGCTTCTGCGGAGGCTCCTGCTCAGTGGACGAAGATTGCCCCATGGGATTCTCATGTCTGACGACGGTCACAGTTGACGCCATCGACACGTTGCAGTGTGTGGCCGACGCCGGGGAGTGTCCGTGCACTCAAAAGGCCGTCGCCCTTGCACTCTGGACTCCCTGCGCTTCCCAGAACGAATCTGGAACGTGCGAAGGTAAACGCGTCTGCACGGCGGAAGGGCTCTCTGAATGCGATGCCGCCGTCGCTGCTGACGAGACGTGCAATGGCTTTGACGACGATTGTGATGGCGACACGGACGAGCCTACCCTCGAAGATGGCAGTTTCCTGGAGCTCTGTGACGATGGCAATAGCTGCACCCAGGATAGCTGTACCGGAGCCGACGGTTGCGCCAACAGCCCCTTGGATGAAGGTGAATGCGTGGACGGTGATTCGTGTACGGTAGGCGACCATTGCGAAGCGGGTGAATGCACCGGACAACCGATTCTCTGCGACGACGACAATCCGTGCACCGATGATGCTTGTGACGGGCTGGGGGGCTGCGCTTCGCTGCCCAACACCGCCTCCTGCGACGACGGCGACCCCTGTACGGTCACGGATACCTGCAGTGATGAGGAGTGCGCTGGCTTTGAAATTGCCTGCGACTGCCAGGCAGATGCCGATTGTGCCGGTCTGGAAGATGGAGATCTCTGCAACGGAACACTCATCTGTGACCTCGGTGCACTGCCGTACCAATGCAAGGTAGACCCAGATACGATAAGCACTTGCCCGGAACCCCCGGTAGGACCAGATGCCATCTGCCTGGAAGCCAATTGCGATCCCACGACTGGTCTCTGCTCACTTCTCCCGGACCACGGTGGGCTTGCCTGCGATGACGGCGATGCGTGCACAGTTGGTGACGTCTGTCAGGAGGGGATTTGCAGCCCAGGGGTGGCGGCAAACTGCGATGATGAAAACCCTTGCACTGATTCCGATTGTGACCCGGTTCTGGGTTGTCTCGTTTCAAACAACCTTGCTCCCTGTGATGACGGAAACGTCTGTACCATCGGGGATGTATGTGGCCTTGGGATTTGTGTCAGCGGCAACGAGTTGCTGATTTGTAACGACGACAATCCCTGCACCAATGATAGCTGTGCTCCGGCAACCGGTTGTCAACATATCCCCAACCAACTGCCCTGTGATGACGGCAATTCCTGTACTGCGGGGGAGGAGTGCGCCAACGGCTGGTGCCTTGGCGGAGTCTTGACCGAGTGCGACGATGACAATATGTGCACTACCGATTCCTGCGATGCTGAGGGTGGATGTGTATACAAACTCAACGCCCTACCTTGCGACGACGGAGACGTGTGTACCCTTGGTGACCACTGCCATTTGGGAGAGTGCATCAGTGCTATGTCACTGCAATGCGACGACGACAACTTGTGTACCGACGACTCCTGCCTCTCCGATGTTGGATGTGACTACGCACCTAACTCCGCTAACTGTGACGATGGAAACGCGTGTACTACTGATGACACGTGCTCCGACGGATGGTGTACTGCCGACGGAGTACTCGATTGCAACGACGGCAATCTTTGCACCGACGGCAGCTGTGACCCGCTGCTAGGCTGTCAGCAGGTCAACAACGTCGCCGCCTGCGACGATGCCGATGCGTGTACAGATGGTGATGCCTGCAGTAACGGCGCGTGCCAGCCAGGAGTAGGCTCGCCTGACTGCAACGACCAGAATCCGTGCACCAACGACGCGTGCGACCCTGCCACGGGGTGCACTAACACGAACAACGCCCTACCGTGCAATGACAATAACGCTTGCTCGATAGGTGACTTCTGCGGCAGTGGCACCTGCCAACCAGGGCCCGACGCTCCAAACTGCAACGACCAGGACCAATGCACCAGCGATAGCTGCGACCCAACTCAAGGCTGCGTCAACGACAATCTCTCACCATGTTGCGGGAATGGAATCATCGAACCCGGCGAGGCCTGTGACGACGGCAACTTCAACAATGGTGACGGATGCTCCGACCACTGCGAATTGGACACCGGGTGCGTCATCCTCGGGCAGGACGTCAGAACCCTCGAACAGGGCCCCGACAAATGGCAACTCGGTTACTGCCAGACGCTTTGCGAGAACAAGCAGACAATCATCCCACAGGGATGGCACATCGCGACCAAAGCCGAAGTCGCATTCCTCACCAAGCACGTCGAATTCGGCTCCTGCGGCGCCTACGGCATCTGCGGCTCCTACTGGTACGGCGGCAACTCCCTGACAAGCAACTGCAATATGCTCAAATACAACTGCACAACCGGCGGCTGCTGGGCCTACACAGAACACTGCTACACCCAAGTAATGCTCATCAAAGACGGAAAGGACGGCTCCTGCCTACAATAGCACCAGAAGAAAGCCGAACCCCAACACCTTCCAACGGAATTAGCGAACCAGAACAATTCGCCGACAACCAAAGCTAACCAGCGATCATAGTCAAGGTAGGACCAGCGGACGCGCCGCCAATTTATCCTTCAATCCCACGCACTTACAGTATTCGCCAAAAATACTTTGTGCTTTTCGGGTCCGAACTCCCGATATAGAGGGTAGGAAGATGGAGGTTAGCAATGGAACTTGCAAGAGC
>CAZFVN010000119.1:0-17730 GCA_964522395.1 uncultured Myxococcales bacterium
CTTCATCGTCGCCCGTCATGGTGTAGGTATCGGCCCCCTGGCCGTCAATGAAGAGCCCTACAGATTGGTGGGTGGCGGAGCCGAGCGTGTACTTATGGGTATTGACGTAGGTGTCGTCCCCCTGCCGGTCGTAAAAGAGCCCGGTACCGAAGAAGTAGCCGAAGCCCATGCACATGACGGCGCATTGATAGGAATCATTGCCGTTCAGGTCAAAGAGGCCGCCCAGGCCGCCTGACCAGTAGGGCCCCCCTCGCCAGCCAAATGCGAATCCCTGGGAGCCGGAGAAGTTGGTCCCCTCACCGGCCCAATCAAAGATGATGGGGTCGGCAATGGCCAGATACTTGTCGTTGCCATCCTCGTCTACCAGCCAGCCGATACCGCGGGGGCCGCCGTAACCCTGGCTGTGCTGGAGCGTCTCATAGGAGTCGTCGCCACTGCCGAGGTCGAGGAGGAGACCGGAGCCGAACTCAGCAGAGCCCTGCGCGAAGTCGTAGCCCTTGTAGATGTCCGCGCCATCATGGTCGATGAGGATGCCTGCACCGTAGATGGCTGAGCCCTGGCAATGGGTGAGGCAACCGTACTCATCATCCCCAGCCCCATCAATGAGGATAGCAACACCGAAGATTCCTGCGCCTTGCATGGGCAGGCGAAAACCGGTGAGGGTATCGGCGTTGACTTCCCAGTTGTTGCCAGGGGCGTAAGAATCGTTGCCAGCCAGGTCGATCAATACGGACACTGGTTGGGCGATATCGGTATTGGCTGCCACCCGGCCGATATATGTGTCATTGCCCGCGCCGTCGACCAGGAGGAAGAGGTCGGAATACTTCCAGGTGTTTTCCGACTGTGTCAGGTCGACGACGAGTCGTCCCCGGGGGCCTGTAAGTTCAAATGTAGCATCGGGAACGGGAGCCGAGTCGGTCAGGGCAACTCGCAGTGATTCGCTGGTGCGCAGGGCCAATTGAGCTGCCCTGGACATCTTCTCGAAATCGAACCCGGGGTGAGACCCGTCGAGGAAAGTGCTGTCGTACGGGAGAGCTCCCTTGATGACCTTTTTGTGCTGCGAGGCCCACTCGTCCATGGTCTGTACGCCCTTGCTGAGTAGAGCTTCGTCCCTGAGTTTTGCGGCCCGCAATAGACCGTAGATGGTTTGGGCGAGGGCGGCCTGAGTATCAACCGGTATCAGCAGAACAATGGGCGCCAATTTCTTGCGCTCTGCGTCCCACTCCTCGGAAGTAGACTCTTCGCCATTTGCGACGAATGCCTCCAGCGCCTCCAGCAGCACCGTTTCTGACGGGATCACTGTGATTGCTTCGTCGTAGCGGCTGGTAATGAACTCGTCTCGAGAGTTGTAGGTATGGGCGGCAACAATCAGTTCACGGCCAGTGAGGGAGGGATCTACGCCCATCGCACTTTCGACATCGTCAATGACCATGTATCCCAGGGTGGGTGCAAGATGGCCCTGATGGCGAATGGTATCGGTCCAGTGGAGGCGGCTCATATCCCAGTCGGCGGTGAGACCAATGTCGGGCATGAAGAGTCGCACGAGGTCGAGGTCCATGAACTCCAGGGCCTCGTAGAAAGCCTGGGGTAGATCATACGATGAGGCGAGTTCTCGCATTATCTGCTCGTCGAGGTTTTCACCAGCGGTTACCGGTTGGGGCGGCTGCGGAATTGTGTCGGTGGCGTCATCCATGATGAGCTCAGGTTCACCTGTCGTTACTTCCCCCTTCCCCACATCACCATCGACAGTGGCTGAGTCGTTGCCAATACGAGAGTCGGATGTGGTTGAGGTGGAACTGCAGGTAGATAGAGTCAGGCAGATGAGCGTGAGAACTGTCCTACGCATGAAAGCCCTCCTGTGGGCGCTACTGGGCGGGCACCAGAGTGTCGCAGTCGACGGGGGCCTCGAGGACACATGTAGAGGCAGCTTCAAGTGGGATTCCGGCGATACGGTCTTCAAGCCAGATGCGGGCGTAAGGTAGAATGGCAAGGGCTCCCTGGCTGTGTCCGAGCCCTTCACATTCCTTGTACTCGAGCGTGTAGCCCATTTCGCAAAGGGTGGGCCAGACCTCCTGCTCAATAGAGGTCATCAGGAGTTCATCTTCGCCTGCATATGAGGTGAGGAAGGGGATATTGGATTTGCGCTCGACGGAGCTTCCCGGGATGCTGTTTTCCCGTAGGAAGCAGCCCCATGGCGGGATGGTGTCCCAATTCCCGGAAGCCGCGGCCTCGATGATCGGCTCAAGGAAGACATCTGAGAGTTCATCAACGTCAGTGGGGTCTACGTCCGGGCTACATGAGCCCGAGAGCCACCCCTCCATATTCTCGGCTGCGAAGTAGGGCTCCTGGTTGGTGAGGAGCCCGAACAGATCCTCGGGGATTCCGTACCAATTCTTCATGGCGACCATAGAGGTCATGAGATTACCGGAGCCGTTGACCAGTTCGGTCATGGCGTAAGATGCCTGGCCTAGCAAATTCACCAGGGGCACGGCCGCAGCCGCGCCCAGGAAGCCTAATTCGGGTGCGTAGTGGGGCCAGTAAAGTTCGGTGAAGAAGGCGGCGTGTCCACCCTGGGATCCACCGATCATAACCACACGCTCGGAGTCGGCGCTACCGACCTCCGGGTTTTGGGCCAGGTAGTCCATCGCTGCGCGCACCGCATCGAGACAGGAAATGGCCGTAGCTTCACCGACCAGATAGGAGTGGATGGTACCTGCCGGCGACTTTTCGCCAAAGCCGAGCATGTCCATATAGTCGGGGGCTACGGTGACATATCCTTGTCCGGCCCAGATGGAAGTGCTGCCCGCCCCCATGAACATGTCCCGGCTAGGTGCGCACTCATCCATCAAGCCGGTAGTGCCGTGGAGCCAGAGGAGTATTGGGGCTGGCCAGGGGACGTCGTCGCCAGTAGGAATTCCAAGTACCGCGGTGGCTTCTTTCAGCTCCCCTCGATCCTGAGTGACATAGCGTATTTTGAAATTCCGAGAGCCGAATTTGGCCTTTCCGAATTTGGCATAACCAGCCTCAGCAAGGAATCCGTCGATGGTTTCGGGGGAGACGTTACTGAAGATTTCTTCCTGGCTGAGAACAACTGCCCCCATGCCATCTGAGGGGAGCCACTGGTGCGGCTCTGACCCGCAAACGGTGGGGTCGAAAGGGGGTTCCCATGGCAACTCGGGATCGATGTCTGTGATTGTATCTTCGTCCGTTGTCTCACCACTGGCGTCACCAGGTTGTTCGGTATCCAAAGGTCCAGCGACATCGGCTGGCGCTGTAGTCTCTTCGCTACTCTGGTCCTCGGCCACAACATCGATGCGACCCTCCATTCCGTCCGTCGAATCCACTAAGCCGGATAACAGGTCCGCTGACCCGTTGCTTGTCGAACAACCCCCGACCGATGCCATGCTGACCAGCAGCACTACTCCCCTCACCCCCAATCTTCCAACCATGTTCTTCTCTCCCTATTGCTTCTCGCAGACGAAACCAACGATGGCGCTGTGATTGTACGAAAGCTGCTCATCCATGACGCCGAACGCGCCGGTCTGGCAACCATCGAAGTGGCCGGGGCTGGTGCCCCGGTAGATTACCAAACCTTGCTCAGAGGGCGTGCAATTACAACCGGTGTACATGGACCCAATGCCAGCGGGGCAGTACATGTGCCATATTGATAGGCTTTCGTTCCGCCCGTGGAGATGGTGCCGCACTGGTAATTATTGTGTCCATCCATCCAGTATCCGTAACCGTTGTTGGGTGTATACTGGTAGAGCAAGGTCCATTCCTCCTGGGAGTTGGGCCGGGCCAAAGTCCCTCCCTTGCTGGTGCAGTAGGAGGCGGCGTTGCTGCGCCCATTGTTGCTGGTCCCCGCTTCTCCCCACGAGTATCTGGCGTAGTATTTGCCGCCGGATTCCCATTTGGCTCCGGCCCCCACCCACGGATCGATCGCTTTGCAATCACCGTCAGCGCATTTCTTGCCTTGTTCGCAGACGATGCCGCAATCGCCGCAGTTGTTTTCGTCGGTCTGGTAGTCAACGGTGACGGCGTTGAGACAACCATTATCCTTTACGCAAGAGTCAGCGGTACAGACGATGTCATCGTTGCAGTCCAGGTCTCCCGTGCCGACGCAACCACCTGCAGAGCAGGCATCAGTTACCGTGCAGGGGTCATCATCGTCGCAGGGTTCGACGTTGAACTGGTAGATGCAGCCACTTTCCGCATCACAGTCATCATTGGTGCAAAGATTGTTGTCATCGCAGTCGAGGGCCGGGCCACCTACGCAATTGCCACTCTTGCAACTGTCTGCGAGAGTGCAGGCATCGTCGTCGTCACATGGCACAAGGTTATTGACGTGGAGACAGCCACTTTTGGGGTCACAGGAGTCATTTGTGCAGGGATTCTCATCATCGCAATTGAGACCGGCTCCCGGGTTGCAGCCGCCGCCGGCACAAATGTCTGGGCCGGTGCATGCGTTGCCATCGCTGCAAGGCTCCTGGTTTGCCACAAACTGGCACCCAGTATCGGTATTGCACGAGTCATCGGTGCATGGATTCAGATCTTCACAACTCAGGGTCCCAGAGGAAACACACTCTCCGAGGCTGCACTCGTCGTTCAGGGTACAGACGTCGTTGTCCGTGCAGGGAGAAGTGTTAAAGGTGTAGATGCAGCCATCAACGGGGCTGCAGGTCTCCGAAGTGCAGAGATTCTGGTCGTCACAGTCGAGGAGATCACCGCTGATGCAACTCCCCTGGTCGCATGCATCATCGAGGGTGCACGCGTTGTCGTCGTCGCAGCCGACGACGTTGTTGGTGAAGACACAGCCTTGCCCAGGGACGCAGGCATCATCGGTACAAAGATTGCTGTCGTTGCAGTTTTGAAGATCCCCTGTGCAGTTTCCTTGCTGGCAGAGGTCGGGCCCGGTGCAAGCATCGCCATCGTCGCAAGCAGTCGTGAGCATCTGGTAGACGCAGCCGTTGGCGGGGCTGCATGTTTCCGCAGTACATGGGTTTTGATCATCGCAGATGACATCATCGCCTGCCGTACAGGAGCCTCCTGCGCAGAGATCCTCCTGGGTGCAAGCGTTGCCGTCTTCGCAAGATGCTGAGTTGTTCACGTAGAGGCAGCCAGCCGCCGCATCACAAGAATCGTCTGTGCAGAGGTTGCTGTCGTCGCAGAGCAGCGGGTTACCGGGGAGGCAGTCTCCGTCGGCGCAAAGATCGTCGACGGTGCAGACGTCGCCATCGGTGCACGGGCTCTGGTTGTCCTCGTGGATACATCCAATGTTCGCAGCACACGAATCGTCGGTGCAAACGTTGCCGTCGTTGCAATTCACAGGCACTCCTGCTGTGCAGGTGCCCTGGTCACAGCTATCGCCCAGGGAGCAAAGGTCACCGTCATCGCACGGTGCACCGTCGTTAACGGGAGCCAGGGAGCAGGCCCCTGTGTCCGGGTCGCAAAGGGCTGCGAGGCAGGGGGCGTCGGGCCCCTCGGGATCTGGGCAGGTGATGATGGTTGCGAGATCGATGACGCACTTCATGGGGAGGGCATTGACGTCGCAGATCAATGTACCATTGCAAACGTCTCCATCCTCGAGCGCGGCGCAATCGGAATCTTCGCTACAATCGCAGGCCAGTAGGGTTCCGGCACACTCCCCCTCACCGCACTGGTCGCCGACGGTGCAGGGATCGTCGTCGTCGCAAGCTCCAAAGACGAAAGGGTGGTCGCAGCCGCCTTGCTGGGTGCAAAGGTCCTCCGTGCAGGGGTTCTGGTCGTCGCAAAGAACTGGGTCGCCGATACATGCTCCGGCTTCGCAATGGTCTGCCACGGTGCAGGGATTGTCATCCTTGCATTCACCCTGGTCGAGGGCCACATTCTGGCACCCTTCCTCTGCGAGACAGCTATCATCGGTGCACTCGTTGCCGTCGTCACAGGTTGCCTCGTCGACCGAGCCGTCGCAATCATCGTCGAGGCCGTTGCAAATCTCCTCGGCGGGGATCAAGGCGTCGCATTCGAGGAGTCCTTCCTCTGCACAGACGCGCTTTCCTTCGCAGAGACCGTGCTCATTTTCCACTGCGCATGGGGTCCAGAGCGAAAGGGCAACTGACTTCCCGGTGCACGGGCATTCCCCGGCATCGGCCACGCATTGCAATGTGTCGATCCCATCGACTGTGAATGTCGTTAGACAGGAAAATCCCCAGGGGCACTCTCCGTCGGTTGAGCAGCTTCCGCCGCAGAAGCTCCCGTTCTGGTCGTAGTCTACGCAGACATCCTCTGCCCCGCCGACACTCTTGCACTCTGCTCCGCTGGCGCACGGGCGACAGAGGTTGGCATGGGTAGAAACGCAGATGTAGACAACGTCGGGGACAGTGCCTGCAACTTGTTGACATTCCCAGCCTGGGGGACATTCGTCCTGGCAAGCCTGGGAACAAACACCTTCGCCTAGATGCTCAACGCACCATCCCGAAAGACACTCCTCATTGGTCTGGCATTTGTCGAGGAAGCAGCCCTCTCCAGGCTGGCAGCCTGGAGAAAGTGCGTCATGCACGTCTGGAAAGTAGAGCCCATCGTCGACAGTGTCGAAGCTGATGAGTTCGGCCGGAGCCGTCGTCTCCTCTTCGGCCGGGATATCGGGGGTCCCGCTCTGGTCCGTTGTGGACATAGAATCGCTCGTGTCTTTGCCCGTTGTGACGATCTCTCCAGTGCCCGAGCAAGCGACAAGAACGAGAAGTGTAGTCAGGTAGGTAAACTGACGCATGATTGCTCCTTGGCCTAACGGATGTACCATTCGTAGCGGTAAGCGACGCCGACAGTGCAGTGGCAGTTCTGGTGGTCAGAACCGATGGCGGCCTTGTTGCCGTGCGAGCCGTCGGGACTGGCGGTGCAGCCTCCGCAGCCACAGCATTGTCGCTGTGGGTTACCGTAAGTGTCCTTCTTGAAGATGGCACCGATTTCGAGATTGTAGGGCTGCCCGGTGCCGTCCATCTGCAGGCCCATCCCGCAGTTGCTGTTGTTGGCCCAGCGGTAGTGGGCAGAGAGGCGGAAGCCGTCCTGGTTCCCGCCACAGCCACCATAGTAGGAGTTGGAATAGAGTTCACTGGCCTGATTGGTGAAGGAATCCCACAGAGCTGCCTGCCCGCTGGAGTGGATCCCTGAGGTTTGCTTCCGGCCATCACCGGAATAGCCACTGTTGCAGCCACCGGTTGCGTTGGCACTCTCGCTTCCCATGCTGACGTCGTAGAAGCTCTGGTAGCTCTTTTTCTCACTCAGATTCCAACTCCTCCAACCCTTGATAGCACCACCTTCGCCGACGCTGTGGTCTCGGACGATGAGGAGCACCTTGGTACCCTCAAGGGTGACTGCCGCTTTGCTCTTGTAGTCGTTTGACCAACGGTTGGAGAAGTTGCCGCTCTCACCCTGGGTGGTCCAGATGGCATCGGGCAGGTATGCCATGTGCCCGTCAGATGTGTTGAGATTCATGACGAGCGTCCAGCCACCATCATCCTGGTCCATTTCGCACCAGACGTTGAACTCCCCGGCGCCGCCCTCACCGTCGGGATCAATAGCGTAGATTCCAGACGCGGCTCCCGGGTCTGCGGCCAGGGCATCGGCGCAGCTTGTTTGCAGATCCGGAATGCAGACTCCCCCCTGGCACTTCCCGTCACCGGGGCAAGGGGTGTCGTTGGCAACGGGAGTGTGCACGCAGCCCGAATTGGGGTCACAGGAATCGTCGGTGCAGGTGCTCTGGTCGTCACAGTCGAGGGCTCCAGCGCCCGGTTGGCAAGCGCTGTTGGCACAGGAGTCTTCCAGGGTGCAGGGGTTGGAATCGTCACAGGCCGCAGCATTTGCGATGAAGAGGCAACCGAGTTGGTTGTCACAGGAGTCATCGGTACAGATGTTTTCATCGTTACAGACTATGGCCACTCCTCCACCGCAATTCCCAAGGTTGCAGAACTCGTTGGTTGTGCATGCGTTGGCATCATTGCAGGGCAGATCGTTGAACAGATGGATGCAGCCAGCATCGGGATCGCAGCTATCGGTGGTGCAAGGATTATCATCGTCGCAGTCGAGTGGAGGACCCGCGACGCATCCCCCGTTGCCGCAGATATCGCCGTTCGTGCAGGCGTTGGCATCGTCACAGGGGAGTTCGTTGTTGGGGTAAATGCACCCGGTGGCGGGGTCGCAGCTATCGTCGGTGCAGAGCTCTTCATCGCTACATGTGATGGTCGGTCCGGGGAGGCACCAACCGTTCTTGCATTGGTCTCCTTCAGTACAGGCGTTGCTGTCGTCGCAAACATCTGCATTGGGAGTGAAAGTGCAGCCATCGCTGGAGTTGCAGGCGTCATCGGTGCATGGATTACCGTCATTGCAAGCCAATTCGCCGCCGCCGATGCATTCGCCGAGGTGGCAATGGTCACCGGTGGTGCAAACGTCCGCATCGTTGCAGGGGGCCTGATTGAGCAGGTGGAGGCAGCCGCTCTTGGGGTCGCAGCTATCGGTGGTGCAAACGTTGTCGTCATCGCAGTTGGTGAGTCCAGCCGGGGTACATTTACCTTCCTGGCAGGTCTCTCCGACGGTGCATTCGTTGCCGTCATCACACGCTCCATCGCCGGCCAGGTATTGGCACCCCTGATCGGGGAGGCAGGAATCGACGGTGCAGGGATTCAGGTCGTTGCAAGTGAGGGGTTGTCCAGAGATGCAACCGGCGGCAACATCACAAACCTCAAAGCCGTTGCAAACGTCATTGTCCCCGCATTCCAGCGGCGGTCCACCGATGCACATACCGCCGCTACATTGATCAGCGGTGGTGCAGGCGTTGCTGTCATTACAGTCGGCGGCGTTGCCGCTCTGGACGCAACCGAGACCCGGATCGCAGGAGTCATCGGTGCAGATATTGTTGTCGTCGCAAACGAGAATTTCGTTCCCGGCGGTACACGCCCCGTCGGAGCAGGTGTCGCCAAGGGAGCAGACATCGCCGTCGTTGCACGGAAGATTGTTGGGCACGAAAGTACATCCACCGGCAGGGTCGCAGCCGTCGTCTGTGCAGGAATTGTCATCCTTGCAGATGGCCGATACGCCCGGTGCGCAGAGCCCCTCCTCGCAGTGGTCGCCAACGGTACACGCGTCGCCATCGTCGCAGGCAAATCCTTCGTGGTCGGGTATCAGGGAGCAGGACCCGGTGGCGGGGTCGCAGGCTGCGGCCAGGCAGATGGAGTCCTTACCCGCGGGCGGACCAGGGCAGGTCACAACTGTCTCTTGGTCCACTCGACACTGGTAAGGCAATGAGCTGGTGTCGCAAATAAGCGTACCGGTGCAGAGGTCTCCATCTTCGAAAGCGCCGCATTCGGCATCGTTCTGGCAGGCACAGTTGATACCGACTCCAGCACAGTTGCCCTGGCCACATTCATCAGCGACGGTACATGGATCGCCGTCGTCGCAGTCGACCTGATTGTCGATGTACTGGCAGCCGCCCAGGCCATCGCAGCTATCGTCGGTGCAGGGGTTGGAATCGTCGCAGGAAATGAGGCTGCCCTTGCAGATTCCCTCTTCGCAGTGATCGCCAACGGTGCAGACGTCGCCATCCTTGCACTCGCCTTCGCTCAGGGGCACATGCTGGCAGCCCGCCTCGCCGAGGCAAGCATCGTCGGTGCAATCGTCACCATCGTCGCAGGTCATTTCGTCCACATCACCGTCGCAATCGTCGTCCTGACCGTTGCAAGTCTCTGCTGCGGGAATGGCGGCATCGCAGGCCGTGAGTCCCTCATCTGTACAGAAGCGTTTGCCCAGGCAGAGTCCATTTTCGTTTTCGACCTCGCATGGAGTCCAGAGGGAGAGGGCGACCGACTTCCCGGTGCATGGGCACTCCCCTGCATCGGCCACGCATTGCAATGTGTCGATTCCATCGACTGTGACTGTCGCTAGACATGAGAAACCCCAGGGGCAGTCTTCGTCGGTAGCGCAGATTCCACCGCAAAAAGAACCGGCATCATTGTAGTCGACGCAGACGTCGTCGGCGCCGCCGACGCTCTTGCAGTCGGCTCCGGTGGCGCAAGGTCGGCAGAGGTTGGCGTGAGTGGAAACGCAGATGTAGACGACGTCGGGGACGGTTCCCGCAACCTGTTGACATTCCCATCCTGGAGGACATTCGTCCTGGCACGCTTGAGAGCAAACGCCTTCCCCGAGGTGCTCGACACACCACCCGGAGAGACACTCTTCGTTGGAGTCGCACTTGTCCAGGAAGCAGCCCTCGCCGGGCAGACAGCCCGGTTGGAGCGCATCAGGCTGGTCCGGCACAAAAAAGTCGTACTCATCGGGAATCACCATGAGGTCGGGCTCCACCGTGGCATCGGGCCTTGCCAGGTCCGGAGTGCCGAGATCTGTCGCACCAGAGATATCCTCCGAGGCCCGGCCGTCGACCAGGATGACTCCGGTATCCGTTGAGCAGGCGATGAGCAGGGCGATTGCGCCAAGGACGAGATGTGCTGTTTTCTTCATCGTTTCACTCCTCCATGCCCCCGGTTCCGACATGACGCGATAGTTTACCGCGAACGTTGCGCGCACGCAAAGAGAGCCTTGACACATTGGGGTGGCGTTGGTTTACTCGGGTGCTGGTAACAGCTAATGGAGCGGCGAAATGGCGCGCAAGAAGGGCCCGACATCGACCCGGACGTTTGGAGTAGGCAAACGAGAGAGTCACGATGCCAGTGATTTCTACGCTCGCTTTCGCGCCCCGGTCGTGAGTCAGGAGAGCAACGTCGAACCGTGCCGGGTGGCCGACACAATCTTCTGCGGCGACGCTCGTGACATGCGGGATCTAAATGACAACTCCGTAGCGTTGGTGGTGACCTCACCGCCCTATTTCGCGGGCAAGGCCTACGAAACCGATCTGGGTCAGGGCCACGTTCCCGGCTCCTATCTGGACTACCTGAAGATGCTGCGAGATGTTCTCGCAGAGTGTAAGCGAGTGCTTGAGCCTGGAGGGCGCATCGCGGTGAATGTGGCGAATCTGGGTCGCAAGCCCTATCGCTCGCTATCGGCAGATGTGATTCGCATCCTCCAAGATGACTTGCAGCTTCTTCTGCGCGGCGAGATTCTATGGGTCAAGGCGGACGGAGCCTCCGGTAACTGTGCCTGGGGGTCTTTCGCCAGTGCAGCCAACCCGGTGCTGCGCGACCTCTCGGAACGCATTATCGTCGCCTGCAAAGGTCGCTTCGACCGGGCGATACCTCGCAAGAAGAGGGAGGTCCAGGGTCTGCCCTTTGAGAACTCGATTACCAAGGAAGAGTTCATGGGGGGGACTCTCGATGTCTGGAAGATCCGGCCTGAAAGCGCTCGTAAGGTCGGTCATCCCGCCCCGTTCCCTGTAGCATTGCCAGAGAAGTGCATCCAACTCTTCACCTATGTTGGCGATACCGTTCTGGACCCATTTCTGGGCTCAGGGTCAACGGCGGTTGCCGCAGCCCGCTCGGGCCGTCGATTCGTCGGCTTTGATACCGATCCAGAGTATGCTTGGCTGGCGGTTTCCAGGGTTGCGTCGGAGAGTAACGACCACGGCGACCTGGAGGTCACGACTGCCACGGGCTACGAGCCGGAGAAGTAAGCCTACGCTGGAACCAGCCTGAAAACGTGGAAGCCCCAGCCAACCAAATCGACGAAAAGCCCTGGCCCCAGCAGGTCATCTCCTTCCCTGACGAATTCTTCCTCATTCACCGGGTCCTCAAGTCGCCAGGTGCCTCCCCTCAGGTCCTCCCACGGCAGCGGAATGTGGGCCTGACTCGCTTCGTCAGACATATTTGCGATGATGACGAAGCGTTTGGAGTCAGAATTCCGCAGCCAGGCCACGAGCCGCTGATGGCTCTTGTTGTCGGGCCAGCCGCGGGTGGCGAGCCGGCGAAAACTCCCCGTCCTGAATGCCGGTGTACTGCGTAATGCGAGGAGGCGTCGGTAAAAACCCTCCAGCTCCCTCACCGCGGGTTCCACTCGTCGGCGTCCAAGTTGCACGGGGATTCGTGTGCTGCGCCCCTCCAGTTGGCCCTCATGGATCAAGAGTGGTCCGGGCATCAGCGCCGCGGACACTGCGGCTAGCCGGTTCTTCCCATTGGAAAAAGCCGCGGCGGCCCGTGGTTCATCGTGGTTTTCGGTGAACTTGACGAGCATGCTCTGGTTAGCCGCGGTCTCTCCCAGATGTTGGCGCAGGGCGGGTCCGTCGCCGCCTCGGAGCCGGTCGTAAAAGGTCTTGTCGTAGGCCCAATCGAAGCCCAATCCCAGCAGTTGTGGCTCAAGGTCCCAGTAGGCCTCGGCCATGAACTTGAAGTTAGGCTCAATTGCTCGAGTAGCGGCTATCACTTCCGTCCAGAATTCTTCTTCGAGCGGAGACGCCACGAGCTCGGCCCATGTTTTCTGGAAGACGCTGTCGAGGAGGAGCATTGCCATGTCGCACCGCACTCCGTCGCACATGGTGGCCAGCTTCTGGAGTAATTTGGAGGCTTGTACGCGTAGTGAAGGCGAGAAGGCATTGAGTTGGGCGGTATCGGTCCAAGGTGGGAAGTAGGGATCGCGGCCATGAGCAACGCAGCGATCACCGGCGGTAAAAGTACCCGCTGGACATCGCCCGGAGCCCTTCACGACGGTGACAAGAGAGCCCTGCTCCTCTGTGACCCAAGGGTGGTCGACAGCAACATGATTTGGCACATAGTCGAGGAGCAAAGAGATTCCACGGGATCGCAACTCCCGGCGGGCGGCAGCAAGGCCTGCATCGCCGCCGAGCTGCTCCGCCACGACATAGTCCTTGATGGCGTACGCGGAGCCAACGATGTCTTCAGCAGTCAGATCGGGGAGCGCTTGAGCCAACTCCCCTTGAAGTCCCGTGTGTTGGCGGGCGATTTTGATGCTGGCGGGGCTGCGTTGCCAGACCCCCATGAACCAGACGAAGTCGACATGCAGTTCGGCCAGGGAATCCCAAACGGAATCGGCTACGGTGGAGAGCGTGACGGGATTGCCCGTCGCCCTCGCGAGGTCAGCGAGCCAGACCCAGGTGTTGATCTCGTAGATGACTGGCTGTTCCCTTTGCATGGCTCCGTCCCCTGGCATCCGACGGCTGCAGTTTCGCACCCTGTTGCCCGGGACGCAACGAGGAAGTTTGGTGGGGTAGCGGCTAGAGGCAAGAGGCGGGCTGAAGGCCGGAGGAAAGGAGAGAGGCCAGAGGCAAGAGGCGGGCTGATGGCCGGAGGAAAGGAGAGAGGCCAGAGGCGAGAGGCGGGCTGGAGGCCGGAGGAAAGGAGAGAGGCTAGAGGCGGGAGGAGAGAGGTCGCTTGACGGATCGTTGTTGGGTCAGCAGAATCGGGGTCTGGAGGTGAGGGTGATGCGAAGTTGGAGCCTGATGTTGCTGTCGATTCTGGGATGTGTGGTGATGGCTTGCAGTACAACCGGGTCCACCGGTGATGTGGCTGACATTGCGCCAGAGGTCGCCTTGGTAGACAACTCAGTTTCACCTGCGGACCAATGGGCTGGCGAGGTCCGGGCTGAGACCAATGGTGTAACGCCGGAGGTGTCTGATGCCGCTGGTTCCCAGGCGTGTCAGCCAGGGGTCAAGGAGTGGCCGCTGGAGGGAGTAGCAGACGAGACTTTCGAAATTGGCCCTTACCTTATGGATATGCGTCCGGAGAGCGTCACCATTGCGTGGCGGACAGTAGATACGGTGGTAGGAAAGGTGAACTTCGGGCCCGACGATACGCTGGCCGAAGAGGCTAGCGACGACGAAGCCAAACGCTACCATCAGATCTTACTGGAAGGGTTGGAGCCGGGCACTCGATATGCCTATCAGGTCAGTACCTCCGACAAAACCTCGGCGGTTCACCATTTTGTGACGCCGGTGGCAGGGCAGCCCGCCCGCTTCGTAGTTTGGGGTGACAACCAGAGTGGCTATGACAATTTCTCCCAGCTTCAGACTCAGATTCTGGCCCGGGCTCCTCACGCGCTCCTGGGCGTGGGGGATCTCATTTCCAAGGGAAAGGTCGAATCACTGTGGCTCCAGGAGCTCTTTGGCCCGGCGCGAGCGCTCCTCCACGCTGTCCCCCTCTATGCGGCTATTGGCAACCACGAGGAAAACGCCAGCTTCTGGTATGACTTCTTCGCCTATCCCGCGGCTGACGTACCCGACGACATAAACAGCGAAGCCTACTACAGCTTCACCTTCGGCAATGTCTTCTTCCTCGTGATCAACACCAACACCGTCTTCTTCCCTATCGGTGAAGTAGATACGCCCGTCTCTGCATGGATACGTGAGCAGGTGACGTCACCTGCCGCCCAGAATGCTACCTGGCGCATCGCCTATGGGCATGAGCCGGGAATTACCGAGAGCTGGAGTCCCGGCAATTGCAAGTATGACGGGTACAAGCCAATTCGAAACTGGTTCTTACCCTTCATTGCGGAGCACGGTTTCCACCTCTACATGGCGGGCCACACCCACGCCTACGAGCGAGCCCAGATGGATACCGGGCTGGTGCACCTTATCACCGGTGGTGGTGGCGGCCACCTGGACGAGTGGTGCAAGGACTTTCCCGAGACCACCGTAGTCTATCAGAACCACCACTTCCTCGTCATGGAAGCAGATTGTGACCGGTTGCGTATCGAAGTCGAGGATCTTGATGGCAAGATCATCGACTGGCTTGAAATGGATGTCAATCAACCGGGGGTCCTGGTGGACCAGGGTCCGGCGGCCGGTCTGCCAGAGCTGATCATCAGTTCAGATTCACCCACCAGAGAGTCAGATTAGCCGGTTCTTCTCCCAACCAACATGGACAAGATCGATGCGTGAGGCATCGGCGTTGCCAAGACCAAACTTCTCTTGAGCTACCCAAACGTGCTTGGCGGGGGTGGCGAAGGGCTGCTCTTTACCGAAGAACTCCTTCCGCTTGGCTTCAAGGATACGGACGCCGGTAGCATCGACCGCTACTGGGTCCGTTCCGAGAATCAAGCCATTGTATCCCCAAGTGTATTTCTTCTGGAAATGGTGGGGGCCTTTGCCCTGAAAGAGTGGAGTGAGCATGACGAGGATGTTGAGGCGTGTCTTGCCTCTTACTGTCGGCAGATCCCAGAGCGCGGCCAGGTCGGCGCAAGAGTCGTCGTGATAGGTCCACGGCTCGGGCGAGAACATGACGTAGTTCTTTATCAGGCTGCCCACTCCCGCCCAGTGGTGGGTCCGGCTGGGCCTGACATTGATCAGTGCGGAGGAGAGTTCGAAAAGTGGGTTTTTGAGGACGTCCCGGTCGCCAATGGCGATACTCTCGGGTGTAACCCCGGCTCCGATAAGGCGCGCCGTTATGGCCTCCTCCAGGGAAAGAGGGGTGCGCAAGAAGCGCCAGACGTTGGTCTTGATGCCAACAATATCCTCAGGTTGCACAAGCTGGCTCCAAGCCTTCTTCACATCTCTTTCCTGGAGAAGGCTGGCAACCCCTGCATCGAGCATTTCAGCCATCGCTTTGGCCCGCGGCTTGCCATCCTTGTCGAGGGCCTTTTCGTCTCTGACGATGACAACTCGGGAGCGGGCGTTGCTGGTGCCCGCCACAACTGGCTTCGGGGCCCCCAGCGTGGTGCCCCAGCCAGCCATTAGAGAGGTGCCAGCCAGCATCGCGCCGCTGGCCACTCGCAGGAAATCTCGACGGGTAACATGTTGGTCCATATCGTCCTCCATTATTACTTGGACAAGCTATTGCCAACCGACCACTCGGACCGCGCTATCGGCGATGGCGCTCAGCGCCTGCTGCCTGCTAGGGGCATCGAGGGCAATCAGCAATGTTTTGCCAATGGTACGTGCTGCGGCGAAGGAACCGTCGCTGCGCCGAACAGATCCGGCGGCGTCTGCTCCTGGCAAGACCTTTCTAAAGAGGGCGGCGGATGCCTCCTCTGCAAGATCATCGGCTGGGTAGTCGACGATGAGGAGCACCCAATCAAGATCATCCTGGTTGCTGCTCGTTCGAGTGTAGCGGGCGAGCAGGCAATTCGTTTCTGGACTGAGCCCGAGCACATTGTCACGGGCCAGGAGGTAGTGTGAATGGAGGGTCAGGTGATCGTGGAAGTAATGGAGTCGACTGCGCTGCAAGTCGTCCTCGGGGAGTACTTTGAGGAGCGGCGGAGGCTCGCCGTCGTCGGGGAGAGCGTTGGCAACAGCAATCCCGAGAGATTTCATCGCTACTTGCGCAGCCGGCGTGTCGTCGAAGGCGACGATGGAGACAAAATATGGTCCCTTCCAGAAAGCCAGTGATGTATTGGAGATTTCCGATTCTCGCCCAACATTTCCCGAGGGGCCCTCTCGCATGTCATGGTGATAGGCGCCAAAGGCGTCATAGGCCGAGCCCATGTCGAAGAGATCACAGATGAGTTCGGGCTCCCCAGCCTTCTCGAAGCGGCGAGCAAAAACGGCTTTGAAGTTGAGGGCGATGTAGACCTCTGCGCCGCCGTTGATGTAGTTGTAGAGCGTGTCCGGGCCGTAAGTGGAATCCATACCATCGCCTTTCCAACCAGCGACTTCCGTGGGGATTAATGTGGCGAGAGGAGCCGCTGTGATGGGGGACGTCAGGGCCAACATTGCGGTGGCCAACAGGGCGCAGGCGATGAGTGTGTTCATGCATTCTCCTCGAACCAATGGGCAGCAACTGACCGACATGGACAGACTACGCGTCGCGGTCAAATTGGGCAAGGGCACTGGCGTCGAAGCGGACTCACATTCCCCGGTGGCGTGGACGATCGACGCCAAATAGAGAATGGTTGGCTCTTGCAAAGGACGAGCAGATGTGCCAGAAAAGGCACGATATTCGAGACCGCATTCGGGAGCAGGCAATGACACAGGGAACGACGATTGTGAAGTCTGGTAGCTTGAAAGAGCGCTGGATGCGACTGCGCAACTTCCAGTCCGACGACTTCTGGGCCATGGTCTTCGCTCGCCCCATGACCATTTTGCTGTTGCTACCCATCGTCGAGCTGGCCTGGGTGACTCCAAACTTGATCACCGCAGCCAGTGTTCTGGCCAAGTTGGCCGGCCTAGGTTGTCTCGTCTGGTTGCCCGACTACTGGGGCGGAGTTGGAGGTGCGTTGCTGGTCAATCTGGGGCTGGTCCTGGACAATATGGATGGCACATTGGCCCGTTATCGCGACACCAGCAGCTACCTTGGCTACTACCTCGACAAGACTGTGGATATTATCTGCCTGGCGGGGCTCTTTGTTGCGGTTGCGCTGCGGGTATATTGGGTTACCGGCGATCTCCTTGACCTCTTGCTGCCTCTCACCGGGTTTGCCGGGGCGTCCGTGGCGGCCTACTGCAAGTGGGTCTACACACGAGTCGAAACAGACGTTCAACTGATCGAACATCGAAGGGCCGGGACGCTGGAAGGTTTTGCCGCGTCCCGGGCCGAGCAAAACCCCATTGTTCCCCCGCCCCAACGCTCGTTTGGCGATTGGATTCGCTTCGTGGGCAAGGCCTTCTGGTCAATCCTCTACTTCAACGAAGTCGACATTTTCTGTTGGGTACTGCTGGCTTTTGTCATAGACCAGGCTTGGTTGTTTACTCAGGTAATGTCGGGTTTCTATACCCTCGGTTTGCTCATTGGCCCCGTCCATTTCTACTTCAAGCTGCGCGGTAGAGTTCGCCAGGCAGGACTTAGCTAGCACACCGCAGTCTTGCTGCACTCGGCGGAACCTGTCAACAAAAATGGGACACCTTCTCACCGCATTTAGTGTAGGACC
>CAZFVN010000120.1:0-17019 GCA_964522395.1 uncultured Myxococcales bacterium
TGACGCAGTTCTCTTGATAGCCGCAGTCGCCGCAATCACAACCGGATTGAGAGCCGCACTCCTTGCCCGCACAGATATCATAGCAGCTGGGGGGTTGGCAGATGTTGTTATTGCATTCGTCGCTGCCGCTACAGGTTCCGCAGGGGCAACCGAGGTAGGTGCCGCAGTTTTTGCCTGCGTCAGCGCAGATCTCGGGGCATGGTTTGTCTTCGCATTCGAAGTTGACACATTTCTCGAAGTCGCCGCAGTTGCCACACTCACAGTCCTTGTAGCTGCCGCATTCTACGTCCTGACAGAGGGTTTCACAGCCTTCCTGGATGCACGTGCCGTTGCTGCAGAGGTAGTCCTGTGCGCAGTCGCCGCAGTTGCATCCGTCATGGATTCCACATTCGAAGGGAGTACAGATTTCTGGGCAGGTCCCGCCGCAATTGTTGCTGGGGCAGGCCATATCGTCGACGTAGTACTCCTGGAAGATGCAGCGCATGGTGTTGCTCTGCTCGAGGGTGAAGGCGGTGGCGGGGGACTGGCAGGAGTCCTTGTAGTAGGACATCATGTTGTTCCCCAGGGGCTGGTAGTCCTCGTATGGCTCATCGCAAGATACCGAGCACTTTGGCTGGTCGCAGTACTTCTTGCTGGGATCGGGGGGCGTGTCACAGAGGTAGTCGCCTTCGTCCTCCGCTGTGTCGTAGCAGAGGGAGTCGAGGGGTTCGATGGGGTCGGCATCACCGTTGGGAGTTCCGTGGGGGTGATGGAGGCCAAGAGCGTGGCCGAGTTCATGTGGTGTGGTGTTGCCGTTGGGGAAGGCGCATGCGGCATCGACCTTGGCATATGGTTTGTCATAGGGGCCTTTGACGGCGCTCCCACAGGAACCGGAAATGTCATGGAAATAGGCGAGTGAAATGTAGTGGGAGTCGAGGTCGACATCATCGTCAAAGTCGGTGAATTCGCTGGTTTCATGAACGTAGAATTCGATGCCGCTAGAGGCGTAGTAATCGTTGGTGTTCTGCAGGTCCTCGGTGATTTGTGATGGCGACATGGCGGGGAAGCCGTCTTTGTCTTCTACCCAGACCCAGAGGGGGACTTCGAGTACCTGTTTTCCAGCCGAGAATTCATAGTCATAGGCACCGTCGTCGCAGGTTGATGGGATGTCGTATTGCTCTTCGATGATGATGAGGTCGTCATCTCCTTTGCATTTGCCGCCGAAGCAGGAGTCGAGGCCTTCGCACTCGCCGCAGGAGGTTCCGCAATTGGGGTCTGGACCGCATTTTCGGTTGGAGCAATCGGGTGTTTCCTGGCAATCGCTGGTTTCATCCAGGACGCAGACTGAGGAGCTGCACGCCAATCCTTCCTCGCATGATTGGCCATCTAGGCAGGGGCAGCCAAAAGTGCCGGTGTTGCCGTTGCATGGGTCAACGGGGCTATTTGGACAGCCGAGGCATGTATCCCATCCGGATCCGAAGACGTTGCAGGACTGGACGCCATCTCCGCCGCCGACGCAGAAGCACTCCTGCGTCGCTCCTGGTTCGCAGGCTGGGTCAGAGCCGGCGACGTTTCCGGTGCCTTCTGAGCAGGAGAGTTGTGGGAGGTAGACGGTGGCTAGAAGTAGGAGGGTGAGTGTTTGAGAGCTTCGCCCCCAAAGGGTTTGTCTTTTCATTGGGTCTGCCTGTGTGGTTGTCAAGTTGTTGGTGCCTCGTGTTTGGTCAGGTGGAGAACGTCCTGAGGCTCAGGTCTGTCATAGCATTTAGGATTATCCGTCTCACCATAGTTTTTGGGCATCTCCGTTGCTGGTAAGTGAAGCACTGTTGGGTGGAAGTTTCAATGTCTTTTCGCGGGGGATCCGTGGCACAAGGGTCTGCGCCCAGAGACTATTCTAAGGCCTTCTCACCAATCAACTCCCCAACAATGCGGGCGGCCTCGTCGAGGCAGGTTCTTCCCGGATGGTTTGCCATGGCGACGATGTAGTCTTCGTCGGTTCCGGCGATATCGACGTAGACTATGTCACTCATCCATTTCATGGCGTAGCCGGGCTTGTGGTAGAAGGTGGCATCGAGGTCCTTCATGCCCTTTTTGAGGCCATCGATGATGTTGTTGCCGCGAGCTCGTTTACCGGCGAGGGCGGAGCGGAGGAGGGTGAGGTTTTCGGTGGAGAGGTTGTAGTGCTCGTGCTTAGGCAGGTGCTCTTGCATCATGACTCGGCGCATTACTTCGGAGAGGTCGCGTAGGGTGGTGCAGTTTCCCTGGAACTTGTCGGGGGGGCGAATCTGGTTCTGCTTGGTGATGCCACCACAGTTTCTGGAACTGTAGTCGGTGTTGTCGGTGGTTTCTGGGAGGGTAGTCTTGTTGTCGCCCTGGCGGATCTTGATAGCTGGGGAGTGGCGGGTTGAGCCTTCGCCGTCGGTTCCCTCGATGACCACGCGGTGGGTGTAGCTGCGAAGTAGAAGGGTGTGGCGAATGCCGTTGGTGGGGGTGAAGAAGTGGGTGTTCAAGTTCTTGCACCCGGTGGCCTCCACGGTTTGGTCGTAGGAGCGATTCTTGCTGTGGGTGATGGCTCGTGAAATGAGCTTCTTGAGGCGAACCCCGTAGGATTTGTCTTCATACTGGAAGGTCAGGCGGGCGGCGGGCCCAAACCCCTTCTTAGAGAGGGACTGGAGGAGGGCCGCGGCGGGGAATATCTTGACGTTGGAGGCTGGCCACCAGTTGTCGTAGTCGCGGCTGGTGCCATTGTAGTCGAAGGAGGAGAAGGTGAAGCCACTTTCCTGGTTCCCGCTGATCTTGACCACGAGTGCTTTGAAGAGGGGGGAATGGTCGTAGCCCTTGTCGGCCATGAGTTTGGGGAGGGTTGTGGTGTCGAGGGCGGAGAAGTGAGAGAACGTGGTGTCGTCTAGCTGTTCGAGGTAGGATCCAAATGACCAGCCTTCGTAGGAGTCGTAGGTGCGCACCTTGTACCAGTGGTCGGTGGTGCCCTCGAGCTTGACAGGTTCTGGCGCGCGCTCGAGGATCGCAACGATTTCGCCCGCCCGAAGGTAGAAGATTACCTCGGAATCGGTGGAGGAATCGGTGCGCAGGCGCACGTCCTGCTTCACTCGCATGAAAGCCCCTGCTGATTGGCACGTGGCATCCCGGGGAAGGGCGAGAGAGATGATGGAGCAGAGAACCGCGAGGGCGAGCAAGTTGGCAATGGTAGCAGTGAGCCGTTTCATCTAGTCCTCTTTCTAAGGAAGGAAGCAGCCGCGATCACTCCACCAGGAGCCGGGCCTTTTTGAGGGTTTCCACGCGCTTTGTGAGCCGAGGGAATCCCAGGGGTATTCGGCGCGCACATTGGAACACCAACGGGAGACTGAGTTCTTGACGAAGGGCTTACGTCCGCGGTTGGCAGTTTGAGCCAGCTTGTTACATGCTCGCATGGTTCTTCTACAGGCGGTTGAGAGCGTGGGGATACCACCGATTCGCTCTTTGTAGCAAAGGCAGTACCAGTCAACTTTGGCATTTTCGTTAGCGGCAATTAGCGCGTCGATCCTGGTGCGGTTTCGAGTTGCTGCACTGGTATCAATGCCGGAGAGTGATTCGGCCCTGGCGAAAGAAGCCCTGGCGCCGGTTAGGTCGGAGTTTCTCTCCTGCCGTTCAGCTGTTGCTATCAGATCCTGGAATTCCCGCAGTACCTCGGCTCGCTTCTGCTCTTCCCGCTGCGCTGCTTCAATTGCGGCCTGATTGGCCTTGACGATTTCGGCCGTAGGCTTTGTCTCCACGACTGATTCGTGGGCTGGCTGCTGTGGGATGGCCTCACTGGGGTCTTCAGTTGGCGGAGGGTCATATTGCGCCACCTCTACTTCGGTGCGGCTTTCAGTTTCAGCCATTTCGGTGGCAGGCTCGTCGCTTGATACCTGTCCGATCTCAGTCTGAGTTCCTTGGATGTCCTTCTTGGGGAGGTTGCCTAGACGCCAGGCCACGGTGACGGCAATAGCGATTGCCAGTAGTGCTACTCCAACGGCGATGGCTGTCCTGGGAGGTCGGTTGATTCGGGCTATGGAGTCGGTGTCGTTAGTGGCGGGAGGGGCATCATGGAAGGACTCAATGGCTGTAGTGGCAGGGGGGGAGTGGTGCGAGTTCGCCAGGGCTCGGCCGAATTCCTGGCAATTGGCGAAGCGCCCTTCAGGGTTCTTCGCCATGGCTCGTTGAATTGCTTTCTCCAGGGCGGGCGAGACGTCCTTACGGAACTGCCCTATGGAGGGGATTTCTCCTTTGAGATGCCCTTCCATGGCGTCAAATCCCGCCTCTGTCCGCTGTGGGTAGGGAGGGGTTCCTGCGAGGAGATGGAAGATTGTTACAGCGAGGGAGTACTGGTCAGTGTACGGTCCGATGTCACCGCCGCGAATCTGCTCTGGGGCCATGAACTCATAGGTGCCGACGACTCCTCCGATGCGAGTCATGCGTTCTCGCCCTTCAGGCTTAGCTATGCCGAAGTCCATGAGGAAGGGTTCGCCCTCGGGATTGACTAGAATGTTGGCAGGTTTGATGTCTCGGTGGACAACTCCCTCAATTTCGCGGGTTACCTCGTGGCCCTGGTCTCCCATGAAAGTCTGGGTAGCCCGCAAGTCATGTATGTAATCTAGTGCAGCGGTAATTGGGATGGCTATTTGGAGCACTTGGTCGATGGGTATAGGTTTCCCTTCGCCTTGAAAGCTCTCGGCAATCTGTTCAGCGGATTGCCCTTCGATGAAGTCCATAATGAGGAAGAAGCGACCCTGAACCTCGAAGAACTGCTTGAGTTGTACAATGGACTGGTGTTTCAGCAGAGTCATGGTCCTGGCTTCTTCAAGAAAACGTCTGAGGACAGCCTGATCGTTGGTCAGTCCGGGGAGCATTCGTTTGATCGCTACGCGTTCCCCGGTAATGGCGTGAGTGGCTTCGTAGACTTGCCCCATACCGCCTTCTCCCAGGAGTCTCGCGATTCGGAACTCGCGTATAGTTGCCCCGGGGAGCAGGGATTCAGACTCTGGTTGGACTCCGGTGGCGCTGACTCGATTCCCGCAGTGAATGCAGAAGAGGGAGTTGGCATCGTTGCTACCGCCGCATGCGTGACAGAGAATCTCTTGTGTCATGTCTGAAATACTCCAGCGCTAGTGTCCGCAATGGATGTCAATATAAGCTTTTCTAAGTTGATGTATATTAGCCGTCGCGGCGCTGGACCGCAACAGTCTTGGGAAGATAGGTAATCCTGCTATTGCTACTGTAGCTGATAGCGATAGGCGCGATGATCTTGAAAGATGAAGTGCAGCGGTGGTACACCTGTAGGGCGCGTCAGTTTGATGCGTAGGAATGGTCCTAGCAAGAGCACCTGGAGAACGACGAAGAGGATGGTCGACGATAGCACTATTCGCTGCTCAACCTGCAACCAGAGGGTGCAACCGGGGGCTGGCAGCTGCTGGTACTGTGGGTCCGCGGCGAGTAGCGGCAGTGGTCTCAGTCGTCCTGTCTGGGATTCAACTCCCGATGGCGGGGCCGCTTCTCGTGTTGAACCGGGGCTGTTAAGTATTGGTAGCACGGTCAGGGAATACGTGGTTCAACGGATGTTGCCCCGAGGGGGGATGGCTGAGGTCTATGTGGCACAGCACACTTTGACGCAGCAGCGGGTGGCGTTGAAGGTCTTGTTGCCTCACCTGGCTTCGGACCCAAATGTACGGACCCGATTTGTTGAGGAGGCGCGTTTTCTGGGGGCGTTGAGGCACCCAAATATCGTTACTTTCAGGACTCTCCTTCATGATCGCGGATTGCTGGTTCTGGTGATGGACTATGTGGAAGGGGGGTCTTTGGAGCAGATCTTGGAGGAGCGTTATCTTCAGATTGAAGAGGCAATTGGGGTGTCTTTGGGTGTGCTAAATGCCTTGGGATATGCTCATCGTCGAGGCGATGGAGTGATTCATCGCGATGTGAAACCGGCGAATATCCTCTTTACTGGTGACGGGGAGCCGATGGTGGCGGATTTTGGTATTGCCCGAGCCGTAGGGAAGAAGGGTGCGACGAAGTCGGGGTCTGTGGTTGGGACATACGAGTATATGAGCCCGGAGCAGGCTAGCGGTGAAGAGCTTACTCCCGCTTCGGATGTATACTCATTCGGCGTAACGCTCTATCGGATGTTGACTGGAGTGGTGCCGTTTCCGCAGCAAACTGCGGCGGGATACGAAGTTATGGTGGCGCATCAAGAGAGCACTCCTCCCCCGCTGTCGGAGTTTCGAGTTGGGATACCTCGCTGGCTTGAGAGATTCGTCTATCTCTGCCTGGAAAAGCGTCCCGACCGGAGACCGCACGATGGCCACGAAGCTTTCAATTTCCTGAGGCGAAAGACGGGTAGATAGTGGGCCAGCCGCTATGAGAAGGTAGCTAGAATCCGCTTGCGTTGGTCGTCGTATTCCGAGGCGGAGATCATGCCCTTGTTCTTCATCTCTTCAACCTTTGCTAGCCTCGCCTGAACATCGGACGGAAGCTGCGACATATCGAATTGTGGAGGTGCTGGTTGGGGAGCTACAGAAGGGCGTGGTTGAGGCTGGGGGCGGACGGGGCGTGGGGGTTCTGGTCGGACCGGCTGAGGAGCGGGGGCAGGTCGCGGTGCGGGGGATCGCCCTTCAAGCATCCCCAACAATGAACGAGCTCCTTCAATGAGAAGTTCAAGGAGGAAGAGGAGACCGATTCCAAGCCAGAGAAGGGCAAGGAGGATGAGCTTGCCGTCTGAGCCCACCGCCATGGCGACAAAGAACGCGACAAGCAGTACGGGGATGTAGAATTGGAAGTAGCGAAAGAGCACGGTCATAAGGAGGGAAGGTGTCTTCGATTGTGGGCGTGTGTCGGCGGCGCCAACCAGGCTTACCAGGGAAGCAATGAAGAGAGAGAGTGAGTAGAGCCCCATTAGCACTGAGAGGGCGCGTAGGTCCGAAGGAACTCCTAGCCCCTTGGGGTTGAAGACCATTTTGACAACGAAGACAAGTGGCATTTGGGTAGAGCCGCCCGTCTTCACCGGGATGAGGTTTGAAACGAGAACAAGCAGGGTGGCGAAGCCGATGAGGACGGAGGCAGCCACTGAGCTACCGTTGAAGGACTTGTAGCGGCACCCGCAGCCGAGGAGAACGACGCCCATGAAGCCGAGAATGGCGAGGGCTCCCGAGGCGGGGAGGGTCTGGCTTCCGCGGAGCACGGCATTACCGGCAAAGACTGAGGCGAAGAGAAGGGCTACGCCAATCAGTGCCATTACCGCGACGACCTGAGTGCCGATTCGCTCTTCAACCTTGGTGAGGAAGAGGACGATGAACGCGATTCCGAGGAGGAGGGAGTAGATGACGTAGGTAGACATCCAACCTGAATTGCCGGAATCGATGATGTCCCAGCTCATGCCGACCTCGCCGGAGCCGGATCCTTGGATGGCCCATGGCAGGAAGAAGAAGAGGGTAAAGGCAATCCCCATGACTAGCAGCTTCAAATGGAATCCAAGGCCTTGAGCCTGGTTGGTACCGGAAACTGAACCGGCGCTCTGCGCCCATCGTCCACCGAGTGTGGGACCTCCTGAACTGCTCATATGTTCCTCCTCGCGAGTGTTCTGACTGATCCCCATCTTGCGCAGATGGTGGTGTCAGGACCTTGGCTATCTTGGCATGTTGCCAGTTGTATGGATATTCACGTTGACCGGATTCTCATGTCAAGATGTTTCTTTGGTCTGGTGGAGGACTAATGTTCGTTCTCATACCCTGTACGGGTTGGCAGCGACACGGTTGTTTCGGAGAGGTCCCTGGCCGATTGGGTGCGGTTCTACTGTGGCCGGAATCGGTTACCACAGCGAAGGCAGACGAAGACGTTGCGATTGACGATTGCGGTGATGATATTGATTAGCAACCCGAGGCCGAGAAAACCTGCGATGTACGGCCAGTAGACTGCGATGGCGGCGCTGGCGACGGCCCCGACAACGAGGACGAGCACTGGAGCCAGGATGAAGATGATGACCAGAAGTAGGCATGAGTTGCAGCCGCAGCCCCCGCCGCTCTTTTTGGTGGTCTGGTCAAAGAGTGAGACTCGCTGGACGTGCTCGTGGTCGCAGTGGGGACAGGCAAAGCGGGATGGAGTCGGTCGCTGGGCCTGGACGATAACGCGCTGTACATCAGGTGTCGCACTTTCTTGCCGGGCCGGGGGAGGTGGGGGGCGGTGGACGACTGCTGGGACCTGGGGGACGTGTGACTGCTCTGAAGCCTGAATGTGGGCGCTTGATGCCCGTTGGTCTAAATGGTCGAGTACAGCAACGAGGTCGATGGGGACGGAACCGAGGGTGATCAGGTCGTGGTGGCCGATGGCCTGACTCTGCACGCGACTTCCGTTGACGAAGACACCATTGGTAGAGCCGGTATCAACGACGGCGTAGGTTCCATCGGCCAGTTTGTCGATGCGAGCGTGGGAGCCTGAAATGGCGGGTTGGTTGAGGACGAAGTCGCAGTCTGGTGAGGCACCCATGGTGGCGCTGGCTATGGCTGGCTCACGGTTCTGGGTAGTGCCGCACTGGTCGCAGAACATGGCGTCTGCGTCGAGTGGGGCGTTGCATTGAGGACATCTGGTCATTTCCCAACTCCTTGGGTCAAGTTCTTGTTTGGGGGAAGCTGATAGCTCGCCTTGGTCTGTTCTGTGAAGGTCCCGTGCGCCCCGGTATAGGTGATATCGACGATGGCAGTTACGTGGTCGCCGGGCATTCCGTGGGAGGCCCAGGAGACGAGGTAGGTCTTCTTCAATTTCGTAGCGATAGAATCGTAGAGATTGCTCAGGTCGGCTGCAGTGGGGGCATGGTAGTATCCTTGTCCCTTGGTGCCGGCTTTGGAGTAATCAGCTAGTTTCCGCAACGCTTTGACGGTATGAGGGCTCACGCCGAGACCAATTGTATAGACGGGAATCCCGGTCTTCTGAGCATATTGGATAGTATCGTTTAGGCTCCGGGAGGACTCGGTGTCGTCGCCGTCAGAGAGAACGACCACGACTTTGCGGCCCTGCTTGTTGGTGGTGGCTTTGAGCGAGTAGATGACGGCGTCCCACAGTTTGGTTCCACCATCGGCATGGAGGCTTCGAATCGCGTTGGAGAGTTGTTGCTTGTCAGAGGTGAAGTCGAGGGCGGTGCGGACCGTCGAGCTGAACTGCACGATGGCAGCGCGGTCGTGGGCCTGGAGGTTTTGGACGAATTGTTCGGCAGCGTTCTGAGCGGCCTTGAATGACTTCCCTCGCATGCTCGATGAGGAGTCAATGACCAACGAGACGTGGAGCGGATCGGGTTGTTGTTCGGCGGTGGTTACTCGCTCGACGGTGCAGTCGTATTTGAAGCTGGCAACAGTTTCTTCAACTTTGAAGTTTCCGTTGGTGAGCTTTTCTAGCGGTGTGCCCAGTTGGGTTGTGACCATCGCGTAGGCCATGACTTTGCCGGGGTTGGCTTCACAATCGACTTGCTGAATGGTGGCCTCAACCGCCTCTGTTTGTTGGTCCTGGGGATTCTTGTATGGGTCTGGCTTGCACTTGTTGTTGGTGCAGGAAACGGGAAGGACTTTTACACCAAAGGTGCCTGCTTTTGGGCGGGCTTGAAGGAGAACGGCCTCAGGTTTGGTGCAAATAGAGAGCTTGTGGGCGAACTGGAAAGGCCCGGCGGCGAGGTCGCCGAGATGGACCAGGTCTGTGGGTGAGGCGTGGCCGGAGAATCTCGGGTGAAGATAGAGGGATATGGGTCCACTGGTGTCATGTTGGGAGGTTGTTCCCTGAAGCTGGACGGTACATTGGTTCAAGTCAAAGATGGCGGTGGCAGTGACTTTCGCCCGGGGCAGTGAGACCTTCCCAGAGAGCTTCTTGAAGTTCGATTGGAAGCCCTTGTACTCTCGGCTGATCCAGTCTTTGTAGGCGAGGAAGGTTGGTTGTTTGTGGGTGCAGTCGAACCAGTCGCATTTCTTCTCGCCGAAGATGTCGACCAGTGAGTCGACGGCCCAGCGGCCACCAGCCTCAACGTTGAACTCCTTTAGTCCGTGGTGCATGAAGTCCATGTAGAGGTAGTCGGCGTAGAGTTCCTGACTGGCAAGTCCTAGGAAATCATCTTGATGGGTAGCACTGGAGACCTTCATGCGGGCCGGTCCGAGGTATTCCAGGGCGAGGGTAGCTGAGAGGCTGGAAGCGACAAAGGTCTTTTCGAAGTCGACGATATCGATGACTGTATAGACAACCGCCGCCACCGCCGCCGCGGCGAGGGCTCCGACGGCAATACCTGCAGCGGCCCCGAGTTTGGCCGCTACCGCAGTGGCAATTCCCTTAGAGATGACGAGGACCTTGGCCTTGGCGAGGCTGGTGAGAAGGATTTGCGCGGTGAGGGCAGTAGCTCCGGTATCTTTCCACGCCCAGAGCAGGGCGTTGGAGAATTTACCCCACTCGCTATTCATGAATTCCAGGACTGATTGCCTGGCATCGCCGTAGGCTGCTTTGAGTGCGGGGTCTGGTCCGCCAGGGTGGTTCTTTAGCATATTCTCAAAGAGGGCCATGCGGCGTTCTACTTCGGCGCGATGGAGTGCTGTGGGAAAGACCAGAGTGCGCATGGTATTGTCGGCCAGTCGGATGACTCCCAGGGAAATCCCGATTACGGTCCCAACGTTGCCGACCTTATGCATCTGGCCTGCCAGTCGGTCAGAGAGGGAGCTGAGGTGCATGAACGCGGCGTGGAAGGTGGAGTGGGAGCTGGCGAAGGTCCCGGTTGCGACGAAGAAGTCCCGTAGGATTCTGCCCGCGGGGACACGGAGGACGGTGCCGCCGGTCTTGGTCCAGGCCAAAGCGGACGAGCCGAGTTGAATGCCGCGCAAGAAGACTTCTGCCGCGTCGCCAGAAACGCCGACCCAATCGAGGGAGTCAGCGAGGGCTTCGGCCCGCTGCTGGGCGCCGGAGGGAGGTGACTCGACATCGAGTTGGAGGAAGACTTTGCGGAGGAGGTCTTGGTATATCTTCTGGCGATTGCCGGCGCTGCGGAGGCTACCGCTCCAGGCCGTTAGTACCCTATCTTCGAGAAATCCGGAGGGAAGCCACAGCGCCACAGTGTTGCCGTCCTTGTCGGGGACGAGCTGGCGATGGGCGACCCGTTCGCCGTTGCTCAGGAAGCCTGAGATCTTCCCTCTGGTCTGGTCGAGGAATGACTGGAGGGTTCCATATCCGGAGAAGTGATCGATACCAAAGATGGCGAATTGGACACCGGGCTCTTTGCCCGCAACTACCTGGGCGACGACTCTGCTGCCGTCCTGGTTGGCGGCAGTTGAACCGGTTTGTAGCTCACCACCAGCTAACGGGAAGATGGGGATGAAGGAGCCCAGGGCATCTTCTGTCTGCACGAAATCTGGGATTCGAATGGCGATCGCTACCCGTTTGCCGGGGGCTGCGGTGAGATGTTGGTCCGCCTCAAAGCGGAAGAGTTCCTTGCTCTCTGAGGTCTTGGCAACGTCAATCTTGAAGCCAACTGCCAGGGCTTCCGGGAAGGCACCGGGTTCATAGGCGAGGATGGCGACGACGGTCCCGTCGTCGTTGCTGAATTGCTCAATGCCACCATCGTTGGTGAGGGTAACCTGGGCGAAGCCGTGCTCGTCGAGATTGGCGCGGGAGGATTGTCCGAGTTGGAGTGCAACGGCAATGAGTAGGCCAACGAGCACCACGGCGACAACACCCAGCGCGATGTTGCGTTTGCGGAGGTCATCGGGGCCGTGCTTTTGAGCCTGATTGCTAGCTCTGGACAGTTCAGACTTCTTGCGAGCCAGGGTGTCAACCACTGCCTCCCACCTTACTTCTGACTTGCCAAGGGATAGCTTGTCTCCTGGTACCAAGGGGGCGGATTCAACTCTCTTCCCATTGACGAAGGTCCCGTTGGCGGAATTAAGGTCTTGCACCACTACGCCACCACCGTCGACCGACTCAAATCGGGCGTGGTTGGCGGAGACACCCTGTGCGGCAATAACTAGATCACAGTCTGTTGAGCGCCCGGCAACAATGGTGACGGCAAGGGAAGGGGGCTCTACCCTGGAGACGTGTAGAGATCGTCCGCACTGGTCGCAGAATTCGCTTCCGGGAGGTAGTTTGGTGCCGCAAGAACAGGATTGCATGTCAAAACTCTCCGCACGCGAGTCAAATGGTCATTTACAGGAGTTAGCATCATTTTGAGCAGTTTTTCCAATCCTTTATTTTTGCTTGCGGGGGTATGAGGGTGGCTGCTATTATCGGCCAATCGTCAGATGTTATACGAAAGGAGGATAGAGGAATATGAACTGCCCGAAATGTGGTACTGAGAATCGATCTGAGGCGAAATACTGTAAGCGTTGCAATCAACGCCTAGTGGCTGCTGCGCAGCCTGCATACCGCCCAGACGGTGCTGCTCCGGCAGCGGGTAAGCGGCGTACAGTTGTTGAAGGTGGTGCTGCTCCGGCGGCGAATGCCCCGGCGAATGCTCCGGCCGCGCCCATAGGAAAAGGTAGGACTGTTGTTGAAGGAACGGTTATGGAGCCGCAAGGTGGGCAGAGTGGTGGTGCAGCCCCGGTACCAGGCAGTCGGCCAGTTGCTGATTCCCGCCGGCTAGTGGGTTGGATGATCACCTATGACCTGGATGGTTCGGGCATCGATTTTCAAATCCGAGAGGGTCGGAATTTCATCGGATCTGACGCAGGAGCGGTGGACGTGGTGATCCCGCGGTCGAAGGACTCGAAAGTGTCTTCTGAGCATAGCCTAATCCTTTACAAGAAGGGAATTATTAAGATCGCCGATAAGATGTCTACCAATGGTACGTGGGTGGACGTGGAGACGGCCAATCCCGAGAAGTATCCGGATTTGCACGAAGGAGAGGTTGAGGGATCTATCGCGACGGGCAATTTCGTGGATAAGACTGTGACGTTTGTTGATTGTCAGGACGAGCAGGTGCGTTTGCGCGACAACTCCTATGTGTTGATTGGTAGCACTGTGTTCAAGGTAAAACTCGTTTAGTAGCCCGTGAGCCTGCTTGGGCGTCTGCAAGATCGAAAGAAGATGGGGGAGACCATGAGAAGAGTCCTGTTCTGCGTGGCAATGTTGGTTGTTTTCGTGGCTCAAACCGCGTTGGCAGATACCGGTTATCAAATAGAGGTTCTGAGGCACCGGCAGGAGCAGAACCAGGTGCGCTTTTTTGTGCGCTTCTTGAAGGCGAATGGAAAGGCCCCAGGGACGTTGCCGAAGGCTGCCGAGTTTCAGGTTGAAAGTGCAATTGGTGCAGTGACCCCGAGAAAGGCGGCATTCCTGAAGGACCATTCAAAGGGACTGGCTACGGTACTGATGGTTGACCAGAGTGGTTCAATGGCCCAGTTCCAGGATTTGTTACGGGAATCGGCGGTCAAGTTCGTGGATCGTATGAAGCAGGATGATCGCATGGCCCTATTCTTCTTCGGGGAGGAAGACAAGCAGTTCGATTTTGAGGGTGATGCCGGGATACTTAGAAGTCGGCTTAACGAGTGGCTGGAGCAGAAGCCGCGCCCTAATACCCAGACTCGTCTCTACAACTTCCTGATGGATGCCATCAAAAAGGCAGCTGCTTCGGGGACGGAGTTTCCGGTGGTGCTTATTCTCTCTGACGGGGTCGATTCTGGCGGGGCGTTTTCGCTGGCCGATATTTCGAAACTAGCTCGTGACAACGGGGTAGGCATCTACGCCATTGGGTTTGTGAATAAGCGAGGAAGCAACTTTGCATCGTTGGAGAACTTGAAGGCGTTGGCGCATGCCACGGACGGGTGGTACGAAGAGGTTGGTCGGAACCCTGCAGCAGAAGGAGAGTTGCGAGAGAAGTTCTTGCAGTCTCGTCGCCAGGTGGATGAACTGCTGGTCCTGACGGTAGACCTGTGCGGTTTCTCCCGGTCAGATGTGGCGGGGCGCGACGAGACCTCCTATCTGATCAAATATCAGTCTGGGGCGTCGCCAAAATACGCGGCACCGGTTGGGGTTTTTGCGAAGGAGCCGCCGAAGTGTCCTGATTGTCCCTACAACGAAGTTGACAAGTGTCCAGACACGCAGACCTGTGAGAATGAGTATTGCGTGGATATTTCCTGTGAGGTCTGGGAGAAGGCTGCGGGGCATAAGTGTTCGCCGATATCTTGTTCGGCTGACCCATCTTGTCCTGAGGGGACACGTTGTTGGGCAGGGTCGTGCGTGAAGGGGTGTGCTCCCTGTCAGATAGTAGATGAGAAGGGAGCGTGTGCCGACGCGACTTGCACCACGGACTGTCTTTGTGGCGAGGGGTGCGGGTGTAGTGGTGGCACCTGCGGCAAGGTCGATGGGGCCCGGATAGCCTGCGAGAAGGCGTGTGAGTTTCCGGTGGACGGAGTTTGTGGCCCTCTTGCCTGTGAAGTGGATGAAGAATGTAAGGGCAGTTGCGGAGAGGCTGACAGTTCATGTAGTTGCCAGGAAATGGAATTCGAGGATGGTCCGCGAAAGGTCTGCGCGGTGGATCCGGGGCAGAGTGTGGCTGCATGCAGTTTGAGCTGCCAAGCCGTCTATCTTGGCACTTGTGAATCGATATCCTGCACGAAGAATGAGGATTGCGCTGAGAGTTGTGCATGCGACAGTGAAGCTGGGGAATGTATTGTGGCTCCCCCGGTGGAGTGCGAGGCGTGTCAGAAGGTCCTCAAGCATGGCATCTGCGGTGCACCGACTTGTAAGAGCGATGAGGAGTGCGGTGAGACTTGTGCTTGCAACGCCGAGAGCGGCCAGTGTGAGCTGGGATGGTTCTGTAAGCAGGATCCGCAGACCTGCTATATCATTGGTGGCGTTGGGGGCGGGGTAGTCCTATTGCTGATTATCTTGCTGATGATCTTCCGCAGTAGGCGGCGGGAGCAATTTGATGAAGATGAGGCCTTTGAAGAGGTCGACGAGTTCGAGAAGGGGACTGTTGTTGAGACCCCTGAAGAGTATCGGGAGACAGTAATTGACACGGGTGTAACGCTGCGAGTCATTTGGAGTGGACAGCCTTATCTCGATTTCCCGATGCAGACCGATGTGGTCTCGGTGGGGGCCGATCCGAGTTGCGTGCTTGCCCTTGAGATCCCGACAGTTTCTAGTCGCCATGCGACATTCCGTTACAAGAATGGGATCGTTACGGTTCAGGATGACGACTCGACCAACGGCACTCAAGTCAATGGTTCCCGGCTGCAAAAGTTCGTTGAAGTCCCGCTAACGAGTGGGCAGTCAGTGGAGTTGGGTTCAGCGGTAGTTATCGAGATCGTGGGTCCCGGTGGCGACCAGGCACCAATCTTCAAGGGGACGGTCATCGACCGATAGGCCTGGGCCAGGAATAGAATCGTGAATAGCGAGGGATTTTGATGGCTGATACGTGGCCTCTGGTGGATGGGAAGACGGACAAGGGGTTAGTTCGTGAGAAGAATGAGGACAACTACCGTGTCGGTCCGGTAGTTGGTGGGAAACTGGTTGTGGTTTGTGATGGCATGGGCGGGCATTTGGGTGGCCAGATGGCCAGCGAGATATCGGTTAATGTCATTTGGGAGTTTGTTTCGAAGGGGTTGAAGGCTGACGCCCATGCCAATTGCTTTCAGATGTTGTGGGATGCCATTGTGGAGGCCAACCGACAGGTTTATGAAACGGCTCAGTCGGACCCGTCACTGCGGAATATGGGGACCACAGTGGTTGCCATCCTGGTGCAGGGCCAGGAGGCGTATGTCGCGCATGTTGGGGACAGTCGCCTCTATCTTCATCGGGGGGGCGAGCTTTCCCAGGTGACTCAGGACCATGCGAAGGTGCAGGTGATGTTGCAGGAAGGGATCCTGACACCTGAGCAAGCAAAGAACCATCCCGATGCGCATGTGCTGACGAAGGCTGTGGGGTTGAAGCCGGAAGTTGAGCCGGAGGTGCGCGGAGAGTCGATTGCATTGCAGAGAGGGGATACCTTTCTGGCTTGCTCCGATGGGCTTACCGATGTGGTTGTGGACGATGAGATAGAATCAGCCCTCTTCAGGCCGGTGGGCGAAGCACTCGATGATCTCATCGAATTGGCGAAATCGAGAGGAGGTCCTGACAATATTACGGTTGGTGTGTTCCAGCACAGTGCACCCAAAGCGTCGTGGAGAAGACGGAGAAAGGGATCGCGCATAGGCGGTGGTCTTCCCGCTCGTGCGATAGCCATTGGCATTGCGGCGATGATTGCGTTGGTAGTGGTGGCGTTAGTTGCTTTCCAGATTGGGAAGAATGCTGGGGATGGGGGTGAGGAAAGGGCCGGAAAGAAGGCGGGTGCAGTTGCCGCAGTTGTCAAGGATGGCGGTGGAGTGGCTGTGCCTCCTGTAGTCCCTGGGCAAGAAGCTGTGGAGGAGAAGGAGGACGGTGGCAGGGAGTCACTGGCCGATGAAGACGATATTGCTAAGAAGAAGGCTGAGGAAGAGCGCAAGATTGAGGCGCAGAAGGAGGCTGATGCTGCCGCGGCCAGGTTAAAGGCCGAGGAAGATCGGAAGGCCAGGGCGTTGGAGGCTGGGACGGACGTGGTGGCGAGCGATACGGTCGAAGCGAAAGCGGCCGATGTTGCGGTGGAAGAGGAGCGGCTCTTCGTGATCAAGGCCGATGGACATGATTGGCCCGTTGCCAGAGTCTCATCAGAGCAGTTGCAGTTAGAGGCGCAGGCTGCTTTGGATAAGTTCACGAAGGCAGTAGTCAAGAGTAACGCTTTCCTCGACGATGAGAGCGGTCCAGATGGCGGAAAGGCTGCCGTTGCTGCGGGTCCGGCGAGAGCCGCACTCGCAGAGTTTCAGTCGATTGCCACGCGCAGCCAAGCTGGGTCTATGACCAGCCTGCAAGAGCGTTTGGAATCTGAGTGTGATGAACTGGTGACCAAGATCTGGGACTATCAGTTGGAGATATCACTATGGAAGGAGGCTGCTAAGACCAATGCCCAGAGAAAGGCCTGTAACAAGGCGGGTATGGACTATGACTACCTAGCCAAATGGTTGGGTGAGGGGACGACGCAGGCGGAAAATG
>CAZFVN010000121.1:0-16860 GCA_964522395.1 uncultured Myxococcales bacterium
CCGCTCGGGCGCTTGCACACGCCCAGCTTGTACTCGACGCCGACGTCCATGCGGGGCACGATCATGCGGGCCTTGCAGCCCACGACCATGGGGGGCTTGAGCATGAGGAGCTCGAACGTGAAGCCCACGATCATGAGGGGCACGATCATGAGGGGCATGAAGCCCACGACCATGAGGGGCATGATGGGCATGATCACTGACGTCGTGTTCGGCTGAGTTCAGGCCTTCTCTTGCGCGGCCGCTGCCAATAATTCTCGGGCGTTTTCCAATGCGGAGTCTGAGTCGTCCAGTCCAGAAAGCATGCGGGCCAGTTCCTGGGCCCTTTCTTCGCTCTTCTTGAGGACAGTGACGTTGGTAACCGTCTCCTTCATCTTCTCTTCCTTGGTGACCACGATGTGCTGATCGGCGAAGGCGGCGAGTTGCGCGGTGTGGGTGATACAGAGCACCTGCTGGCCGTCGGCCAATCGGGATAGCAACTTCCCCACAGCCAGCGCGGTGCGCCCTCCAACACCGGCATCGATTTCGTCGAAGATATAGGTTGGTACCGGGTCAGCGGCGGCCAGCACTGCTTTGAACGCGAGAAGGATACGACTCAGCTCGCCGCCGGAGGCGACTTTGTGCAGAGGGCGAGAGGATTGGCCGGCATTGGCGGAAAAGAGAAACTCTACCCGATCACTGCCGAAACGACTCGCTCGCGTTTCGTCAAAGTCGATATCTACCGCAAAAGAAGCCCCGGGCATGGCCAACTCGGCGAGGGTCTTTTGCAGCGCTTTGCAAAGAGTTGCAGCAGTCTTCTGGCGCCGTATATTGAGCTTTCCTGCGGCCACCTGGTAGTCTGCCCAAGCGCCTTCCTCGGCGCGGCGCAGGCTAGCGAGTGAGTTGTCGGCATCAGTGAGTTCGGCTCGCTCACGATGAGCCTCCTCAAGCCGCTTCATCAACAGGTCTGAATGATCATCGCCGTACCGTCGCTTGAGCTTCTGCAAAAGCGCAACCCGCTCCTGTAAATGGTCGAGGAGGTTCGGATCGACATCGAGCCGCCCCAACACACCCCGCAATTCATCCACCAGATCTTCCAGATCGGCGCGACTGTTGGCCAGACGTTCAACGGGTCCTTCCAGAGCCGGCTCGTAGTGCTGCACGGATCCCAATTGCCGCACCAGGAAATCGAGGTCGCCCAACATTGACCGGTCCGACTCATAGAGCAACTCCACCGCTTCCTGCAAAGCGCGAGTAATCTCTACTGCGTGAGCCAGGCGGTCGATTTGCTCGAGCAGGGAGTCCTCCTCTCCTGGTTCGATGGCAGCATCCTCGAGACGAGTAATGGTAAGGTCGAGGAGTTCCAGGCGTTCATTGCGTTGGGCTGCGCGGTTGGCTAACTCCTCTACGGCCAGCGTCAGCCGTTGGTGCTCTTCAAACGCCTCCAGCACTGCGCGACGTTCCTTATCGTGGCCACCACAAGAATCGAGAAGATGGACATGACGTGCCTTCTTCAGTAGCCCCACGTACTCATGCTGACTAGCAATAGAGACCAGGTCCGCTGCCGCGTTGTAGAGGCGGGCCCGCCCGATGAGGCGCCCATTGATCTGCAGGCGATCCCGACGGGACGTGTTCAGTCGCACGGTTCTTCGAACAATGATCTCTTCGCGGGGTTCTTCATCGAGCAACTCAACTAGGGCATCTGTCTTCCAGATCTGGCCTTCAAAAGCTCCCTCAACCACGAGTTGGTCGGCTCCATCTCGCACCATTTCGGGGTCGATCCGATCACCCAACAGCGCGGTGAGCCCAGCCAGGAGCATCGACTTTCCCGCTCCGGTTTCACCTGTAATTACCGTCAGTCCAGGCTCAAGCTCCAACTCGAGTCTGGAGATGACTGCGAGATTGGAGATGGAGAGAAAGGTGAGCACGGGTCAGCCTCCTGAAGCCTTCGCCCCTGAAGGTAGACGAAGGCGGGGGTAATGTAAAGACGAGGGAGAGCGAGAGGTTCGCCTCCACTCGGGCTATTTCCATCGATTAATCAATCGATCACTGTAAACTTGGGACACTTACAGCACTACTTGCACAAATCAGCGCGGCTCTGTTGCCGCGCGCCTGCACGGAGGGTACAATGCCGCCAACATGATGACAGGGGAGGGTTCCATGAAGAGCCTGGTAGCTGCGATCGTTGCTACACTCGTGCTGACTGCAACAGCACCAACAACATGGGCAGAAGAAATCACCGTTTCAGCTAACGCCGATACCTATGTCTGGCAAAAAGAACCGATCACAAGTCGATGAAGATGGTGTGAGCACCTGCCAGGGCGACTGCGATGATGACAATCCAGCCATCTACCCTGAGGCCCCGGAACTCTGCGACTCACTGGATAACGACTGCGACAACCAGATTGACGAAGTACCGGACAATGACGACGATGGTTTCGACTTCTGTAACGACTGCAACGATGAAGATGGCTTCGTCAATGACGACGCCACTGAAGTCTGTAACGGTATCGACGACAACTGCAACGGTATGACGGACGAGGGATTCGACGAAGACAATGACGGTTTCTCCACCTGCGAACCTCCCATTGACTGCGATGACTCGGCCCCTGAGATTCACCCCACAGCAGACGAGAAATGCAACGGAATTGATGACAACTGCGATACTCTCATAGACAACGTCACCGATGCCGACCTCGACGGCTACGACTCATGCGTCGATTGCGACGACCAGACCCAGGAGACCTTTCCCGGAGCTATTGAACTTTGCGACGGCATTGACAACGACTGTGACGACGTGGTGGACGAGGGTTTCGACCTGGACGGCGATGGCCATTCCAGTTGCGCAACGCCACCTGACTGCAATGACTTTGACCCGGAAGTTCATCCCGATGCCACAGAGGTGTGCGACTTCGTGGACAACAACTGCTCCGGGGCAACCGATGATGTGCCCGACAAGGACGACGATCAGGTCACTATCTGCGAGGGCGACTGTGACGATGAAGACGGGGAGGTCTACCCCGGTGCCGAAGAATTATGCGACGAGAAGGACAACGACTGCAATAACATCGTCGACGATGCCATCGACAGTGACTTCGACGGCTTCACTATCTGCGATGACTGCAACGATGAAGATCCATTGGTCCGTCCCGACGGAGAGGAAATCTGCAACGAGATTGATGACGATTGTGACGGAGAGATCGACAACGCCACCGACGAAGACAAAGATGGCTACACGATTTGCAACGACTGCGACGATACCAGCAAGGAGGTTCACCCGGGGGTTCTTGAGGTTTGCGACGGTATCGACAACAACTGTAATGGCACCATTGACGAGAGCGACGATGGGGACGGGGACGGCTACACCAAATGCGCGGGCGACTGCAACGATGACAACGCGATAATCCATCCCGGTGCTCCAGAGCTCTGTGACGACAAGGACAACAACTGCTCTGGAAAGAAGGATGATCCCATAGACCATGATGACGATGGCTATACCATTTGCCAAAACGACTGCAACGACTACAGCGCCGAGATCAACCCGGGGGCCGCTGAGATTAAGGATGACCTCGACAATGATTGCGACGGCATCGTCGACGAGGGCTTCGTGAAGCCCAAAGAGATCCCACCACCTGACATTGTAGCACCTGACGAATCTGAACCGGACATCCTGGTGGGACCAGGAACGGTAGAGCAAGATGACAGCGGTGGTGGAAGTAGCGGTTGCCAGGCCAACGGAAGTTCCTCCGCAGCCGCGTGGCTACTCCTGGCAACATTGCTGTGCCTGCTCGCTACACGCCGGCAAAGGTGGTTGCCACTAATGCTGGTCATAGCTCTGCTGGCGGTCGCTTGCGGCGGGCCAGAGGAGGTGAGCAACAAGAATGAGGGCGTGTGCGACGAAACGGCCTTTGACTACGTGGGAGACGGAGTCGACAAAAACTGCGACGGCTCGGACGGCATGGACAAGGATGGCGATGGAGCTGCCTCAAAAAACTCTGGTGGCGGCGACTGCGATGACACAAATCCGGATTTCTCGCCCAAAGCAGTCGACGAAGTGGGGGACGGTATCGATAGCAACTGCGACGGCATCGACGGCACCGACGCAGACCAGGATGGACACATATCCGTGGCCAGCGGAGGCAGCGATTGCCACGACTACGATGCCACGATCTATCCGACCAAGAAAGACATGGCGGGCGACGACATCGATAACAACTGTGATGGCGTCGATGGGGTGGACCATGACGGCGATGGATATGCATCTGTCGACACAGGTGGCACCGATTGCAATGACATGGATCCGAAACGGCATCCGGGGGCAGTGGATCAGGTGGGCGATAGCGAGGATCTGAACTGTGATGGCGCCGATGGTCTTGACGTTGACGGAGATGGTTTCGGCTCACCGGCATCTGGCGGCTCAGATTGCAACGATGCGGAGCCTGCCACCAACCCCGCGGCGGATGACCTGGTCGGCGACGACCTTGACAACAATTGCGACGGTATCGACGGCACCGACAACGACCTCGACGGCTTCGCCTCTACGGAATCGGGCGGTGGCGACTGTGATGACTCTGAACTTGGTATCCACCCCGGGGCTACTGATCTGGTAGGCGACGGAGCCGACATCAATTGTGATGGAATTGACGGCATCGACGACGATGGCGACGGCTACGCGGTAACCCTCTTTGGCGGCGACGACTGCAACGACAATGACCCCGAGATCCATCCAGGGCAGGAAGACATTTCCGGAGATGAAGTCGATTCCAATTGCGACGGTCTGGACGGCATCGACAGCGACGGCGACGGGTTTGGCGGCGATGACTGCGATGACTCCGACCCGCTGACCCATCCAGGGGCCCCCGATGCGGCCGGTGACGGGAAGGACGCCAACTGCGACGAAGTGGACGGCATTGATGCGGATGGAGATATGGTGGCATCCGGGGACTCAGGAGGCAGTGATTGCGACGATGACGATCCCCAGATTCTGCCTGGAGCTGAAGACCTGAAAGGAGACGACGTAGATTCCAACTGCGACGGCCACGACGGCACCGACGAAGATGGCGATGGGTTTGCCTCGGAGGGCTCAGGGGGAGAAGACTGCGACGATCAGAACCAGATGGTCTTTCCCGGGCTATTTGACCCCCTGGGAGATGATCTTGACGCCAACTGTGACGGAATCGATGGGATGGATGGTGATGGTGATTTGTTCGTCTCCAGTGCCAGCGGCGGCGACGACTGCGACGACTCAGACGCCGAGATCTTCCCCGGGGCTGAGGATACGGTAGGCAACAACGTTGATAACAACTGCGACGGCATCGACGGTATCGATGGCGATGGAGACGAGTTTGCTTCCACGGATTCGGGGGGAAATGACTGCGATGATACGATGGATTCTATCCACCCCGACGCTGATGAGCTATGCCACGACGGTCTCGACAACAACTGCGACGGCGCTGTGGATGAAACAGGCGCAGTGACAGCCCCACTGGCCGCCGGCAGCACCGTGGACTCGGCCCTTTGCGAACCCTGCGATCCAGACAACGTACTTGCCAAAGATGGAAATCTGGTCGGCCTGGGTATCAATGATAGCAAGTGTTTCGGCAGCGCCTTCGGGATTGCCTCAACGACGGGCTGCCTGAAGATCGACTTCGGTGAAGCCAGCTACGTCAACGCGCTGCGGGTAACCGCACAAGAGGTTGCCGGGACCTGCACCACAGATTGCGCCAACGTGCTTGACCAGTGCGACATCTCAACTCCCCTGAGAGTGTTTAGAGGCGTCACAGACAAGGTCTCGGTGCAGTTTGGTTCACTGGTCGGTTCTTACACTCATGTAGGCAACGTGACCGCCCCCTATCAAGAGCTCGGGGACCTCGTGATTCCGGTCGATGCCTACCTGCGCTACGCCCTCCTTTGCGGCGGCTACGAGTCTGCAAAATGGACCCGTCATCTGGAAGTTGACTACGTGGAGGCGCTGGGTTGTGAGGCCGGAAGTTGCGACCCTCCCGGCAGTCACGCTTGTGACGACGACCTCTGTTACTGGGATGGCGATACAAACCACTGCGGTGAGCAGTGCGAGGAATGCATCGCACCGGACAACAGTAGTCCCACCTGCAATCAAGGTGGCTGTGACTTCACGTGCGATTCCGGGTACGAGGGGATGTGTGGCGGCTGCTATCCAGACGACTTCGTGGAGAAATGTGACGGTTGCTTTGCCGATGCCGACCCGTCCCACTGCGGCAGTGGTTGCCTGGAGTGTAACATCCCCACCGACGGTGCGGTCCTCTTCTGCCCGGACGACAAGCCAGGATACTGCGGCTACCACTGCCCAGGGTCCAATGACAAATGCTACGTCTCGTCCCCACCCGAGGGACTCTTTATCAAGTGCTGGGAAATGAAGTGTAACTAAGTGTGGGGGTGAGCTGCGCCCCGGAAGCCCTTGCACAGATCCACCAATGTCCAATCCTCACCCTCGACGCAGGTTTCGCCCGTACCGATTGTGATGTACTGATGCCCTGAACCGGATAACTACCTTCGCAGCTTCTGCTCGAAATCATCGAGGGTCTGCTGGAGGGTGGCGTCGATGCGGCGCTGTTTGTCTATTTTGCGGGTGGCGGACATGACGCTGGAGTGATCACGACCACCGAATCTTTCACCGAGCTCCGGAAAGGAGTGGACGGTCAGTCGACGAGCCAGGTACATGGCAACATGCCGCGGCATCGCAATGTTCTTTTTGCGCGACCTGGACTTGAGTTCGACTTCTGTAACACCAAAGCCGTGGCCGACCTGGCGCAATATCTGCTCCACTGAGACGCGCCGAATACGGCTTCGGAAATAGCTCTTGAGTTTGTCCTGCACCATGGCCGCAGTAACTGGTTCACCAGTGGTGGCAGTGACTAGATGGAGAGTCTTCAAACAGCTCTCCAGTTCGCGGATATTGTCCCGAACTTGTTTGGCAATCAGGAGCGCTACGTCGTCCCCCAGTTCCATCCCCATCCGCTCCGCCTTGGCGTTGAGGATGGTCACGCGAGTCTCCAATTGGGGGGCCGCAATCTCGGCAATTAGTCCCCACTCAAAACGAGAGCGAAGACGCTCTTCGAGTTCAGGTAACTCCTGGGGGAAGCGGTCACTGGTAAAAGCGATCTGTTTGCCCGCCGCGTGGAGCGCGTTAAAAGTATGGAAAAACTCTTCCTGGGTGCGCGGTTTGCCGGCGAGAAACTGGATATCATCCACGAGCAACACGTCGCAGGCATCACGGTACTTGACGCGGAACTGCTCCATGCTCTTGGAGCGAATGGAGGTGGTCATATCATGAAAGTAGGTCTCGGCAGTTATATAGAGCACCCGTAGCCGGGGATCCCGGAAATGGCTATAGTGCCCGATGGAGTGTAGCAGATGAGTCTTTCCAAGGCCGGTACCACCGTAAATGAAGAGCGGGTTATACGCTTTTCCGGACCGCTCTGCGACCGCCTTTCCCGCGGCAAACGCCATATGATTCGAGGGACCAACTACGAAATTCTCGAAGATATAGTCACGGGTCAACTCCGTGGAGGCCGGGGCCGGTGGTGGACTCGAAGCCGCCGTTTCAAAAAGATCTCTATCGACAACCCTGTACTCCACCGTCATGGGTCTCTCGAGCACTTCTTCCAGGGAGCGGAGCAGGATTGGTTCGAACCGCTCGACGAACCACTCCTGGAACTCCGCATCCCTTACTTGAAGGGTGACGGTCCCATTGTGCCAGTGCACGGGCTTGAGGGGCTTGAACCAGTTCCGAAACTCAAAGGCCCTCACCTCACCTTGGGCAACGCCCATAACTTCCTGCCAACGTTCCTGCATCTATGGTACTCCCCGCCGTATCCCAGTATCTTGATACTGGGTTGTCTTGCCTTATTGTGGACTGAACGTCTGTTCCGGTCCTGTCCGATGGACTTAACCCCATGTTCGACCGAGGCGTAAAACCTTGTCAAGAGGGCGGAAAAAAAAAGTTGGAATTAGAGTCAATTCGGGCACTCTTTCCCCACCTCGGATTCCCCTCTTCCAAAGGTCAGGAAGCGAGGTTCTGAATGGTTACGCCAAGATCCGTAAGTTGGCCCCGGAAAGCGGGGTTGCGATCTGAGGCGATCGCTATGCCTCCAAAAAGCCCGCTCCAAGGAGGCGATCCGCTTGACAGGAATCGAGCAATCGCAGTAGATTAGCGGCCGGAGGCAGGTAGATGATACTTGGAAAAGTTATTGGCCGGGTTGTTGCCAATCAGAAGTACGAAGGGCTTGAGGGGCAGAAATTGCTTTATGTCCAACCCATGGATCATCACTGGCAACCCAACGGCGATGCGGTTGTGGCGGTAGATACGGTGATGGCCGGATTGGGCGATCCCGTCTTCATGGTCCTCTCCCGAGAAGCCGCACTGGCCCTCGACCCCTGGTTCGTCCCCGTAGATCATTCCATCGTCGGCATCGTCGATTCCGTAGACTTGCTGGAGGAGGCGTAGCTATGACGTTAGCCAAGGTCATTGGCACGATGGTTTCCACCATCAAGCATCCCGCTTTCAATAATCTGAAACTATTCGTAGTCCAGCCCATCGACGAAGAGGGCAAAGATCTGGGCGACTCCTTTATCGCCGCAGATGTGGTCCAGGCCGGAGTCGGTGACACGGTCCTGATTCTCCGTGAGGGCAATGGTATCCGCCAGATCTTCAAGAAGGAAATCTGGCCCATTCGTTCCCTTGTGGTGGGCATCGTTGACCATGTCGAGAAAGGTTGCTGGGTCTCCTAACCCGCTCTAAACCTTACCTTATGCGTTTTCAGAACATTTTTCTTGCCCCCTTTACGATAAGCGCGAAAGTAGTCACGGCAGCTCCCCGCCAAGGCAGTTGCCCGGAGGTGTGGACAAGTTGTGGAAAAGGGTGTGGACAACCCTGTGGAGAGGTGTGAGCGAAAGTGAGCTCACACATTTGCCCACATCCAGCGCACAACTTTTCAACCATCTCTGGAAACTCACGTCGGGCTGGCACCGTCTAGCCGTCAGGCAACTTCCCACAGGATTGCTCACTTCTCCGTTGTCATAGTCTCAAAAATAACCTATATAAGTACCTAAGAATCCTGATCGTTGGAGGAGTAGATCATGAATTTCACGGTACAGCGCGACGAGTTCGCCCGGTTGCTCTCCAGAGCCCAGGGAATCGTCGAAAAGAAATCTACAATTGCAGTTCTCTCCCATCTGCTACTAGAGACAGTGGGCGATGATGAAATCAAACTTACCTGCACGGACTACGATGTGGTCTTGATGGACCGTTGCCCGGCACAGGTGGCCAAGGAAGGGCGAGCGGTTATCAGCGGAAAGACGCTCTTCGACATTGTCAAGGTGTTACCTAATGTCGACATCTCCGTGCAGAAGAAGGAAGGCGAGCGGATCCTCGTTGAAGCGGGTAAGAGCAAGTACAACCTCTCCGGTTTTGACCCCGATGATTTCCCTCGTATCGAGAAGGGAGAATCGGAACCTGGTTTTTCCATTCCCGTTGCCTCGTTCAAGAAGATGCTTGCCAAGACTGCCTTTTGCATGAGCAATGAAGAAGCTCGGATGAACCTCAACGGAGTCTACTTCGACATCGGAAAGGATGATGACGAGAAGGTCTCGTTTGCCTGCGTCGCCACCGATGGTCACCGCCTGGCAAAGGTTGAGCATGCCTTTGAAGACCTGGAACTCCCCTTTGAGAATCGCGGTATTATTGTGCACCGTAAGGGGATTACCGAGGTCAAGAAGATCTGTGACACTGAGACGGGCGACATCTTCATCGGGTTTGGCTCCGGGGAAATAGTCTTTCGAGTGGGCAACGCAGCTCTTTTTGTTCGGGAAATCGATGAGGAATACCCGGATTATGAAAGCGTAATTCCCACTGACTTCACGCGCAGCCTGATCGTGGATGTGCCCGAGCTCCTCGAAGGGATGCGCCGGGTCATGCCCCTTACTGATCCCAACGCGTTAACCGTGAAGATGGAGGTGCGGCCGGAGACCATGGTTCTCTCCTCCGCCAACGCCCAGACCGGATTTGGCGAGACCTCCCTCTACGCTGACTATGATGGCGATGCCTTTGTCGTCGGCTTCAACCAGCGCTATCTGCAAGATTCGGCGGCGGCCATCGAATCGCCGCAGCTTTCACTCAAAATGAGCGACGCGGATTCACCGTGTCTGGCGGAACCCTCCGATCTGGAGGAGGGATGCCTCTACGTGCTGATGCCCGTTGAAGAGCCGTAAGCCTGCCGCATGAAGCTGGTCACTGCTCACCTCGTAGACTTTCGCAATGTTACCGCCAGACTGGAGTTTTCGCCTGGAATCAATATCCTCGTAGGTCGCAACGGGCAGGGGAAATCCAACGTCCTGGAAGCGCTCCACGTGGCCGCGCTGGGGAGTAGCTTTCGACCGGGCCGACTCGGCGATCTAGTACGGTTCGACCAGCCGGCAGCCCGCGTTGAACTGGGGATCGAGGAGGCCGGAATAGTCACCCCTGTCATCTTCACCGTGAGCTCGGGGGGGAAACGCCACCTGACCGTAGGAGGTCGGGAGAACGGTGCGCTGGACGATGTGGCGCAGCACCTGCGGGTTGTCTTCTTTGGGCCCGAGGACCTCCATCTGGTGAAGGGGAGTCCAAGTGGTCGGAGGGCCTTTCTGGATCAGGCCATCGTCGGTCACCACCCACCTTACGGTGAACGTTTGCGAGGGTATGCCAGGCTGCTGCGTGAGCGCGCTCAACTACTCAAAGATCTGGCTTTCGGGTCGCCACCACCCGATGGAATCATCGAATCCTATGAGGAGGAGCTGGCTCGCCACGCGGCGCAGATTTTGAGCCAACGGCTGAAGTTTCTGGGTGAATACGCACCCCTGGCCCGACAATTGGTGGCGGATCACACCGATTCCCGATTGGAATTGGAGATCTCCTATCAGACAACGTTCTTACCCGTTGCGGAAGAGGGGATGGTGGAGGCGGCCGATATTTATCCAAGCTTTCGGCAGCACCTGGCCGATACCAGAGGCGATGATGCGCCAACTGGTCGGACCTCCATTGGCCCGCATGTCGATGACCTTGAATTGAAGTTGGGTGGCCATCCTGCTCGCTTCTTCTCCTCGCAAGGGGAGCAGCGCCAACTTGCCGTAAGTCTGAAGGTTGCCCAATTGGCGTTATGGAAAGAGCGCTTTGGGGTCCATCCTGTATTGCTCCTGGACGATGTGCTTTCTGAACTGGATCCGGCGCGAGCCCGATTACTCTTCACTCGCGTTTTGCAGTGGGATGTCCAGACGATTCTCACTACAACCTCCAAGGAGGATGTGGTATTAGAGGGAGACCTTCATTTTTTTGAAGTTGAAGGCGGTCAGGTGAAAGGGGGAAGCGCATGAGCAAACCGGGCGGTCTTGAGAAATTCGTCATCTCCGGGGGCCACCCGGTTACCGGCGAGATTACGCCGAGGGGGAGCAAGAACGAAGCACTCCCCGTAATCGCCGCGACAATGCTCACCGATGAGCCTGTGACTCTTCGCAACGTTCCCGAGATCGAAGATGTCCTGGTGATGTTCAAGATAATTGAGGCCGCAGGCGGTAGCGTCGAGCGCTTAGAACCAAACGTCTTCAAGGTGGTCAACGCAAACATCGATACCTGGCGGCTCGATGAAGATCTCTGTCGGCAAGCGCGGGCCTCAATTCTTTTCATGGGGGCCATGCTCGGCCGCATGAAGCGACTGGAATTGCCGCCTCCCGGGGGGGATGTCATTGGCCGCCGTCGTCTCGACACCCACTTCTACGGGGTACGGATGCTCGGTGCCGAAGTAACCCTGGGTCGCACCTACTACCTGAAGTGCGACAAGCTCAAAGGGGCTGATATATTCCTCGATGAAGCCAGCGTCACAGGTACCGAGAATATCCTCATGGCCGCAGCCCGGGCTAAGGGAACCACGATCATTCGTAACGCGGCCTGTGAACCGCACGTCCAGGGCCTTGCTCGCATGCTCAACGCAATGGGGGCCGAAATTGAAGGCATCGGCACCAATTTGTTGACTATCAAGGGGGTCAAGAAACTCAAGGGAGCCGACCACAAGATCGGGCCGGACTATCTTGAGATCGGTAGCTTCATCGGCATGGCCGCCGCCACCGGTGGAGAGCTGCGCATTACTGACGTGCGCCAGTCGGACCTGCGAAATATTCTGCTCAACTACAGGAAGTTGGGCATCGAAACCTACTATGACGATTCGGACATTCTAGTTGTACCTGGCCAACAGGAATTGAAGATCTTCAAGGAGATGCACAACTCCATCCCGAAGATTGATGATGCTCCCTGGCCGCAGTTTCCCACTGACTTGATGAGTATTGCGATAGTCGTGGCGACTCAGGCACAGGGGACCATTATCTTCTTCGAGAAGATGTTCGATGGCCGCATGTACTTTGTGGACCGAATAATCTCCATGGGGGCGACCATTATCCCCTGTGATCCTCACCGTGTAGTGGTGGTGGGGCCCAATAAGCTCTATGGGGCGCGGATGGACAGTCCCGATATTCGAGCCGGGATGGCGTTGCTTATTGCCGGGCTGTGTGCCGAGGGGGAGTCCGAGATCTACAACGTGCGGCAAATCGACCGCGGCTATGAGGCGATCGATGAGCGCCTACGGCGGATCGGGGCCAAGATTGAGCGGGTTGGATTGAGTTAGCGAGGTGACGAGGATGAAAGAGAGTAAGGCGGTAAGCGGATTGAAGATAGCGGAGCCGCTGATCTTCGAGAAGAGCCGGAAGGGACGCAGTGGGTTTACGCCACCGCCCGATCGATTTGTCGCCGACGTCGAAACTGGTATTCCTGCCCCCCTGCTGCGCCCCGAGATGACCGGCTTGCCAGATGTTACCGAGCCAGAAGCGGTGCGCCATTTCGTTCGACTTTCACAGTTCAACTTCGGTGTCGATACCGGTTTCTACCCGCTTGGTTCATGCACAATGAAGTACAATCCCAAGATCAACGAAGCTACGGCTGCGTTGCCGGGTTTTGCCCGTCTTCACCCTTACTCCCCGGAGCTATTTTCCCAGGGTGCGTTACAACTCATGTACGAACTGGAACAATTCCTTGGGGAGATCTCGGGCATGGCTGGGGTGACGTTGCAGCCTGCGGCTGGAGCTCATGGTGAGTTCACCGGAATGCGCATGATCCGTTCCGCCCTGGAACAGCGAGGGGACGTGCGCACCAAGGTGCTGATTCCAGATACCGCTCATGGCACTAACCCGGCCAGTTGCACCCTCAACGGGTACAAGGCGGTGGAGGTGAAGTCTTCCTCTCGCGGCGTCCTCACCGCCGCTGTGGTAGCGGAGATGATGGATGAGCAGGTGGCTGCCCTGATGGTCACAAATCCCAATACTCTGGGGTTGTTCGAAGAGGAAATTGCAGAGATCGCCAAGATCGTTCATGGGCGGGGCGGATACATGTACGCTGACGGGGCCAACCTCAATGCGCTAATGGGAATTTCACGCCCTGGAGATATCGGCTTTGATGTCATTCAATTCAACCTCCACAAGACCTTCTCTACGCCCCACGGCGGAGGGGGGCCTGGCTCAGGTCCGGTGGGGGTCAGCGAAGAATTGTTACCCTTCATGCCGATTCCCCGTATCGGCCGCGATGGGGAGACCTACTTCCTCGACTTTGATCTGCCGGACACTATCGGCCGGGTGCGGGCTTTCTATGGCAACTTCCTGGTGATGGTACGGGCTTACACCTATATTCGGGAACTTGGGGCCGATGGGCTCAATAAGGCTACCCAGATGGCGGTGCTCAATGCCAACTATCTGCGTCGCAAGCTTGGCCGTACCTTCGAGATTCCCTTTGACCGCATGTGTATGCACGAGTGTGTGGCCACCGATGGCCACCTGAAGAAGCACAAGGTGAGCAATGTGGACGTGGCGAAGGGACTCATTGATCGCGGTTTCCATCCGCCCACGGTCTCTTTTCCTATCAACGTCCACGGGGCGCTAATGGTGGAACCTACGGAAACCGAGAGCCGCGAAGAGATCGATCGCTTCATCGCCGCGCTGGAAGAGATTTCGGAGTTGGCTGCGACCAATCCAGAGGCTCTCCACGAGGCGCCAAGCAAGACTTACATCTCCAGGCCCGATGAGTCAGCCGCCGCACGTAAGTTGATCCTCACCGCCGATATGATCGAGGACTAGACACTACCTGTGAGGGTCCTGACCTTTCTTGGAGCTTTCGTCAACGGGAAGGAACGTTCGTCACCAACATCAGATAATCACCGGCGGTCACGGCGAGGGGCCCACTTGAACCACACTGTCCGCCGGTGGGGCCGCAAAGGAGTGGCAGGGATGCGCTGTTGGTCAGAGCGTAAAATGGGGTTCTGGCGAGATCCGTAGCAAGTTGGTCCGGGTGGTCGAGAGTGACTCCCTCGATGCGGTGAAGAATGGGGGCGGAGTCGACAATTTCGAAGAAGCGAGGGTCGGTGGTGCGCATATCCACGGGCCTATTCAGAAAGTAGAAGATGGTCAACTCATAGTGATTGATGGCAACTACCCGGGCCTCGGGCGCTGGTCCCGATTTGATTTGTCGGGCAAAGCCGGTCTGGTCCGGGGAGTAATCGGGAGAGGTGAGATGAAACGTGTTGCCGAAGAAGAAGAGTAATGTGGCGAGAGCCAGGGAGGCCGGAAAAAGGGCCCGCTGTTTGGACCAGAGTTGTGCCAGACCGACGGCAGCGGCTGCCGCCAGGGCGGGCAGGGCCGGCAGGAAGTAGTGCTCAATGCGCGTCGAGGCGAGGGAGAGGGGCAGTGCTGCAGCCAGGAACCAGAGCGCAATGAAAAGGTGGTTCGACCAGATAGCAGGGCCTCTTCCCGTAGCCCCTGGCCGATGCTGCCAGAGTCGCAGGCCGGTATGTGCCAGACCGGCCCCAAATAACAGAGTGAGGGGAGCGTTGCTCTCCCAGAGGCTCTGGAAATAGAAAGTGACCGGCGTCTCCTGGAAGAGCGCCTGACCTGCGCGTTGAAGAACATTGAAGCCGATATACTCTGCCCAAAAAGCGCTGCCATGGCGCACTGTTTGTGCCAGATGCCAGGGGGTAGCTACCAGAATGGCTACGCCCAGGCCGAGCCAGACCCACCGCCTACCCAACTCCCGACGTCGCGGTGTGAGTATCATGTGAGCACCCACGGCGAGGAGCGGGAGCGCGCTCACTACGCCCTTGCTCATGAGCATCCAACCACCGGCGATTCCGGCCCCGAGCCACCAGCGCGGGGAGTGATTGGCTTTCAAGTAGCACCAGACGAACGCCGCGACGCCCAACAAGAAGGTTGTGTCGGTCATGGGGCGCCGGGCATTGAAGTAGAAGAGGGGGGTGGCGAGCAGCAGCGCTGCGGCCATTACCCCAGTTCGTCGAGGCTGTGACGAGGTCAGCTCCTTGACAGCAAGGGAGAGGAAGAGGAGCGTGAGCAGCGCCATTGTCATTGCAGGTATCCGTGTCCCGAAGAGGGAGAAGTCGGTGAGGGCGCCGCTGGCAGCCAGCAGCCAGATCGCCAGCGGCGGGCGTTGGTGAACGGTGGCACCGAAGAACTGGAGATCGAGCCAGTTGCCATGGTCGATCATGGCGCGAGCCATTACGAGATAGGTCACCTCGTCGTGGTTGAGAGGGCTTCCTTGCCAACTCCAGAGAGTGAGTAGTAGTGCGGCGCAAAGGAAGAAGATCAGCGATAGTGGTGGGGGGCGCCGGCGTGCCATCTCACCTCCGGGAGTTCTCTGGTCGATGGTAGTCGACGTTGAGAGGGCTGGCAACGACCAAAAAGGAGGGGACAAATTGCTTGACTTTCCCGGGTTTTGCGTGCAGTCTGCCGCGACCTTTGATGGACGTATGGAGAGGCAGGTTATGAAGACGGAAACCAAACAGACACCAGAAACGGACAAAAAGTGGTTCGTGGTAGATGCCGAGAAGTACGTGCTCGGGCGACTCGCAAGTCGTATCTCCCTAGTACTACGTGGCAAGCACACGGCCCGCTTTGCGCCGCACCTTGATAACGGTGATTTCGTTGTTGTAGTGAACGCGGAGAAGATCCAGTTGACCGGTGCCAAACTTACGCAGAAGAAGTATTATCGACACACCGGTTACCCTGGCGGTATCCGTGAAGCGACGGCTGGTCAACTGCTTGATAAGCACCCGGAACGGGTCATCATGGCTGCGGTGCGTGGCATGTTGCCGAAGAACCGCCTGGGTCGAGCGATGCTCAAGAAGCTGAAGGTATATGCCGGAAGCGAGCATCCGCACAGTGCCCAGCAGCCAGTGAACCTCGACATCTAATCAGGCCGACGGAAGGAAGAACATGACGGATACAAACGATTTCAGCGCAACTGGTCGTAGAAAAGAAGCCGCGGCCCGAGTCTGGCTGACCGAGGGCAACGGTCGTTTCATTGTCAACAAGCGTGATGCCATGGAGTACTTCTGCCGGCAGACGCTCATGATGAAGATCGCCCAGCCGCTGGTAGCTTCTGAGATGGAAGGAAAAGTCGACATCAAGGTGACTGTTTCTGGCGGTGGCCTCTCTGGGCAGGCCGGTGCGGTTCGTCATGGTATCGCCCGGGCGCTCATTCGTCTGGACCCTGAATTGCGCACGGTGCTGAAGCGTGGCGGGTTCCTGACCCGTGATGCCCGTAGTGTTGAGCGTAAGAAGTATGGCCAGCCTGGGGCGCGGAAGAAGTACCAGTTCTCCAAACGCTAGACTGGCGGTCGATGGCAGCACGTCTGCTGCGTTTCATCGGGTCTTCGCTCCTTGCGGCGTACCGTCAGTACGCCTCACTCGCTTATCGCCTCGTGCCTTGCATTCGCACTACCATCAACCGCCAGTATCCTGGCTGATTGTCAGCGGCATTACATCGGG
>CAZFVN010000122.1:0-16674 GCA_964522395.1 uncultured Myxococcales bacterium
GGTTATTACGGTGGTGGCGCTGGCGCTCATGGCGGTGGCGGCGGTGGCGGGTCCTCTTTCGTCGGGAATCTACAAAACACGACTATGCAGCAGGGTGTGCGGTCCGGGCATGGACAGGTGAAGGTTAGCTGGGAGTAAGGTTACGACCGTTGCTTGTAGACCCGGTAGCCATCCCCACGAATATTTGTCAGGTAGCAGGCCCCGCTAGGTATTGAGGCTCCTCGGTCTCTGAGGTACCAGGCGTACTCGTCCGCGGCGAACTTATCCATACGGTTGAGATCTTCATATTCGTCTAGAGAGACGAGGCGGCGATTGGCGGCCACTGATTTCGCCAACTCCATCCGTTGAATAGTCGCTCCGGCCCCTGGCGCGACGGTCCCGCCGAAGACCAGCATAGTGTTTCCGCTGCCGTAGGAAGCGAGGAGGATACGCTTTCCTTCGAGTTCATCGCCAATCCGCCTGTACTCGTTGGTGAGCAGGTCGGCCAGGCAGAGATAGAGGGAACCTGTGTAGAGGTTGCCGGTGCGGGAGATGAGGTCGAGACCCGCAGTAAGTCGGAGGCGGTCGAGTTCTTTTTGCGCCTCTGTCCGGTCGATTCCACGAGCCTTCATCAGCAGGTCTTGCATGGCCTGAATGGGCATTGATTGGAATGGAGCGTGGAGTACCGCGTAGTCTATTGCGTCGAGGAAGTGTCCGCCCGATGGGCGCAACACCGTGCCAGTTTCCAGCGCTTGCTCCTTATAGTCGCGATAGGCTCCTGAAAGTGCTTTCAGGTAGCATTTCACCGAGAATCGGCCCCGCACCGAGGCGTGCCGATTCCCCATCGCCCGAAAGAAGTCATCGACGCTTTCGCCCCAGATGCCCGTCAGGCCGAGGTCGATATCCAGCAACTTGGGGTTGGCTTCCACGAGGAGGGAGATGGCTCCGGCTCCTTGGGTCAATTCTGCCGTAGTGCCGCTGGGATAGCTGGCGATATCACCCATCGCCGCAACAGCCACCGATTCACGTCCTGCCACATGTTCGACGGCGAGGGCCTGGAGGGCCCCCAACAAAGCATAAGTTCCGCTGGCGCAAGCGTGCTTGACTTCGTAAGTAGCGGCGTGGGGGCCGATGCGGCTTCCTGACACGTCCACCAATCCCTGGGCGTATGAGGCCACGGGCTTGGCGGAATCCTGGGCAGTTTCTGTGCCGCAGTAGAAGTGTCTTATGCGGTCGGGAGATGGAGCCCCTTTCCGGCCCAGTAACGTGCGGGTGGCCTCAGCCACCATGGTTACGGTGTCTTCGTACCAATCTGGAATCCGCATTTCACGTTGACCGGTGAAGGCCTGTGCCTTGGTCAGTCTATCGGCGCAACATCCTTCGCCGGCACGGCGGGCAATCAGGCCACTCAATTCTACCGTGGGGCCGGGCAGATAGAGGGCAATGTCACTGATGCCAAATCGGGTCATGGGGTCACCTCCTCTGGGGCAAAAAGGTGGGAGATGGGGTCGACAAAAGCCTCAGTAAGTCTGGAAATCAGCCGGTGGATGGCGGGGACCTCTGCAAGTGCCTCGAGTCTGGAGATGGCGAGTTCTCGCTGACGAATCTCGTCAAGGGCGACGCGCTGAGCGCCGCACTCCTTCATTAGTCCGATGGCCCAGGCGACATCATCTTCTGTTGTTTCGGTTCGGCCTCGCTTCAGCAGGTCTGTGAGTCGCCGGCCATCTTCGGGTGAGGCAAGTTCGAGGGTATGAACCACGAGGGCCGAGATTTTGCCCTCCTGAACATCGCTTCCCCGCTGCTCTCTTCCCTTCTCGCCCCAAAGGTCGAGTAGGTCATCTTGCAGTTGGAAGACGACCCCAAGGTGGATTGCCGCGTGGTCCAGCGCACCTCTCAGTGCTGGACTGGCGTCGCAGAGGACGGCTGTTCCGACCAGCGGCAAGGCGAAGAGGGCGGAAGTCTTACGCTCAATCATCGCCAGATATCTGGCCGGGGTAGGGTGCGGATCTTCTTTCAGTTGAAACTCCTGGACTTGACCATCGATGACTCGCGTTGTGCTCTGGATCAGCAGGCGACAGATTTGCCAGCGGCGTTTCGCATCCACCTCCAGGCGGTCGAGGCAGAGTAACGAATAGAAATACATTGCGTCGCCGAGGTTGATGGCCTGGGGTTTTGAGAAACGGGACCAGACGGTGGGATGGCCGCGCCGCGTGGAATCTCCGTCCTGGACATCGTCGTGCACCAGGGTTGCGTTGTGGAGCATTTCGCAGGCGGCAGCGAAGGGATAGACCCTCTCCACGTCTGCGCTCAGGGCATCGGCCACTAGCACGGGAAGGAGTGCGCGTAGGCGCTTGCCGCCGGTAGCCATATGGTACTCGACCATGTCGACCAGGAGGCTCCCATCAGGGTGCTCTGCACCTATCACATCGGTCCAGACTGCTTCAATCCCCGGGAAGTGACGGGTGTGGGCCTCGGCGATTTGGGTGCGAATATCCATCGATCTCCTCCGGGACATCAGGCGAAGAGACTAGCACGTCGCCATCTGAATTTCTACTCGACGCGTCACCGAGATGGCTCCGGCCACCTCTACGGCCGATACGCTACTGCGACCCGGCTTGGCTATGTCCGCGGCCCTAACCCGGTCCAGTGCTAAGGTCTGGGACCCAAACGAGTATTCGATTACTCAATGTCGTCCCAGCCGAGGCCAGGCGCCTTGTCAGGCACCCTTTCTGGAACAGTTTCTACAGGCTCAGAGGTCTTTTCTGGAATCTCTTTGACTTGATCGAGGCGCTCTTTACCGTCGAATTTCGACGGAAGCTCTTTGCGGGAAGTAGTGCGGTCGCGGCGATGTTTTCCGGTATCGGACTCGCCGTCGTCGCCTTTGGTGGACTTCGCTTCCTCGGTCGCTAGCGCTCCCCCACCAACCTGGTCATCCACCGGCCGGCTGTCATCTTCGATTTCGGGTCCTGGCCCGGCTGTCTCGGCGGTTCGGCCGGTTTCAGGCGATGTTGGTGCGAGGATATCGGTCGTCAGGTCCGCAAATTCCGGGGCGAGGGCGGCAGCTTCAGCCCCTGTTTCGGATGACCCACCTGAGAGATCGATCGGTGCAGCGGAAATGTCTGCCCCGGTCTTCACGTCCCGTCCGCTGGTATCCTGGACCTCCGTACCATGCATCGTGACATCCGGGGGGCCAGTCAGACCCATCGTTCAGCGCCGTTGCCGTGTATCGCCGCGGGTAGAGTGCGCACGTCCTGCGCTGCTGCGTCCGGTAGCGCAGTCAAGGGAACGTCGAACTGGCGTCTTCCCTCCCCCTTTGCGGGCACCTGTGATTCCAATTGGCGTTTCTCGTCCGACTGAGACGTCGAGCCGCCTTGTCCACGCCAATAGGGCATCAAACCGACGACAATGCCCGTCGCAAGCAGCGCCAGGATGGCTACCAGTAGGGGGCCTCGACCTCGCCACCATTGTCCCTTGGCAGCAATTGGAAAGTCCCTCTCTTCCATCAGGCCACTGGCCATCTCGGGTGCGGCGCTCGCATTTCGTTTGGAATTGTCGCCAGGTTGTGGGGAGCGCGCCTCTCTGACTTCCCCGTGCGTACCGTCGAACTCCACGACTGTGCTCAAGTGGTTCTCATCGTCTTCCGCGTCCTCGGTCTCTTCGTCTTCGAAGGCCACCCTAACGGATGGTGATGCGAATCCGCCCGGGTAGACGCGCTCTTTGTCAGCTAGGCGAGTGGGCTTGCGTGGAACTGGCCGGATTTCAGTTGGTATACGACTGCCGCCGGGCGGGCGGCCGCCCAGTTTTTCGAGAATCTGTTCGATTTCTATCCGCAGAGCGACGATGTCTGCCGGCCGGCTTGCCGGGTCCTTGGACAGCATGCGGTCAACCAGCGAGCACATCTCTTCGTCGAGGTCGGGCATTGCCTTGGCCAACGGTTGAGGCGCTTCGTTGATGTGTTTCATCAGGGTTAGAACCGGCGTCTCGGCTGCGAAGGGGAGCTTGCCAGAGAGCATCTCATAGAGCACTACCCCTAGAGAGTAGATGTCGGTGGCGACGCTGACGGCCCGCCCGGCCGCCTGCTCAGGACTCATATATTGCGGCGTACCGCAGACCATGCCCGTCTCGGTTAGACCTGTTCCGTCGGTGTGGGATAGCAGTTTGGCTATGCCGAAGTCGAGGACCTTTGCAATCTGCTCGTTTCCATCATCGACCAGCATTATGTTGTCGGGCTTGAGATCGCGATGGATGATTCCCTGCGAGTGGGCATCGTCGAGGGAGAGGCAGACGTCGATGAGGACTTGCAGGGCCCAATCTGGGCGCAGGCTCTCGGCTCTTTGCAGGACCCGTGAAAGGGAAAAACCTTTCAGCAACTCCATGGTGTAGAAGAGTAACTGCTCTTTGGAGAGGCCGAAGTCGTAGAGTATGACGCTGTGGCGGTTGCGGAGTTTTGATGCTGCTCGCGCTTCGACGAAGAAACGTTTGACCGCGCTGACGTCCCGCGCGAAGTCGCCTTTGAGGACCTTTAGCGCAACCTCCCTCTGGATCATCTTCTGCCGCGCGCGGTAGACCGTTCCCATACCTCCGCTGCCTAGTATCTCGAGGATTTCGTACTTGTCGTCGACGAGCGTGCCGACCAGGGAAGGTTCCACAGGCAGTGTAATCAGCGAGGCCCCGTCAATCGGACAACTTGCCCGCTCTTCCGGATAGGAGGCGAAACACTCAGGGCAATATCGGCGCGGGACCGTTGACATCTATCCTCCCGATAGTAGGGCAATTCTACACCAATTACGGGTGAGGGGAAAAAGGTTGGCAGGCGGGGTTGTTTTACTCACATGGGGAGCATTCCGGCTGGCACTCGCAGAGTGGCACGACTCCTACTTCTTCCGGGGTCTGGTAGACTCCCACAGGTTCGGTGTTGCCGTAGCCAAGTTGGCCGTAATCAGAGAGCCCCCAGCAGCGCGTCCCTTGATCTTTGATGGCCGCACAGGTGTGGCTGAAACCGGAACCTACGCCGGTAACCGCTCCCCCCATTGCGATAGGCTGAAAGGGTGGCGTGCTATTGCCCTGGGAGCCGCCGAGACCGAGTTGACCGAGGCTTCCGTCGCCCCAACAGTGAAGTCCGGCCGTAGAGAGCAAGGCGCATGAGTGGTATTCCCCGAGCGAAAAGGACACTATTTCTTGGCCAAAGAGGTAGATCGGGTCCTCGGCCGCCGGTGTGGTGTCGATGCCCAGGTCGAAGGAATGCCCCAGTCCAAGTTGGCCGGCGCCGTTCGACCCCCAGCAGCGCAGATCGTCGTTTTCCATCAGTGCGCAGGTATGGTAGCCGCCGGCCGCCAGTGCAATCGCGTGGTGGTCGGTATCGAGTACAACCGGTCCTGCGCTGGAAGGTGCGAGGCTCCGGCCGACCTGGTCGACGCCGGGGTAGCCCAGTTGCCCGCTCCCATTCGAACCCCAGCAGACCACGTCTCCAAGGCCGAACAGTTCACTCACCCCCGTAATGACAGGTGTGTGCATAGCCTGCTGCGATGGCGCTTGAGGGCGCGCCGACGTCAACCGGCAAATCTGGCATCGGTTCATAGACCGGGCCGACGGCAACGACGGCCTCAAGGTAGCCGAGTTGCGAGTTTCCGCCGTTGCCCCAGCAGAGGACCGCGTCGTCGTCCCGGATGGCACAGGTATGGGTGAAGCCGGTAGCCACCGCTTTAGCCTTGCCGCCCAGCATGATTGGCGGCATCCCACCGGGTGGCTTATCGGAGCCGACTGTGGCGATTCCTTGACCGTATCCGAGCTGTCCGGAACTGCCGTCGCCCCAACAGCGCAAGTCGCCGTTCTTCATTATGGCGCAAGTATGGCTTGAACCGAGTGAGATGCTCGAAACCAGACCGCCCACATCGACGTCCCCGACATCCGCGGGCAATAGAAACTTGCTGTCGCCGACCGAACTGATGCCCGGGTACCCCAGTTGTCCGTGTGTATTGAGGCCCCAGCAGCGGACCGCCCCCGGCTGCAGCAGAGCGCAGGTATGGTGGAGTCCGCCGTCCAACGCGCTGACGGAGGGACAGCAAGCGTCGCACTCTCCGAAATCGCAGGGCGACGCGTCACAATCGCTGCAAACTTCGCTCGCAGAGACCTCTGTGTCGTAGGTCGTATCCGGTATCGAGCCGTCATGCAGCAGAGAGTCGTTTGTGAATGTGTCTGCCAGGTCAGGAATGACGTCGCCAGAAGTCTCCCCAGTCTGAGTCAGGTCGCCAGGTGGTGGTCCGTCGCTACCACCGCTCCGTTCCGCGTAGCGGCCATCGGTGAACGCGTCGGAAAGAACTCCAGGGGCAATATCCATGGGTTGGAGCTGGGGGGGGGGCTATGCAGCTACCCGTCCACACCGGCACAAGAGCCAGGCTGATCAACCATCGGGCCGTCATCAGAATACCACCTCGATCTGTGCTCCGGTCGCGCCCGGGGTCGCGATCGGTCCGACCCTTACGCCGGTCGTTGCGGATTCTGAAACGGATTCGGTCAAGGCCCAGATGAGACCACCAGTAATTGTGCTGCCGCCTGCCACCAGGAGCGTAACTCCAGCGGTGTTCAACGGTTTGACGTCACTGTCGAAGTCGCGCTTGAGCTCACTCTGAGCATCGGAGAACACCATGCCCGCGGCGATCTTTCCCTGGTACTTATCACGCAAGTCGCCGCTACGCCGGTACGCGAGGAATTCGAAGATGCCACCCGCGGCCGCAACCGCTACCCCGCCGCCGACTATGACCCAGGGCAGAGCGGTCCTCTCCCTGTCCACCGGTCGGGACACTACTGGATCTTTCGGGATTCCGACCGGGTTGTCCGGTGGGTGCTTACCTGGCGCACCGCTGTCCGCGACGTCAAGTTGCGCGTTGGGCAACAGCGTCACGGTCAATTCAATTGACCTGCCCGGCTCGACCGTGAATTCCTCTTCCACCGTGACCATGCCCTCTCTGGCGATGGTGAGCTTGTGGACACCAGGTGCAAATCTCCATGCGAAAGGAGTTCGGTAACGATTAGCCGGGCTGGCGCCATCGACGTAGACCGTCGCATCGGCCGGGGTCGTGGTCAGAGTGATCTTCTCCCGACCCACCAGATCTCGTTCAATCAAATCAAGGCTGATCAGCGCCTTCTTAAGCGTATCCGGCGGCAGGTCTTTGCCGGCCATGGTGAGGTAGAACGAGATGTAGTAGTGGGCTTGCTCAGGCCGCTTCAACTTGAGATGTGCAATACTCAGGTTCTTCGCCAGGACCGGTGCCTGCTCAGAGTCGGCCTGCAAGAAACCCTGACGCCAGACGACGATTGCCTCTTCGACCTTTCCGGCGTGCAGAAGCCCTTTCCCGCGGCTGTTATAGTCATCGACTCCGGTTTTTGCCGCTTGTCCCAATGCAGGGCCTGCGCAAAGCAAGGAACCTGCCCCTAGCAGCAGCGTCAAGAGCCGAGAAACTGAAGCCACCCTCTCCTCCGTCTAAACCGGTTGCAACTTCTTGTCCAGTTCCAGTAGACACCGGAATAGTGATGGACTCAAACAATTTCTCGCACATTGCCGAGTGTTGTCCGAGGTGAACTAGAAAACGGTCGATAGGTCGTAGACTGGCGTTCCAGGAATTGCGCGGTACAAGCTCCGTACCTGGGTCAAGCCTTTCACGCGCACAATGCGGATCTTGACTTCGCATCGTCTAACTGTTGTACTTGCGGGGACCTTTAAGTGGGTAATTCAAGTATGGGGGACGTAATGACGATGCGGCGCCTGGCGGCGATCTTGGTGAGCACATTGCTGGTACTGGTAGTCTCCGGTTGTAGCACTTCAAATGGCGACGGTAAGCAGGACCCAGGTGATACAAAGCGGGCGGGCGACGGCGCCGATGTTGGCGGCCAATGCACTCCCAATTGCGGTGAGAAGGAGTGTGGGGATGATGGTTGCGAGGGTGAGTGCGGTTCTTGCTCCGGAGACCTCGAAAGCTGCATTGCCGGAATCTGTATCTGCCAACCGTCTTGTGGCGACGCTGAATGCGGCGATGACGGCTGTGGCGGTGTCTGTGCCTATTGCCTGGACAACGAGCAGTGTGTCGAGGGCTTCTGCATTTGCCAGCCTCAGTGCGACGGGAAGGAGTGCGGTCCGGATGGCTGTGGCGATATGTGTGGTACGTGCGAAGGGAATCAGGTGATGTGCGTTGACGGCTCCTGTTCCTGTCAGCCAGTTTGCCTCGGCAAAGAGTGTGGCGATGACGGGTGCGGCGGCTTCTGCGGCGATTGTGAATGTGGTGAAACCTGCGAGGAAGGTTCTTGCCAATACATGGGCTGCGACGGTAAGGAATGCGGGGATGACGGATGTGGCGTCTCCTGCGGGGATTGCCTCTGCGGGGAGACCTGCGACGAAGGGCTCTGCACCTTCCATGCGTGTGACGGTCTTGAATGCGGCGATGATGATTGCGGCGGTAGCTGCGGCGAGTGCCTGGGAGACAGTGACGAGTGCATGGAAGGGTTGTGTGTATGTGTTCCAGATTGCGATGGCAAGGTTTGCGGGGACAATGGCTGTGGAGATACCTGCGGCGAGTGTCAGGAGGGAGTTGTTTGCGCGGTGGAGGGGCTCTGTTCCCCCGCTTGCTCCCCAGTGGGGATGCTCTCCTGCGGGCAGGTTTTTGCTGACGATACCTCTTCAAGCACCAACGTCTATTCAAGCTACGGGTGTCTTCCCAACGAAGACTCGGGCCCAGAAATCAGCTACCTCTTCACCCCCAACTTCGATGGCGAGGTTCTCTTCTCGGTGGGTGACTGGGACGGCTGGGATCCCGACCTCTATCTGCTGTCAGATCCTTGTGGGAAGGACGAATGCCTGGCCTTTGGCGAATCGGAGATAACCTATGAAGTCGCGGCCGGTAGTGTCTACTATCTGGTCATTGACGGTTACAACGGGACCATGGGGAGTTTCTCTCTTATGGCCCAGTGTGCATGTGATACTGACTGTGACGGCAAGGAGTGCGGCGTCGATGGCTGTGGTGGCGAATGTGGAGTCTGTCCGGTCCAGCACGAGTGCCAGGAGAACCTCTGCGTCTGTATTCCCGATTGTGCTGGCAAGCAGTGTGGCTCCGACGGATGTGGGGGAGACTGTGGAGAGTGCATCGGAATCTGCCAGGATGGTCTCTGCCATCTCGGGCCGGGGTGCGAGGAGTCCGACATGCCTCTTTGCGCTGACTGCGATTGTCAGGAGTGTGTCTGTTTGCTGGACGAATTCTGCTGCGAGATTTCCTGGGACAATCTTTGTGTTGAAGAGTGCATCGACGATTGCGGTGGTTGCGCCGTGATGGACGGCTGCAATGATGGCCTCTGTGAGGGCTATGAAAGTTGTATCAACTGTCCCGAAGATTGCGGCTGCGAAGAGCCGGCGGTTTGTCTCCTCAATGCCTGCTGCGACCCGTGGTGTGGCGGCATGAATTGTGGTGATGACGGCTGCGGCGGGAATTGCGGTGAGTGCGCCGACGGCGAGAGCTGTCCCGACGGAGTCTGCCTGGCACCAATCCCAGGGTGCGTCGCTACTCCGGATGTTGTTGGCTGTGATGGTTGCGAATGTGAAGAGTGCGTTTGCGATTTTGATGCCTGGTGCTGTAGTAACGAGTGGGACGACACTTGCGCCGAAGAGTGTATGACGGAATGCGGCTCGTGCCAGATCGTTGCCGAGTGTGGCAATCTGCTTTGCGAGCCGGGCGAAGACTGTGGTCTCTGCCCCGATGACTGTCCTTGCGCACCGGGTCACTGGTGCAACGAGTTCTACTGTGAAGAGGGAGAGTGCCCAACGCAATGTGAGGGCAAGGAGTGTGGCGACGACGGTTGCGACGGTGTTTGTGGTGACTGCCCGGACGACAAGCCGTGGTGTTTCGACGGGCTTTGCTTCGAGGAGTGCCAGCCGGAGTGCGACGGTATGAACTGTGGTGACGACGGTTGCGAAGGTCTCTGCGGCGAATGCGATGATGGAGATATCTGCGCCGACGGGAATTGCTGCACACCCTGGTGCGGCGGCATGAATTGTGGCGATGATGGATGCGGTGGAGTGTGTGGCGAATGTCCAGAAGGTGACGAGTGCACCGACGGTGTCTGTCTCACTCCCAACATCGACCCCGGGTGTGTCCCTACTCTGGGCGAACCGGCATGCTCCGGCTGCGCCTGTCAGGATTGTGTGTGTGAGGAGGATCTTTTCTGTTGTGACACTGAATGGGACATGTTCTGTGTTGCGGCCTGCGTCGATTGCGGTTTCTGCGTGGTCGAATATGAGTGCGGCAATGACCTGTGCGAGCCGGGTGAAGATTGCGGCGCATGCCCAGGTGATTGTCCCTGTATCTTCGGCACTGCCTGTGCCGATGGTAACTGCGAGCCCTGTGAGGCAGATTGTACGGACATGGTGTGCGGTGATGACGGCTGCCAGGGTTCCTGCGGCGAATGCGAGGCCGGATTCATCTGCTCGGCCGGTATTTGCATGGAATGTGATCCCGATTGCACGGACAAGGCTTGTGGCGATGATGGCTGCGGCGGAGATTGCGGTAGCTGTGAGGACGGCTTCCAGTGCGTTGAGTTCCTCTGCGTCGAACTGATTCCGTAGTCTGTTTTGTCCGCTAGATTTACCGCTCTTCTTCCGTAGATCCCCCCCGCAAGGTGTAAGGTCTCTTCGCCGCCCCTTATAATATTACTGGTACGCGATTTGCGCGTCGCGCGATTGTCGGTAGGCTGTGTAGTGGGTAGTTCTCGTTCCTGGACGGAGCACGCCGATGTTGATCACCGCAGCTATTCGCTTGTTCTTCATTGCCTTCGTGCTGGTAGCTCCACGACTCGCAGATGACCCTCCCATCGACGGTGAGCCCGGACATGTGGATGTGGCAAAGGAAGTAGAAGTCCCTGGCGACGACCCTGCGGTAGCCTTGGACAAGGCGGTAGATGAGCCCGGACCTTTGGACGCGCCCGGGGAAGTCGAAGTCCCTGATGACGACGCTGCAGCGGGCTTAGACAAGGCGGTAGATGAGGCGACCGCCGTAGAGGATGTCGCACCCCCCGAGGGTGAAATCACAGTTGACGTGGACGAGGAGTTACCCATCGTACTGGAGCGGGAGCGCGGTTACTTCACCGGTGCCTGGCCCATTGAACGGAAATGGGATCGGCAGGCCGAATTGGAATTCGCCGAATTTGTCCAGGCCATCGGGTTGGCTCGGGAGAAGCGAGGCTTCACCTTTGAGCAGGCAGTGCGGAGCGAGCGGGTCAATCCGCTTTGGACCGAAGAAGACAAGGAGTTTCGAGTCCTGGTTGATTGCGCCACCTTCCCCTATCTGGTGAGAGCCTATTTTGCATTCAAGACGAAGCGACCTTTCGCCTGGCATTCCAACAAGGGGCGTCGGTATGGCAAGACGAACAAGCCGCGCCGATACTCCGACTGGTCGATGTTTGCTACTCCAGAGGAGTTCTTCAGGAAGCTGGATGCCACCATCAGTTCAGCCCATTTTCGAATGCGGGCCGATCTGGAAGGGACCGATACATATCCCGTCGATGTGACTGCTGAGAGTATCATTCCGGGCACTGTTTACTATGACCCCAACGGCCACGTCCTGCTGGTCTACGATGTAGATGCCTACAGCGGCGACGTGCTCTTCCTTGATGCTCACCCTGACGGAACGATGACCATTAGGGAGTTTGGGAAGCGCTACGCAATTGGTGGGGCTCGATTCGGTGGTGGATTTCGGGCCTGGCGCCACTATGACGTCGAAGTGCAAGACGAAGAGAGCGGGGCCTTTCGCTTGACGTTGGATAGTAACGAGGAATCTGACTTCTACAGTGTTGCTGCACAATACCAATGGGACTACCACGTCGACGAGCACGTCCTGGACTACTGGGAATGGGTCCGCTCACGAGTCTCTACCAATGGCATCTACTTCTATCCGGTGGAAGACTTCAATTTGCTGCTGGATGAGGTTTGCGGGCAGATTCAATCGCGGGTCAACTCAGTCAATATTGCAATGGAAGCGGAGATGCACTTGAGGAAGCATCCCAAGAAGCTGCCCTACAACATCTATGGTGCTATCGGTGACTGGGAGACCTATTCGACGCCGGGCCGAGATGTGCGGATCCGGGCGACCTTCCGGGAGGCCTTTGCCTACATCCTCAAGACGATGGAATTGGCAGGCGAGGGTAGTTCCCGCATCAAGTATGATGTGGAGCCGTGGGAGTTGTTCAAGGAATATGCCCGAATCTGGCGGGACCACTCGAAGAACACCCTATGTCAGTATGAGTACACCGATTCCGCCGGTGAGGCTGTTCACTTGACGCTTGAAGACGTGGCTGACCGACTCTTCGACCTCTCCTTTGACCCTTACCACTGTCCGGAGTTGCGCTGGGGGGCGCGTCCCAACAGCGATGTAAGGTCCACCCGCAAGGAGTTCAAGACCTGTCCCGAGGATTCCCGCAAATACAAGTGGTACGAGGAAGAGAACCGCCTGCGAAATCGAACCTCCCGACTTATCGGCAAAGGGACGATGACCCATCGCGGTCCATCCACTGCCCCCGACATCAATGTTCCTCGGCTGCTGGAATGCTACGAAAAGAAGCTCCCCGAGTGGGAGAAGTGCCACACCCGTCGGCGAATCAAAGCCTCAGGCATAGACCGCGAAGAGTAGAATCTTGCGGCGAGCCTAATCTGCAGCTTCCCACAGATGTGAGCAGTCGTTGGGGGTTGGCTCCGGTTGGGCCAGCCAGCCCGTGGTGGTGCGTTCTGCGGAACTTCCGGTAGAGGCCTTGCCGATGTCTGGCTCGTTGACTTCCCCCGTCTCATCGAGAAGGTTGTTGGCGTTGCTGCCGCCATAGATGACCGCGTCGATAGGGACGGAGTTGCCGGTGATGGAGTTGGCAGGAATGTCGAATAGTGCAATGCCATCAGCCTTGTCGCCCGAATTCTGGAAGTCGGGCTCGAAATCAAAGAGCTGGTCGAAGAGTGCGTTGGCGCTGTCGTCGCCCGTCGTTGGTCCACCCACGACGAAGCACTGCCCTGGTGCCAACTCGCCCGCTAGTTGGACCACTGAATTAGCGTAGGTGGTCCCGGCACTGCCCAGGGAGTAATCGGCCAGTTCGATGTTGGCCGGAGTACCGTTGAAGATTTCCACCCACTCCTTGCCCGAGTCTGCCCCGGGTGGATTGTAGTAGATTTCCGAGATGACCAATCCGAGGAGTGGTACTTCCAGTACCTCGAAGGGTGCGGTCAGTTCGCCTGCCTCGGTAGCGGCAGTCAAGGTGCCTTCGCCGGCCTCCAGGCCTTCAACTTCGAAGGTGACAGTGAAGGCGCTCTCGGGGACAGTGACTGTGGCTGGTACTGAGATCAGACCGGCCGGTTCGGCAAGCAAATCTATCACGGTTCCTCCAGCTCTCCCCGGAATGTCGATGACGAGAGTGACGGAGGTGGCCATATCGACCGAGCCCTTGATGAACGCGGGCTCAAAGGTGATGGGTGCGGCCACGGCATCCGCAGCCACAACAACTACTTCAGCCTGAATTGAGAGGCCGTCATAGGTGGCTGAGACTGTAACCGGTTCGTCTCCACCCAAGAGTCCGGTAACCAGGATTTCCGTTGCCATTTCACCGGCCTCAATCGAGACGGTGGCAGGGACGGCAAGCCTTTCCGGGTCAGAGCTCTCCAGCGTGACGACGGCTCCGCCGTCGGGGGCCCAGGTGTTGAACTGGAGTATGAGAGGAGGAGTTGTTGAGGCATCGACCAGACCTTCGTTGACGAAGGCTGTGCCAGGAACGAAGGCCGTAAGTCCCAGTTCAGGGACGATGTCCATCTCATCCCGGGGCTCCAATTTGGAATCGTTGTTGGCCCAACGCAAGATGCCCATAACGGTCATGTTCTGGCCCACTGCGGGGAAGGGCTCTGTAAGGTAGAAATGGTCATTGACCCGAAGCGCAAAGTCGAGGACGTACTCATTTGTGGGGTCCATATCGCCGGATCCCGCAGGCGGGTTCAGTTCGGTGACTTCGCCCTTCTGGACGAGGCAGAGTACACCTTCGTACTCGTCAGCGAGGTCGCCATCAGTGCCAATGTTCTCGGCGCTTTCCAGGACCGGGTCGGGGACCTTCATGCCAGCTTCGATAATCTCGACATCGGAAACCCAGGTCAACTCAAGTTGGCCCCACCAGTCTTGAATCTGGCCAGTAACGGCCACGAAGTCGCCGCGAACGATTTCCGGGAGATCCCCACCGGAGCCTTTGTAGATGTATATCCCGCTGAATTGGTAGCCATATTCGGTGTGGTGCATCTCTTCGGGGACCTGGATCCAGTATGAGGTACCGTTGACCGCAGTGACGACGCCGGTAATCTCGACTACCGCGCCCTCTTCGAAGTTGCCCAGTTTTATATCATAAATGGTGCCCGCACAGGCGGCCCCAAATGGATTTGGCAACTCGGGGCAGGGGTCACAGACGTTGCCAATGAAGTCGCCATCCAGGTCTGCCTGGTCTTCATTGGCGTCTACCGGGCAGTTGTCTACCAGGTCGAGGATCTTGTCGTGGTCCCGGTCAAATGGATTGGGCGTCGGGCAGGTGAGGGTGTAGGCGTGAATGGGGCAGGGGTCGCATGCATCGCCGAGGCCGTCGTCGTCCCAGTCAGCCTGGCCATCATCCATGGGGCGCTCCGGATTGAAGATGGCCGGGCAGTTGTCGTTGTCGTTGAAGATTCCGTCGCCGTCTAGATCGATGTCGGAGACCTCGCCTGAGAACTGGTCGCCGGTGGCTTCGCTGCGGGAGGGGACACAGGTTACTTCGTTGGCGGGGTCGCCACAGAAGAAGAGGTCGTAGCTGCCGGCGTTGGTTTCGGCCAATTGCGCGAAGCTGTAGCCGACCTCCCGTTTCATGCAGATAGACCGTGGTTGGCCGCAGACATCGCCGGGAATTGCCTCACATTTGTCGCCATCTGTTTCGGGCAAGCCCATGAGGATGTCGGTGTCGCCGTAGAGAGGCACGCCCGAACGCAAAACCAACAGAGTCTCGTCCACGGTGCCATCGAAGACTGCTCGATGGTAGTTGTCGGTGCCGTCGCCCTTGTAGATGGCAATATCGGCCACCCGGCCCTGAAAGATCACTCCCACGGCATCAGAGATGGAGAGTGCCAGGGCGTTGCCTGCTGTAGCCATCAGCCAGAGTTCGTGGTCAGTGAAGTAGCCGCCATAGTGATTGTCGTTCAGATAGGCGGCGCATTGCAGTTCCCGTTGCATGTTCATGGAGCCGGAGTAGGACCAGTCAGTACCGATGCCTACGAGGACGCCGAGGCGATTGTACATGGGGGTCTGCGCAGTGTGCCCATAGAGGGAGATGTTGGAGCGGGGGGACCAGATTACGGCAGCTCCGTTATAGGCCATTTCTTCGCCGTCGCGCGCATTCAGGCCGATGCTGTGGACGAAGGCGGCGTTGGAGTTGGTGATATCCACTCCGCCGTCTTCGTCACTGGAGAGGCAGAGGAATTCGTTGCGGGCCGCTTTGTTGACGCCTTCGGAGACGTGGGGGAGGTAGCAGTCTGTATATTGGACCCAGCTACCCGGCATGTATGGGTAGTCGCAGCCCTCTTCAAGCATGGTGCAGTTGCCGTCACCCAGAGGGAAGGTAGCATACTCGACCTGGGGCTGGTTGAGTCCTTCCTGGGCGGTCTTGTCGAGGTTCCGGAGGAAGCCGTCGGCGGACCCGGAGCCGGCAATCGAGGTGGCCCCGGACATGAGCATACGCACTTCTACCCAGGTGATCTCTTCCTTATTGGCACCGCCGTCGTAAGGAATCTTCTTGTGGCCGTTCTTGCCGCAACGCCACTGGTGGCGGTGATCGTAACGCTCATCTCCCCAGCTTGAGGGGTTGGGGGTACCGTATGAGTAAGTAATGTGCTCGTGTGCGTTGATAAGCCCGGGTGAGACGATGCCTTCGGGGCACATGATTACGGTAGCATCGGCGGCCTCAGCTTCGCTGCTGCAGTCGCAGCCGGCGCAGAGAATAATGCCGCAACTGTCGATGAGGACGTCGCCGCCGACCCAGACGTCCTGGACGCCCAGGACAATGCCCTGGATGAGCAGGTGGCCGTTGCTACCATCGGTTCTGGCACACTCGCCTTCGGCCAGTGCGGGGAGTTCTTTGCATTGGTGGATTTCCAATGGGGCCGGGTCGTGGGGGGGGATTTGGTCAGGAGGGGTCACGACCACGTCTTCAGGTACTAATTCGTCGTCCCCCTCAAGGTCCGGATCTGCAATCGAGCCGTCTTCCGTCGACTGGTCATCGTCGACCATATCCGCAAGGTCAGCCGGTTGAGTCCCGTCAGACCCTACGATGTCGTAGACAAAGTCAGTTTCGGCGTCCTCTCCAGCCTTCCATTCATCCCGAGCGCAACTCAAGAACACCACCATTCCCAACAGCCCCAACAGCCCCATCCGAACCATCTGCATCCCAATTCTCCTCGCGTGCCAACACGCCCGCACTTAAAAAGCCGGTACAGCATCCGGTTTTTGGTGCTTGGAGTCAATAGGGTGGTGCGTGGAGACGAAAGAGACATGGCACATCTGAACCACATAGAGGTCCTGTGCCTTGCTCGGGGTTGGGATTTTCGAAATCGCACTGGCAGAGGCCGAGCAACCACAGGATGACCGCTGGAGCGTTGGGGCCGCTATGGGCTGGTGGATG
>CAZFVN010000123.1:0-16482 GCA_964522395.1 uncultured Myxococcales bacterium
TCAGAACGACACACTCAGCGCAGAACGGGGGGTACAAAGTCAATCAGATCGTTTGACCGGTTTGCGCGTCTACTGTAGGATCAGCTAGTAACCTGTTGAGGGCGAGCATGACAACTGAGCGTGACAAGAACGATGATCCGCAGCGTCGGGCCGACGGCTTATCTGACTTCATCAAGAAGGGTATCTCCACTGGAGTGAAGTCGGTTCTGTTGACCGAAGAGGGTGTTCGCAGCGCCCTGGGGGACCTGATGCCCAAGGAAATCAGTGCGACGGTAAAAGCTCACGTTGACGGGCTGAAGAAGGAGCTTTACACCACGGTGGTGAACGAATTCTCCCAGTTCCTGGAGCACGTCGATATCGCCAGCGAGATGAAGAAGGTCTTGAAAGGTATGAAGGTAGAGATCCGCACTGAGATCACTTTCAAGGAAGAGAAGAGTGCGCCAAAGCGCAAGAAGTGATTTAGTCTTATTAGTGGCCACTGGCGCATCTTAGTGAAAGGATCTGTTGTTGCAATAATACTTAAGACCGTTTAGGGTCATTCCGTTCGTAATTCGTCGTCCGGGAGGGAATCAATGGCAGTCCCCAAGCAACAATTCGGCACTCTGGAAGTAGCGCGCATGCTCGGAGTCTCCGCCATGACCGTTGTTCGCTGGATTGACAAGGGTCTGATCCCCGCATTTAAAACACCAGGAAGTCACCGGCGGATTTTGCGGGACGACTTGAAGCACTTCATTAGGAAGATGGACTTCCCGATGCCCGAGGAATTCCGGTCTGACCTGTGGAAGGTTCTGGCGGTTGACGATGAACAGGATGTGCTTGATGTGCTGATCCGCGCGTTTTCGGGAAGGGAAGGTCGATATGACGTCTACCCGGCCCAGGACGGTGTTACCGCACTAATTGAGGTTGGCCGCATCAAGCCGGACGTGCTCCTGCTAGACATAGTTCTGCCGGGACTCGATGGCATTGAAGTTTGTCGGCGTATCAAGAGTAACCCCTTTCTAACGACTACTATCGTTGCCATTTCGGGCAAGGCCACTACCGAGATGAAGGATGAAATGTTGGCTGCGGGTGCCGACCTCTTCCTTGAGAAGCCCATTTCGATTCATGCTCTTCGCAAGCAGGTTGCAGCACTTCTGCAAGTCTAGTCGCTCGCTCGTTCCTTTCGCATCAATGCAAATCCTCGGTCGACGATATAGACGACGTTAAAGGCGAACAGCATACCTGAGATCAGCAGGAATCGTTCTGTCAGGTCACTCAGGAAGGGTGCTGTTGAGAGTTCTTCCAGTAAGGTCAATCCGATGAAGAGGACATAGACGAATACCGAAAGCTTGCCTAGCAGCGTGGGACGCACTCGCCAGGCGCGGCCAGAGGCATAGACAAAGGCACCACCACAAACTGGCAGAAAGAAGCGGAGTAGAGCGAGGGTCGCGTACCATCCCGGAACGTAGCCAGCCCCCCACGCTCCAATGCAAACTCCGGCGTTGATAATGATGTCACAAACGGGGTCATATATCCGTCCAAAGTCTGTGACTGTGCCGGTGAGACGCGCGTAGTTGCCATCCAGCACATCGGTGGTGGCGGCAACGACGAAAGCCGCGGTTCCCAGGAAGAGGACGTTGCGGTCGCCCGGAAAGAGGGGGAGGAGGGCCGAAAGAAAGGGAATGGTCATGAACCGGTAGAGGGTGAGCGCATTTGAGAAACCGAAGCGGCGGGCGAGCATGCCGTCCTTCGTGCGCACGAGGGAGAGTTGTGACAAGAAGATGAAGCTGCCTCCAACGAACCACAGAATCGTTGCGGTCAGAGGTAGGACTATGCGGACGTCGGGGGTCAGCCAGACCAGCGCCCCAAGTTGGATAGCCACAGCTCCGGCGACAACAGCGAGGCTGGCAAAGTAGCTACGCCGGAGCACCGGAAGCTCGCGAGAGTACTGCAAACCGATGGCAACGGCCAGCGCCAGTGCCCGGACAAAGCCAACTGGACGCCAGCGGGCATCGGTGATCCGTTTGCGCATCAACGGCAAGGCATTACGCAGGTCTGGCTCTTCTCGGTCAGCTATCATTGTTCCCTGCGCGAAGCCTCCTGTTGTCGTCGGGCTATGGTGGCGCTCCGGGCGAAATCTGAGAAAGCCGCTGAGCCACTAAAGCTGCGGAATCAAACCGTTCGTCTCGATCCTTTTTAATGCAAGTAAGAATGGTCTCCGCGAGAAGGCGCGGTAGCTGCGGCATGTACTCGCGGGGGTCGGGCGGTTGGGTGAAACGGTGATGAGTTAGCACCTCCCCCTCTTCGAAAGGCAACCTTCCGGTGAAGAGGCGATACATGAGAATCCCCGCTGAGTAGATATCGGTGCGCAGGTCTAGAGAATCGCCGACGATTTGCTCAGGCGACATGTAAAACGGTGTCCCGATAATAAAGAGAGAGCGATCGGGGTTTTCATTGAGGGCTTTCGCCAGTCCGAAATCGAGGAGCTTCGTCTGCCACTTGGTGGTGACCATGACATTTTCCATCTTGATGTCCCGATGGATTATTGTGTGCTCATGGGCGTGAGTCAGCGCCTCGCAGAGCTGCATGCAAATGGAGAGGCAGCGGTGAAATGGAATCTGGTTTTTGAGCGACTCCTGCAGTTCAATGAGGTTGAGGCCTTCAACGAACTCCATGGCGAGGTAGGGGCGTGTCTCGATTTCGCCATAGTCGAAGACCTGAACGATACCTGGGTGATTTAGTCTGGCCGCCGTTCGTGCTTCCCGGAAGAAGTACTTTCTTGCCAGGTCTGAGGGCAGGCTCTCGGAGTGTAGCAACTTCAGAACAACGTCACGGTTGAGCTTCTGATCTTCCACGAGGAAAAGGATGCCGTGGCCACCGCGAGCTAGCTTCCGCTTCAGCGTGTACCGCTCGGACCGAGGGAAACCGACAGTAGTCGTGTTGCCTCGCAGACGCCCAGGACGGTGGGCGGGAGCCGTTGCGTCATGCTCGTGATCTGGCTCGAACAAGCGGTCAGGCGCTTCTCGAAGTTGCATCAGTTGTTCATCGATGTCGGGGGCCGTAGCGCCAGCCCGCTTGGTCCTTTCGAGGCAGGCAATCGCGTCACTCTTGCGGCCCACCTGAAGGAGCAGGTCAACAACGCGGTAGACCAGCTCGAGGTTCTCCGTCGAATGTCCGATGACCTTCAGCAACTCCTGCAGTCTTACCGCGGCATGGTCCAGCCGGTGGTTCTCTTCTTCGATCGCTGCGGCCATTACCTGGGCGGTCTTATAGTCACCGGATTCCATTCCAATTTTGGAGAGGATGTCCAGAGCCTGAACATGGTCTCCCGACCGTCGGTGGAGGCGGGCGGCAGCAAGTACTTCACCCGCAATCAGGAGTTCCTGAATGGTGCGAGCGAAGCTGCCCCCTTTGAGGAAATACTCAGCAGCCTCACGATGTCGTCCGGTGCGAGCCAGGAGATTGGCAGCCTCCTCGTAATGGTTTTGATGGAGGAAGGCCTCGATGGCCTTATCCGTCTTCCCCAAACGGTCAAGGGCTCTTCCCGCATCAAGGAAGAAGTGCCCTTTCAGGAGGAGGGGAACGGCGGCTTCGAGTTGCTCCTGTTCGACAAATGTGTCTGCCACCATCTTGAGCTGCTTTCGCTCCTTGAGGTGCTCCAAGGCGAGGGAGGAGGCGAGGACATAGTTGCCAAGTTCCATTTGAAGCTTCAAGGCGAGGTCGTGACGACCGCGCTGTTCCACGAAACGTGCCGCAACCGGAAGCTCGCCACACTGTCGTAAGAGGCGTATCGCCTCGTCGTACGAGCCACCAGCAAGATAGCAAGCACCTGCTGACGAGAGGTCTCCGCCGCGCTGGAAGAGTTCTGCTGCACGTTCGTTGGCGCCCGTAGCGGCTATCACGCGCGCGGCCTCCACGTAACTGCCGGCAGCTACCAGCACCGCGGCAGCTCGTTCTTCCTCGCCATGCTCAGTCAGCAGTTTGGCGGCCATCTCTGACTTACCCCGAGAAACCATCAACTTCGTCATCTCGTCGAACCGACCCTCTCCAGCCAGCCTCCTGGCCTTGTCTACACCTCTCTTTAAGGCACTACGTTGAACTGCTACGACGAGGGCCCATCCGCCGGCCAGAACCAGCACGGTCACCAAAGGATATAGAGCCAGGCTCAGGTTGGACATTGCCAGTATCACGGGGTCTCCTTGGCTGGCCTGCCGGCGGGTCGCAAGGTGTTGGCAACAATCTGTCGAAGTTTGGACGGGCGGAACGGCTTCCGCAGGAAGCCACTCGTCTCGTCTCGCAATGACTGGTCCCCATCCTCTGCCCCCGAGAAACCGCTAGTGACGATAATCGGTACCCGCAAGCCATCCTCTCTGACCTGTCTAATGAAGGCCCTGCCGTCCATTTGGGGCATCATGAGATCGACGATAATCAGGTCAGGTGAGATGGTTGCGGTCTGAACAGCCGCCAGGGCCTTTGTTGCTGCGGTGTAGCAATGGACTTCATAGCCGTCCTCTTCCAGTACATCGCGAAAGAGTTCATTGACGAACTCCTGGTCATCAACGACGAGCACCGTTGGGTGAGGACTCACCTCTTCCAGGTGGCCTTCCAGTTTCGCAGGGACCAATTCTCCTGGTGTACCGTCGAGGGGCAATAGGATGGTCACCGATGTGCCGCATTCCGGGTCGCTTTGAATCGAAAGCGACCCTCCGTGGTCCCGGATGATTCCAAATGCTGTAGAGAGGCCGAGCCCAGTATGGCGAGGAGATGGCCGAGTAGTGAAGAAGGGTTGTAACACGCGCTCAAGATCCGCGGTGGCGATGCCGTGGCCGTCGTCGGTAATGACTAACCTACTGTAGCGACCCAAGGGTAATCCGCCTAGCTCTACCTGAACGATTTCAGTTCTTTCGAGGCCGACGGATATCGTTCCACCTGTAGGAGGAAGGGAGTCGATGGCATTAAGAGTGACATTGAGGAGTGCTTGCTCGAGTTGTGAGACATCACCGCGCACATTGCAATTCGCCGGAGGAACGGTGGAGTTGAAGGAGAATTGCTTGGCTGGAAGGGCAGAGGGCAAAACGTTGGCCAGACTCTCGACGAGGCTGCTGAGGTTCACGGATTCCATGGCATTGGACCCGCTGTGGGAGAAAGCGGTGAGATTGCGCACGTGGTGAAGTGCCTGCTGAGCGGCCTTCTGGATCTTCCCTAACATGAGCCCAACCTTACTCTTCGGCAGCGCGCTGGAAAGAGCCAGTTCGGAGTATCCGGCAATGGCGCTGAGAAGATTATTGAATTCATCTGCCAGCCCCGACGCCAATGATGCGAGGCCGTCCAAACGTTGCATGTGCAAGACCGGGTCCTTGAAAACCTTCTCTTTGGTAATATCTCTCACGGCCCCGGAAATGACGTCGGTGAAGTGGATTGGATTGGCGTCGAAGAGAACGGCTCGCCGGTCGCCACTACGCGTCATAAGGAGCATCTCGTATCGTTTGGGCAGGGTGGGGTCACGTCGCATTCGACGTCGTCGGTGCTCTCGGACCCGCTCGACGTCCTCGGGTGCGACGACTCTGGTGAACGAAGTCTCCAGAAGTTCTTCCCGAGAGTAGCCGGTGATTCTCTCGAATTCACGGTTCACGTGTAAGAACCTGCCGGAGCGGTTGTCGAGTGCGAAGAGGCCCACGGGAGCCTCTTCAAAGAGGCTATGCAGCATGCTACGCAGAATTGTCGGTTCGTCCCCGGCGCCCGTGCGGCTGCCCTCAGGTTTAGACTCGCCGACAAAATCGGCCCATTGAAATCGCTCTACGGTCATGCTCTGCCCCGTGCTTCGGGTCCCCCGGTGCGTCACCCCAAACGGTCCTTCCCCCACCCCGGTTCAAGATAGCATGGGCGCTTTGTAAACAAAAGAAAATGGGGACTTAGAAACCTCCAGAATCTGCCAGTCATTTGACTTGACTCTACTGGAATGGCCCCGCTATAGTAGACGCAACTTTGAGTATTCTTGCGCTGGATTACAGCCGGAATAGAAGGGGGCTAGTGATGAGGCGATTCTTGGCGTTGTTCGTATTAATGGGGTTGGCAGGTTGCTCGCATGGCGAGGAGAGCGAGTGTAGCAAGTATGTGTCGCTTCTCGGCGGAGACAATCCGAGATCCGTTTTCGAGCAGATTTCGGAGAAGAAGTGCCAGGACGCGGTACCGATTCTCAAGGAGATGTTCGACCCCCGGCAAGGCAAGTACAACAAGGAGATTATTCGTGTTGTCTCCGATATTTGGGACCCGAGCGCCAAGCAGTTTAAGGCAGAGGCAGAGAAGTTTGCCAAGAAGAAGGCGCTCTATTCTGACATCCTCCGCCTTGCGTTGCAGTCTCCGGAGACCGCAGTGGTGGCGGCCTCAAATATTGCCGAATGGAAGCTGACAGATCTCAAAGAGGATCTGGCAACGACGCTGCGCGAGGACCTCAAGAACTCCCAGCGACAATATGCACCTGCGTACAGCCCCGCCCTGAGCGCGTTGACTTCGGAGAATATGGGCGGATTCCAGGGTGCGCACGAGGACATTTATCTCGCGCTTCTAAATAGCAGTCCGGACATCCAGGGCATCGAGGTCAACAAGCTGGCGGCCAACGCTTTGGGCGAAATGAGAAGCAAGAATCCTGAGGCCATAAAGGCGCTCATTAGAGGACTCTTCCTCGTCTCGAAGGATGGAGGTACGGTCTTTAAGGAATCGTTGCGCTCCTTGCTGATGGTGGGGCCGGACGTCGCCCCCTATCTGGTCTCCATCGTCCAATCGGAACCTGGTGATGCGGCTGTACGCTACATGGAAGAGTTCGCGGTCAAAAACGCCATCTCCGAATGGAAGTGGCGAAATGGGATGCGGATTCCCATGGTCCTGGCCCAATTGCGAGATCTGCGAGCCGCAGAAGCGCTTGTGGAGAACATCGCCCGACCTGTCATTGAACCCCCCAATCTTCCGGACAACCTTCGGCAGGACTGGACCATTGCCCAAACCAACCGGATCAAGTTTGATTCGTGGGGCATAATGTCGGTGGCCAACCCCGAGGTTCACTGGCAGGCCCTGAAGATAATGCGTGACCGCAATGTCGAGGGTAGCGCCCGGCTTCAACTCGCCCTCGGACTGGCTTTCAATTTCACGTCTGATGGTTTTGCCACCCTCCTGCGCGTGGTCTACGAACCGGAAATCGACGAAGACTTGATGGCTGAAGACGAAATTGCAAGGATTGAGAAGGAGCAGGAAGAGTTGGGCCCGGCGGCCAAAGAGTCGGATTTCATGATTCGTTACTTGCAGCCACTCGCCTACGCCGTCGGTCCTGCCGAATTGGACCAGTTCAATGAGGTCTTTGTCGAAGGCTTTGACGAGTACTTCGGTGAGGAAGAGCGTTTCGAGGACATCCAGGAGAAGATGGCTCAGGTCGACGTGAAGGTCTTGCTTGGCGTTGTCGCTTCCTGCCGAAAGAAGCTGGAATGTTACGAAAGTGTTTTCCAGGGTGGCCCCGGCAAGGTCGAAGGGAACACTGAGACGTACGTGCCCGAGGACGTGAAGGGCATTGACGAGCGTGAGACAGCTTACGTCCAAGCTATGGCAAGAGCCAAGGCGGGACTGGTGATTAGCCGTTGGCCCATGGGCAAGAAGAAGGCCAAAGCGGCCGTCGAAATGTTCGCCAAAGAGTTTAGCGCACTGGAATACGATGACGAACTCTTCGGCGACCTGCGGCAGGTCATGCTTCTCGCCTTTGAGCGCATTGGCGCCCTGAACACCAAGGCCTCCGTTCAGATTCTAAAAGCGCTCATTGAGAAGGAAGAGAAGAAGGGTGTCGAGCCGGTGAAGGTTTGGAACCAGCGGCTGACTGCTCTCGTCTTCTACCTCGAGAACTATACGCCACCTAAGGCTGGTAAAAAGAAGGCCGCCAAGACAGAGAAGCCCGCCGAGAAGCCTACTGAGAAGCCCGCCGATAAGCCCGCCGAGAAGCCTGCAGAGAAGCCCGCCGCGTAGTCGAAGGGCGTTAGTACATTTCCGTCAAGACCCGATTGGCTGTAGCTTTTCTGGACTACTCTTCCAGCAAGTAGATAAGTTCGTCATCGTACTTGGCCCCTTCCTCCGCCGAGTAGTAGACCTTCGAGCCTACGCTGTCGCGCAAGTGGACGTTGAGGAACCCGATGCCAAATTGACGGATGAGCGGGTGGGCGAATGCGACGTCGACGTTTTCGGGGCCGCAGCCATCTTCAAGGGCGTCTTCGGCGTCACCAAAGCCGATGTCGTCAGCCAACTGCTTGAGATTGAGGCTGCAAATGTCGGTGAAGCTGTAATGTCCCGCCGTCATTAACTCGAAGTAGTACTTCGGAGCGGGTAGTTTCTCGTAAGCCATGGTCATGTCTTTATCGGTCTCGAGGGTCTTGTCCGCGCCGCCTGCCATAACCATCGCGGGGATCGGGAATTCCTCGAGTTTATAGCCAAAGGCAGCGAGTTGTTGGGTGGCAGGAGCCATGGGCAAAATGGCCTTGATGCGGGACTCCTCGAAGCCCTGGTAGAAACTCGTATACCCTCCAAAAGAGTGACCGCTCATGCCAATCCGATCGGGGTCGATGGTTCCCTCGAAATCATTCCCTTTGGCCTCATTCCATTCAAGCATGAGGTTCAGCAGATGATCTACATCAAGGGGGCGGTCGAAGGCTGACTCAACCACGGGATCCATAGAGTAGCCGCCGTTCTTGATCATATCGTAAAGCGTATTCCCGATGTGGTCAGGGCAAACGACAATGTAGCCGTGGCTCGCTAAGTACTGGGTGAAGAAGACGCTCTGGAAGCGTACCCCGAAAGCCCCGTGAGAGAAGATGACCAGGGGGTATGGGCCATCATGGGCGCGGACTTCTGCGTCTCTAGCCATGAATACCGGAATGGCTTCGATTTCCATGGCAGGCATCAGCGGCTTGACGTCATCCGGAGCGAGGGCCACAAGATCGATCTGCTCGAACGGGCCGTCACGGAACGCTTCTGTCGTGGGATAGACTACGTCGACCACAATCTTGCGGGCCACATCCTTGTAGCTGTAGAGGGTGGTTTCAAACGTTCTGATTCCTACCGGAAATGGGCCCCAGGCACTTGGGTCAGGTGCAGAATCGGGCCCCGCCACACAGAGGTCCTCAACGCATCCGTGGGGCCATTGGGGAAGTGCCTCGACCGCGACGTCGTCCACCTTCGAATCGTCTGCAGTATCTGCCGCTTCCACCATTTCTCCGCCTGAGTCTGCGACGAGGTCGGCCGGGGGTGATGTTGTTGAGTCCGAGCAAGCAGACGTTGCGATGGCAATGACGATGACAATGGGAAGCAGTCGCATTCGGGGCCTCCAGAAGGCAGATTCGTGAACATTGTACTGTCGAGGTGTAGTGCAGGCAAGCAGCAGATTAGACGACGACCTTAATGAGTTGGCGCCCCAGGAAAAGATAGTCGCCTTCATTTAAGACTTTCTCTTCATCGGAGCGCAGCATCATGAAGGTGCCATTCCGGCTGCCAATGTCAGATAGCCAGAGGCTACTGTCGCGATACTCAACCATGCAGTGTTTGTGTGACATGAACTTATCGTCGGGGAAAGAGAAGTCCGCTTTCTCGCGGCCGAGGACTACCTTCGGCTTGCGTGCGCAGTGTACCGCCCCAGGTCCACCGCCCTTGAGCACTTGGATGAGCTTAAAATACCAGTTGGAAACGGGGGTTCCGGCGAAGTAGGTTCCCTGGTCATCCGCCTGGGGTTCGACGGTGGTGCCTTCCTCTACACGCAGCAACTGCTCACCACAGATGAAACGGTCCTCCGCCCGCAATTGGACGGGGGTAGTGACCTTGTAGAATGTGCCGTTGGCTGATCCGAGATCGCGCACCAGAAGTCTGCCATCCGTGTGAAAGAAATTGGCGTGTGCTTTGGACACGGTGTCGTCATCAGGAAAGAGGATGATACCTTCTTCCCGGCCGGCAACCTGCTCGCTTCCTCCGAGGGAGTAAGAGGCGGTCTGACCGCCATCGCCGCGAATCAGGACGAGTTTGAACTTCTTCTGCTCGTCATCTGTGCCGGGGACGGGGGCAGTACCCTGGTCCGTTTCGCCCAGAGGGGCACCGCATTGCATGCAGAAAGACCAACTTGGGTCAAGCGCCTCACCGCACCGATTACAACTGTCGCTCATGGTCCACTCCTCAGTATCACCACATCATCAGGCCCATACTCGATTAACTGGCGGCAAAAATCAAGCATCCCCGTCAGACTCGGTCCCTGCGGTCAACTGCTTGGAAGGAGCGGAGTCAGGCGGCAACTCTCGTACCTTGAAGCGGTCGACCAGTAGCGCCAACTCCTGCGCTTTTTCCCTAATTCGAGAACCCTCTTCAACTGTTTGTTGAGAAGCCTCGAGGGCTTCGTTGCCGATGCGCTGAACATCCACCGTCATTTGCGCGATATCATCGCTGGCGGCAGCCTGCTCTTTCACCGCCTCGGCCGTTTCCTGCATGATTGCCGACAGTTCTGAGAGGTGGTGCAGCGTTACGTTGACTAGTTGGCTCCCCTTGTCGACATCAGCCTTGGAGTCATCCATGCTATCTACCAGCCCCTGAGTAATGGACTGAATCGCACGAATGTTCTCTATGATCTCGCGACTACTCTTCTCTACTCGCTTGGCTTGCTCCCGCATCTGCTGGGCCACCACCGCGAATCCCTGACCAGCGGTGCCCGCACGGGCAGCCTCAATCGATGCGTTGAGGGCGAGCATGGAGTTCTCTTCGGTGATCTTCGAAATCAGCTCCGCAATTGCACCGATTTGCTCAACGTTGCCCTTGAGGTTGTTGACTTTGTCCCAGGAGAGGTGAACCGCCTCTCGGATCCGCTCCATGCCGGTGTCTGTACGCTCGACAGAGTCCTTTCCGAGGCCAGCAATCTGAGCTCCCTGATTGGCGCGTGTAGCGATCTCCTGGATCGTTCGGCTCAATTCATTGGTCAGTGATGATGAGTTTTCGATCTTCTCGACCTGTCCCTGAGCGCCCTCCAGTGTGCGCATGGATACATGCGAGATCTCCTGTGCTGATTGCCCCAGGCGCAAGCTGGCATCGCGAATCCTCCACACCAGACTAGAGACTTTCTCAGCCAGTTCGTTGATGGCCTCAGCCAAACCGGCTAACTCGTCCTTTCCTGCCACGTCAAGGCGCTTTGTCAGATCGGCATCGCCCGTCGTAATCTCCTTGAGTGAGGCAGTGAAAGTGCGAATCGGCCTCGTAATGGTGCCGGCCAGGAGGAAGGCAATTGCAATGGCAAGCAGGAGCCCCCCGAGTCCCACATAGAGGACCGGATAGAGATTCTCCGTCACCCGTGACTCATAGCTCTTGCGAACCCGGAAAAGCGACAGGTCAACGACCACCTCTTTGCCCTCTGCCGAGAGCGCCGGCACGGTTCGACGGTGGAGGTCCCAGGCGCGTGAGCGGAAGTTCATGACAGGGGCCATTAGCTCCCCTTCCGGAACGTCATAGCGAGCTGCAATGCTCTCGGCCAGTTCTTCGAACTCCTCAGCCGGGACGGTAGATGCATGGATTTGTCCGTCGAGTAGGAACGAAAGCTGATGTTGTTTGAGTTTGCGGGTATCAGAGTCCTTACTATAGACAGAGAAGGGACGCTCGATGGACCGTCCTAGTACCACCACTCCCCGTGTTACATCACCATCAAACACTGGCACGGCCGCGACGAGGAAAGCCTTTCCGTTGCTAAGGAGCGCCACCGTAGAGATGGCCTTCCCTTTCTGCGCGCCGGTGAAAAGGCGCGCCGATTTTCGCATTATCGCTTTCAGGTTGGCGGGGGCAATCGGCTCCAGGTCGTTGTCATAGATGACCGCTATGTCGACGGGCAATACGGCATCCACTTCTCGCGCCAGCGCTTTTCGAGTTCTATCCAATGTTTCAGGATCACCACTCATAATTGCCTGCAGAATCTGAGGCATTCTGGCCGCCGCGGTGGCGGCAATGTGGAGCGAGCGCAAATCCGCATCCTGGTAGCTCAGATAGCGGCTCATATGCTTAGCGAGATAGTCGCCTCGAGCTGCGGCATCACCCATTTTCTCGTAAAGGATGAGCATTGTGGAGCCGACGACAAGCAGAAGAAGTGTGATGATGGCGAGGAGAATACGCCTTCTGAGACTCCAGAAACCAGACATTCTACGACCTCTGTTCAAATCACCCGATACCTTATCATAGCCACCGGGAGCTGGTAAAGATTTTGGTTTACGTTTGACCCCGCGCACTTATAATGACTGTACGCTAGGAGGTAGGCTGCATGAACCGACTTATTGCCCCACTACTCGGACTTGCCCTGATGGTCACCTGCATCGCTCCGGCGAAAGCCGCAGAGCTTCGCTTCGCCACTGGACAGAGTGCCAACCTGTTTTGGATGGTGGACCAGTTGTCGCAATGGGACGCTCGGTATACGAGCCCCAGCTATCGGCGTTACTGGGAGAAGAAGGTCGGTTTCTCCGACGGCGACTACGCGGTCCTGGATCAGTACGCCCGGCTTCGCCGGCGCCTGGCTCGTTTGGATGAGTCCGAGGTAAAAGAGGGTACTTCGCCCTGGACTTCACTCTTTGGGTCCGCCTCAATTCTTCCGCATGAGAGGTTCGCCTTGGCTTTCTTCGAAACGCGGACGCCAAATGATGCAGCCCTGCTTCTGAAGCTGACACCCGAGGACAAGAAGGTCGTCATCGGCACGCTGATCTATTTTGCCAAGAAACTCAAGGACAACTGGGGGGATGAAACGGCCCACCTTGCCGGATTCTCCAAGAAAGCGCAGGTGCTTGTTATGCTCGCCGATGCCGGCGGTTTCATCGGTCAGATGAAGAGCTTCTTCGGCATCAATACTCCGATTCCGGCAACCATTCCCGTCAATGTTCTCTGGGGACCGCCCGGTTTCGTCCTGCCTGCCCACATGGGCTACCACATTATTCTGCCCGTTTCCGCCGACAAGGCTGAAAGCGACGAGGCTGTGCTCCAACATCTCACCATGGCCGTTCAAGAAGTCGGTGCCTTTCTGCTTACCAAATTGCCGCAGGAAACTCTTGCTCAATCCAGTCGGGCGTTGCTGCGCGAATGTGGCTTCGTCAATGCGGAGCGAGCCGAAATGGTAAGAGTTGCACTTCAGGTCGCGCTAGGTGAGATTCTATTCTTGCGGGAACGATTCCCTGATTTGCCTCGGGGACCGCTGTTGGTGCCGTGGAGCGCGCAGCTTGAGTACCCGTGGCTGGTAGATGAGCTGGCCAGAGGCTATGCCGTGCAACTGCGTGAGATTTTCAATCAGCCTGGCGGGTTCTACCCGACCTTTGTCTCCCGGGCGATTGACGTGCAGAAGAAGCTGGTCCCTCCCCGGCCCCAGTTCTATGCATCAACCGGAGTGGTCTTCGGTGACAAGTCGAGCGTCGCGATGTTTGATGGCCTCTTCGTCGACGTGGAGCGCATCTCAGTTTCCATCGATGAACCCCGTGATTTTGTGGATGCCAGAGGCCAGAGAGTGAATCGGGCAGCATTTATTATCACGACTGCCGCACATGCCACCAATATGTATCAAGCACTCAAGAAAGTGACGAACTGGAGACTCTACACCTCCTCCTTTCGAGGACTCAAACGGTCTTCCTACATCTATCCCATTGTGGAGCGCGGCAAAGGCCCCATCTTTGTCGTTCATGGACAGGACGAAGAGGCGGTTCGCAAGGCGCTCTTGCAACTGTATACTATGGAGGAGATGCCAACGCAGCCAGTCGTGATTCGGTAGCGAATAGATGGATGAGAGACAAGCAACGGTTCTGATTATTGAGGACAATCACGCCAATCGGGAACTGCTGGTGGAGTTGCTCGCGGAGGCAACTGATTTTCGCGTCCTGGAGGCGGCGAATGCGAGCACCGGTTTCGCCCTATTTACAGAGGAAAAAGTCGACCTTGTGCTACTCGATGTGATGCTTCCCGACGAGAGTGGATTGAATCTCTGTCGACGAATGAAGAGCGTCAGCCGCGTTTTCGTGCCAATCATCTTGGTGACTGCGCTCAACGATGTGGCTGACAAAGTTAAGGGGATGGAGGCAGGGGCGGACGATTTTCTGAGCAAACCAATCCTCAAAGAGGAGCTGTTGGCCAGGACGAAGTCGCATCTCCGAACCAAGCGAATGATGGACCGCATCGACCGCTATCGTTCCGAACTCTCCCTGTTCAATCAGCGTCTCCAAGAGCAAGTTGAGATTCGGACCCGGCAGCTTCAGACTGCACTGGCGGAATTGAAACGGGCCAAGGAGGACGTCGAGCGGACCCGCGTGGAGATCGTTGAGCGCCTTGGTATTGCGGCCGAGTATCGAGATGAGTGGACCGGGCAACACATTCGTAAAATGGCTCTCTACGTATGGGAGATCTCCGTTGCCTGCGGACTGCCGCCGGAGCAAGCGGAACTCTACCGCCTGGTTGCTCCACTCCACGATATCGGGAAGATGGGGGTTAGAGACCACGTATTGCTTAAGCCGGAGCAGTTGGAGGAGGGCGAGGTCGATCTGATCAGGGAACATACTCGCATCGGCGCACAGATCTTGGCCGATCCTCGCACAGAGTTGACTGAGGTTGCACTCGAGATGGCGCGACATCACCATGAACGGTGGGATGGCCAAGGCTATCCCGACGGTCTGAAAGGCGAGAGCATACCGCTCTCCGCGAGGATCTGCAGTGTGGCGGATGTCTTCGATGCCCTGACCTCTTCAAGGGTATATCGGGCGGATGCATTTCAGCTTGAAGAGGCGCGACGCCAGATCATGGCTGGTGCGGGAACACGATTCGACCCTCGAGTGACTGAGGCGTTCGCTCGGGCGTTTGACAGGATCAAGGAGATATGGGAGCAGCCCAGATGAAGAGATATCCAGCAGCGAGGGCAGTGCGTCGGCGGATTCTCGGGAACATTGCCCTTTGCTTTGCCCTGACCATGATGGTGAACTGTCGCGCGCAAAACGTGGTTACTTGCAGTGGAAACCAGGGTTTCGATCCGAAACTGGCAGTTTGCTATGACTGTCCGCCGGGCACCAAAGCGAACCACCAAACCGCGACTTGCATGCCGGTTGACGGAGTGGATATCACGGATAGCGAAGACGGGCCGGTGGAAGACGTTCTCGAGTTGGTGACCGTCCCTGACGGGCGAGGTTCTCCCGACCAGGAGCTAACGGACGACAGCGATCAGGACATCAATGAGCAGAAGCCCGACGTGGTGCCAGAGGGTGCGGTGGGCGCCAAATGCAATATGGATGCGGAATGTGATGACGGTCTCTCCTGTTTCGACTGGCCCGGCGGATATTGCGTACAGTTGGACTGCATGTTCCAGGAGGATTGCGCCGAAGGCACCGCTTGCCTGCCGTTGCTCTACAACGGACAAGCCTGTTTCGATAGCTGCACAATTGATCAGGACTGTCGACCTGGCTACGGGTGCAAAGCGATCACTACTTTGCAGGGCGAAGCCCGCAGTGTTTGCCACCCCATATCAGATGCCAACATGCCGCTGGGAAAGGCATGTGAGGGGCATGAACAGTGCTCCGGGAGTCTCTCGTGCGTGCCCATGGGCCCCCAGTCAGTTTGCACCATGGGGGCCTGCAGTTCATTTTCCCCCTGCCCGGAAGAGGCTGCCTGCATCCCGTGGGGAGTTTTGACGCTCTGTTTGCCCAATTGCGTCGATACGCCAACTTGTATCGAAATGGCTGAATCCCCGGCTTTTACCTGCCAGGAGATGGAAGATGTGTTGGAAACGGACCAAATGGTCTGCAGTCCGGCACAACAGGGCCTGGGTGTGGGGGAGATGTGTTTTTTCTCAACTGAGTGTGCGTCGGGCTATTGCCTCTTGATGATTTCGGGCAAGTGTTCTGGTGCAGAGGGTAATGAGTGCGGTGCGGACGCTGATTGCGACCAGGGCTTGTGCATCGGCAATCCGTCGGTGCACAAGGGAGTTTGCTCCAGCGCCTGTGGTCCAGGGAACCTCTGTCCGGAAGGTGCCCTGTGCGGGACGACTAGCGACGGACCACGCTGTCTCTCAACCTGCACCGAGTATGGTGAAGCCTGTGGACCAGAGGGTTTCGGGATGACTTGCACCTATGGCACGCTCTACTACCCGCCTGCTCCCAGCGGCAAATATGCCTGCGCCAAACCCAGAGGAGGTGAGGCCGGTACCCTGTGCAAGGACTCTGGGGATTGCGTTGATGGGATCTGCTATGGAGAGGTCGAGGTGGAAGGGAAGGGCATCTGCGCAACAAGCTGTTTTACGAACAACGATTGTGCGTTCGGCACGCAGTGCCTCTCCGATGCGTTGGTGGCAGGTCAGACTTATTGCACACGGATCTGTTTCCACGACCTCGACTGCCCGTCTGGCTTCACCTGCAAGAATACTTTCTCGCAAGAGAAGGCTTGCCTGCTCTAGCGATCTGATTGACTTTGTACCCCCCGTTCTGCGCTGAGTGTGTCGTTCTGAGC
>CAZFVN010000124.1:0-10543 GCA_964522395.1 uncultured Myxococcales bacterium
CGGTGATAGCTGACGGTGGTTTGGGTGGTGATGGGGCTGGGGGTGGCGGGAATGTGCCTACGGGAGATGAGACCGGCGCTGGGGGAGATGGTGGTGCTGGTGGAAGTGGAGGGGTTGTTGGTGGCGGCAGCGGTGGCTCGGGTGGGCCGGTAGCTGGTGGTGGAACGGCAGGTGGTGGCGGTGGGTATGGCGGTGGTGGTTCTGGTGGGCGGAATCCTGCTCGCGTGCGGTGGGGCCGACGGTCTGATAATCAGTGGTTCCGTGAGTAGCGTAGGTGGTGCCGGTGCGATCAATGGCGGAACTGTGAAAGTACGTTACCGGGGAAGCAAACCGGCGGGCGCGATTGCGGCGGGCCGGGTGCACTATTTGAAGCTTGACGGTTCGAGTTGCGAGGGTGGCTGTCCAGGTGAGCAGGTTTGTGACGAGGCCAACGGTCTGTGCGTTGACCCGGTAACTTGTGGAGGATGTCCGGGGCTGCAGATGTGCGACCAGGAGAGTGGGACGTGTGTGGAACCGGCGGTCTGCCAGGCGGACATCGACTGTTTGGGTGAGCGGGTGTGCGACAAAGGGACGGGCCAATGCGAGGAACCTGATATTGAGCCGGTTTGCGAGCCGTCAACGGAGGTGTGTGACGGAAAGGACAACGATTGCGACAACCAGATTGATGAGGGCGGAGTTTGTGACCAGCAGCCTGAATTCCCGGCGGATTTTGCGGGGGTGGTGTGGTTACATAAGAACGTCTCGGGTTGGGCTCAGACCGCGAGTATGCCGAGTGTGACGTTTGAGGGTGGGCTAATCTGTTTGAACTACGATAAGAGCAACGTCTGGCCCGGAGTGCAGCATGTGGGCCACGTGGTGAACGCGAATCCGTGGGTTTTCGTTTATCAGGACGGCACCTGGTATGGGGCGACGTGGGAGTGGATGAAGGTGGGTCAGACTTGCAAGAATAAGTCGGCGGTGGCGGGAGATCATATTAAGCAGGACCCGCTCACGGCTTTTCAGCCGGTGTCGGGGGAGAAGTATTACTTCATGGTATCGGGGCTGGCGCGGGATGCGGTGACCAATGTGTCTGAACGGTCGGGGGTTGTTGGGATCGTTTGGCCTTGATGAGGGTGGAAGAATGTTGCTCGACTTTGTGGGATTTGGCCTCTAGACTGAGAGGGCTAACTGCTCCCGTGGCGCTGCCAGGCTGGTTTTGGTAGCTGCCGTGCGACAATCTCCTCGAGGAGGCTCCTGTTGAAATCTCTTGTTGCTATCGTTCTCTCCGCTGGTCTCTTATGTTGTTCAACTTCCAGCACTGATCAGACGACCACTGATGGCCGGACAGAGGACCTGTTGGACGGTGGCAGTAGTGTAGACCTGCTCCCTCAAGATGGTGCTTCGGGGAGTGACATTACGCCGGACAAGGCTGTACCGGTGGACGGTGCCGGGCCCGATGTGACGTTGGGCGATAGTGCCCCGGCGGACGTAGTGCCGGTGGATATGGTGGCCGAGGATGTGCCGTCGGACGAGTCCTCGGTGGAGGACGTGTTGCCGGTGGATGTGGTGGCCGAGGATGTGCCGTCGGACGTAGTGCCGGTGGATGTGGTGGCTGAGGATGTTCCGGCGGACGAGTCCTCGGTGGAGGACCTGGTGCTGGAGGATGTGGTGGCCGAGGATGTTCCATTGGACGAGTATTCGCCGGAGGATGTGGTGGCCGAGGATCTGGAGCCTGACGAGTATGCTCCCGACCTGGTGGACGATCTGTTCACGGTGCCGGACATCTGCGTTGGCTCCTGCGAGGGCATCGAGTGTGGAGACGATGGTTGCGGCGGCGAATGTGAGTGCGCCGAAGGTGAGTGTGTAGACGAAGTCTGCGTTATCCCCACCTGCGACGATGGCATTGCCAACGGCACCGAGAGTGACGTGGACTGTGGTGGCGAGTGTCCCAAGTGCAAGGTGGGACGGTCGTGCGAGAAAGGCACGGACTGCATCGAATCGATTTGCGCCAACGATCTTTGTGCGATTCCAGTTTGCGAGGAGAGCGACGAAGTGGGTATCCCGGTGCACACCAGGGTGGTTGGTGAAGATCAGACGGAGCTCGATATTATCTGTCGGCCGGCGGCCAGCGTCTTCAGTCTGGCCGTGCTCCCGGACACGCAGATGTACACGGCCGCGACTTCACCTTACGCCGAGATGTTCACCTCCCAGACCAACTTCCTGCGAGTGATGTACAACCATCCGCAAAACCGCATGATTTTCGGCATCCACTTAGGCGACGTGGTCAACAACGCCGGCAATCCGGTGGAGTGGCCCGTTGCCCGTGCTGCGGTGGACAAGCTGGCGACATTTACCTGGCAGGGGGTTGAGCACTACCTCCCTTACGACATCGCCTGGGGCGATCACGATGTGCTCAGTTACTGGGACTCGGGCACCTATCCCAACGAGCCGCGGAAGAAGTATAGCGAAGACATATTGACCGGGCTTTTCGGCGCGGCGAACTACAAGGAAGACTTCACAAACGGTGTGAAGGAGTGGTGGAAGGGCTTCTTCCGTTCCTACAAGAACCGGTTCGCCCGCAACAGCTATCACTTCTTCGATGCGGGCGGTGACCAGTACATGATCCTCTTCCTCGAGTACTGCCCCGGCCCAGAGGTCATCAAATGGGCGGCAGACCGTCTGAGCTGGTACGCAGGCGGCCCCAAGGACCGGCGGGCGATTCTGGTGATGCACAGCTTCATAGATACGGCCGGGGGCTTGCACGACACGAAGTACAGCACGGGTAATGAGAAGTGTTGGGAGTTTGAGAATGGAACGCTCAACGGTGGCTCGCCATCGGACATATTCACCCAGCTCGTGGTGCCCTTCAACGTGCACTTCGTGCTCAACGGGCATGACAACGGCGGGGGGTGGAAGGGGGGCAGCTACTCTCGCATGAAGGTGCCTGCCAACATTTCCGGGGCTGCCGACGACCGGGCGGTTCATGTCTTTCTTTCCAACTACCAGTATGTCGGGTCGAAAGATGCTGCCGACAATATCGGCAATGGTGATGTGGGTTCCGGGCTGGGGTATTTCAGGATGATGCGTTTCTATCCCGAAGAGGACCGGATTCATGTCTCGGTGTGGTCGGAGTATTCCAACGACAACAACGACGGCAAATGGAATCCGACCTATGCGGAGGACGACCCGGACAAGCTCAATCCGTTGAACTTTGCGGGCAAACCGAGCGCGAAGTTCAACGAAGACGAGGTTTGTACAGCGATCAACCCGGAGGCCTCGAATCCGGGGCGGTGCCAGACTTGGAAACCCGTGTCGGGAATCTGCGGCGACCTGGAGAGCTACGCGGACCAGTATGAACTTGAGCACGAGGGTCCGCCCTACCGGTCCTACGTGACTCAGTGTAATCGCTTCTCCATCGACTACCCGATGTCAGGTAGTGATTCGATACCTTAGGACGGCCGCCCTTTGGTGCGGCGGTGATGGGTGCGGTGGTAGTTGCGGGAGCTGTCCGGCGGGGTATACCTGGGATGGTGTTCAGTGCATGCCACCGCCCCCGGACCCCGATGTCCAGTCTGACATTATTGAGGAAGTGGTGGCCGATGTGGTGCAGTGGGTCCTCCACGAAGGGCAGGACTGGATCATAGCATCATGGTGATGTGAAGAGGAGTGTAATCAGGGCGGGGGCGACCAGGGCCTCGACGACGGAGGCGATGACGAGGACGATCAGGGCCAAAGCGGCGATACGTGCTACGGCCATGGCAACTTGATTGAAGGTGGCTGACCCGATTTCGTACTTCTGGAGAGACTTGGAGAGGAAGACGCCGGCCATGGCGATGAGGATGTAGGCGATGGCCTCGAGGAAGAGGTGGGGGAAGATGGAGGCGAAGGACTTAATGAAATAGACGACGGCCCCGCCGGTGGATTGGTCGGGGGCGGTGCGGGCGATGTAGGGAAAGACGACTCCCCAGACGGAGGCGTTCCAGGCGAGGACCAACAGCATCCCACCGTGGCGATAGATCAGTGAGAATAGAAAACAGGCTATCAGGACAATGGCGTTGTGGCCGATGACGGCCCCGAGGTCATCAAAAACGACGTCGGTAATGGAGTGGCCGCCGTAGTCGCCAATCTGCCGGTCGAAGAGGCCGATCAAGCGCTCCTCCGGGATCATGAGTGTGGCAATGGCGTAGGTGCCGAGGATTCCCATGAAGAGGGTGAAGAGGCTTACGGCCAGCCGCATGTTAGCCCGGGCGGTGGGGATCTTTCCGCCCCAGACCTCGTCCCGGTTACGGTTCAAAAGGACTTCGACGGTGCGGGCCTGGGCAAAAGCAATAAGGAAGACGGCAATCAGGCTGGCTTCCGCCGGAAAGAGGAGAAAGCCGCTGCCGATTCCCAGGGCGGAGACGAGGACCGATTCGGCCAGAATCGTGGTGTTGCCATAATTGCCGCTAGCATAGTACTTGTCGAAGACGTACATGGCGCCTTGCTTAGTTGAGGTTGCCGCGACTGCCGGGATCGTCGAAGTCATCGAAATCTTCGAGATCGTCCAGAGAGTGCTGCTTAGCTGGAGTTTCGACCTCCGATTCGTCGAACTTACTGCTGAATTCTTCGTCGTCGAAGAGATCATCGGGATCGGTCAGGATGATGTCATCGTCGGGTTCGTCGAGAACTTCCGCCGGGTCAAAACCCTCCTGGCCCAGAGCTTCAAGGCTGGAGCCGGGGTAGCGGCCGACGAGATGCCGGAGTTTCTCTTCGAGTTCTTCCCGTGGTGCGGTGGAGAGGCGACCGAGGTACTCGTCGAGTTCGAGAAAGGAGTCGGGCTTCTCGAGATAAGTAAGGACGAGGGCCGCGGAGTGGCGGCAGAAGTAGGTGGCATTGCAGGTGCAGAGGTCCTGGAGTGAGAAGCGGTGCGCGGTAACGGAGCAGGTGATGGACGCGCCGTAGCCATAGAAGGTGCAGGAGAGCTCGTCGCCATCTTTAAGTCTCTTGAGCAGCCGTGGTGAGTCGATGAGTGGTTCTGCATTGGCGCGGACGGTCGGTCCAGCCACCCGTACGAGCTTCTCCATGGTGAAACCGGGCCTGGCTCGCCGGGTCTTCCCCGGTTTTCTATTTTCTGGCGTCATTTGATTGCCTCCTCCTTCCATCGGTCAAGGTAGTCTACTCACGCAAAAGTGGCTGTCCATGTTTTTCCTTTCTTGCGCCGCCGCTTCTCCTTAGAATGCGGGGCAGGAGGATCTCTAATGGGAAGAGTACAATGGCTCTGCTTGAGTGTTCTGTTGGTTGGTCTGGCGGTGGCCTGTGGCGAGGACGAGCCGACCCTGGAGCAGGAGAATCCCAACTATCGCAATTATCTCGCTGATGGAGCGCGGGTGGTGAGTGATTCGGTTGCCACCCCGGGGGTCGATGGTCAGGCGGTGCCGGGGCCCGATGCGATCGTATTGCAGGATGTGAAGTGGGGACCAGAGGGTGTAGCGGTGGAAGATACCCCGTCGGGTCCGGACTATTTGCCTGCCGATGTGGGGTGTATTCCCGGGACAAAGTGCTATGAAGACGAGTGGAAGATAATGGGCTCGGCGGTGATCATCGTGGTGGATGAGCAGGCGTATAATCCTGACTGGTACCTCTTTGATGTGCTGCCTCCCGACTCGAAGACGATTACTTTCTCCATTAAGAGTAATGGCTTTAATCAACTCAATCTGGTGGATGCTTTTCTGGCCCAGGGTGGTAATCCGGCGATAACTCTGGAGTGGACGACGCCAGGGTTGCCAGAGTCATTGCCGATGGTCATTGCGAAAGGGGACTCGGTGGCGGGTAAGATCCATTACCAACCGAACAACGGGACTCCGGCAACCCCATCAGTGTTCACCGTCTGGTCGAGTGATCCGGACCATCTGGTGCGGACGGTGTTGATGAAGCCAAAGGAGCAGGGGCCCGATATCGTGCTGCCCATTTCGGCGGTTAATTTTGGCTGTGGGAGTTACTGTTTCGCCCAGGATTTCGCGATTGAGAATGCGGGCAATCAGAACCTGGTCATCCAGTCCACCTCGTTTGAGAAGCAAAGTGGCGAATGGAGTCAGACGCAGGTGCCTGGCCCTGGGACGGTATTGCCCCCGAAGGGTTCGCCGGGGTATGCGCCGTTGCCGATCACGCTCGATTACTGTGATACGGACGGGAATTACAGCAATGACTCCAACGCGCTCCAGATCTTCTCGAATGATCCTGATGAGAATCCGGCGAAGATTTACTTGAATGTGCAGTTGCCCGATATCTGTCCTTAGGCCCATCTCTCAGCGGTGCCCACATTTCGTTACGTGGTCGCCGTCCGTTCTCCGAAAGCTGAGCATGGCGGGCGGGGCAACGTGTTTCTCTTGACCTTGCGGGGGAGTTTCTGAATTAATGGTGGCGTACTGACTGGAGGGACTGGTATGAAGAAAGCTCTTATTGGATTGGCTGTTGTGCTGGTTGTTGGAGGCGGGATTTGGGCGTTGATGAACTATCCGCCGTCGCCGACGGGCAAGGCTACTGGTAGTGCAGTGAAGCCACGTCAGGGTGATGCGTTGCAGCGAGCCCTCTGGTCGGAACTTTCGAAGTATGAAGATGAGTATCTGGGGGCCTACGCAGAGTACTTTGAAAGCTCCCCGGATGAGCCTCTTGAACTGGTCAATGCATTCAACGAATTGGCCTATAATATCACTGGTCCTGGAGGACTGTGGCGCAAGACCGTTCCGGACAAGTACTTCGGCTGCGCGGCCAATGATCACATGCCCATTTGCAAGAAGTTCAAGGAGACGCAGCAGACCTTTTCGAAGTGGGACAAGTTGCAGGAAGAGATGCTCGATATCGGTGATAACCGGTCGGCACGCAAGTTCTTGAAGAAACATCAAAAAGACCTGCAGGAGTACCTGCAGGACTACGTCCCTACGGATGAATCATTCTCGGCCGTCCAGGCCACGCCGTTTTTCAGCGACAATCTCGCCTCAGCAATGTAGTGCGCGCTGCAGGAGTTCTAGATGGCGGGTCGTGTATTTGTTGGTTTGGGGGCGAACGTAGGGGATGGCATTGCCACGCTGCGAGGGGCGCTGGAGGCGCTGGAGGAGAGCGGGCAGGCGAGGGTGCGGCAAGCTTCCTCGATCTATCGAACGACTCCCATTTCAGATATTGAGCAGGCCGACTTTTTCAACGCGGTGGCGGAGCTCACTACCGACCTGACGCCCCGGGGATTGCTGGGGCTGATGTTGGCCACCGAGCAGCGCTTCGGTCGAGAGCGCACAGTACGCTGGGGACCGCGCATTCTCGACCTCGATTTGCTCTTTGTAGGCGATAGTGTGGAATCAATGCCGGGACTCGACGTGCCCCATCCAGAGGCGTACAAGCGTGGCTTTGTGTTGATTCCGCTGGCCGAAATCGCGCCGAAGTTCGTCCATCCACTCTTCAATCGTACAATCGCCGAACTACTCCTGGAGTGGCAGTCCAACGAGCCCGATGCCAACCGCCTGGTGCAACGCCTTTCGGGCGACGATGCCTACCTCCGATAGTTGCCAAAGGCGGGGAGCATATGTCATGATCCCCGCCAATCCTGCCAGATTGCTGGCGGACAACTAGTTCTGCTCGGGAAAGGTTGATGCGTACTTCCAGGGTCATCACAGTCATTTCGCTCCTCGTTCTCCTGCTGGCATCGATTGGGCTCTATGCGGATGTCCAATCGCTGGGGCAGGCGCTGGTAGATTTTGCGTGGTGGACCGTGGGGCCTGCATTGGCGTTGGCATTTGCCAACTACGTGCTTCGATTCGGCAAGTGGCATTACTATCTGCGTGCCGTGGGGCAGCGGTTACCTGTCCGGTTCAGTGCCGAGGTCTTTTTTGCCGGGTTGTCGATGTCGGTTACTCCCGGAAAAGTCGGGGAACTGCTGAAGTCCTACCTGCTGAAGAAGTCGGCCAATGTGCCGGTGGCAGTATCTGCCCCGGTGGTTCTGGCGGAGCGCCTTACTGATTTGCTGGCGCTGCTGGTTCTCGCCCTCTTTGGCGTCGTGACGTCAGGATATGGCTGGGACATCATGGTGGTGGGGATAGTGTTGTGTGGTGGGGTTCTGGTGCTGGCGCTGTGGCGTCGAGCCGGGGTCTTCGTGCTCGACTTGCTATCCCGATTCAAACTCGTAAAGGAGCGTCGCACGGCGATTCTTGAATTACAGGATGCGCTCTTTGCGCTGGTTGGCCCACGGAACCTCCTGGTGGGGACTGTGATTTCGGTGGTTGCATGGTTCGCTGAGTGTCTGGCGTTCTATCTCGTGCTTGCCGGTGCGGGCATCGAGTTTTCTCTTTCTGGCGCGGTCTTTGTTTACAGTTTGGGTACGGTAGCTGGCGCGGTGACGATGCTCCCAGGCGGTCTGGTTGCCACTGAAGCATCGATGGTCTTTGTGCTGGTGGAGGTCTTTAGTGCGGCCGCCCGTTCTGCCGCGGTTACGGCAGTGCTGGTGGTCCGGATATGTACGCTCTGGTTTGCGGTACTGGTAGGTGTGGCGGCGCTGGGATTGGTGAAACGGCATCTGGGGCGGCGGGATTTCCAGCAAGCGGTACGTTCGGTGTTGGGGAAAGAGGAAGGCAGAGAGTCTACTTCCGACGCCTGATTGCGAAGAATCCAATCAGTCCAACGAGGAGCAGGAGGATCGCTCCTCCTACGCCGTAGATGACGAGATTCGGTCCTGAGTCCTCCGGTTCTTCGCAGGCTGCCTCAATATCCCCTTTGATCTCTTCCAGGTCGTCCTTGAGGGCCTTAGCATCGCGGCTCTTGAGACGGACCCATTTGGCCCGGAGGACCGGGTCGGGGTCGCCTAGCGCGTCTTGCAAACCAGTGAGGCTTCCAGCGAGGACGCCGACTTTTCGGCGAGCGCGCTTGCAGGCGCGTGAAGTTTCTTCTTCCGGGTCGGCCTCGGCTGCACCGACCTCGTCGATCCGTTGACTGAGATCCTCGAGTTGTGCAGGGACCTCTTTGCGGTAAGATGCCCGCCACTCGGCAACGGCTTCTTGCCAGTTATGTTCCTGGAGTTCCAACTCGGCCTCGGCGACGTCCTTCTCCAGGTCATGGATCTGGCGTTGGGCCGCCCTGACCAGCCCCTGTTCGTCGTGGATCTTGAGTTGCAGTCCCTGGTCGGCCAATGCCTTGACGCGATCGAGGAGGGTGCGAACGTCACTCACTGAGACCTCGCCAGAGCAGGAGCCTTTCTTGCAGAGCAGCGGCATGTTGCAGTCTCCCAGCCATTGGCAAGCAGTGCCAGTTTCGCCTAGCTGGGAGAAGACGCGGGCCGCTTCAAAGCAGAAGGTCTCCCCTCTTAGCACTTTGTCGACGACCTTTCGTTTCCGCTCCAGTAGCTGGGCAGCGAGCTCATCTTCGGCGGTACATGCCTTGTCGAACTCGAGGATTTCGCTGGCTCTTACGGAAGCGCCAAGTTGGTCGACTTCACGTTGGAACTGGTCGAGTTTCCCGGCGTTTTCTGCCGGCGCAAGCTGCATGTCTCGCAGCGCGTTTTCGAGCCGGGTCAGAACTTCACGATTGGCTTTCACTTCAACTAGCGCTTTCGAGTAGGGACGACATGGGAAAGAGAGTCCCAACTCATCCATCAGCCGTTGTTGTCTGGTGGCTTGCCGGCCCTGCAGAGCGACAGCCAGGGAATCTGTCTGGCTACGGACCTTTTGGAGGACCTCTTCCATGGCCCAGATCTGTTTCTCTGCCGCAGTGGGGGCGCGGCAAGATGGCATGCAGGCCTGATAGGCCAGCAGTGAATCGAGTGCCAGATAGAAGTCGAAAAGAGGATAGACGTGGCTCAGCGATGGACGAGCACCTGACGGGCAATCGGGTCGATGGCCGTGGAAATCGTCGTAGGCATCGAACATCTGCCGGTCCAGGGGGTAGTTTGGGCCGCTGTTGTTGAGGTCCTCGATATAGGCTTTCTTGGCGACCAGGAAATCGTGGAGATCGGTGAATGTGCCGTCACCCTTGCACGCTTTGGCGGTATCGAAGAGCCAGAGTTCATCCTGCAGGGCGCGGGCATCGGCCTCCATGCAGTTGGAGATGTCGAGGGTATGGGCGAGGACCTTCTCCACGGCCGGTCTGGCGTAGTCTAGAAAATCCTTGCAAGCACCACGGTTGCGCCCGACGCAGAGGTCGTTGCGCTGGAACAGATTCTGGATGAAGCCAAGGTCGTGGTTGATCTTGGCCATCGTCTCTTCGCAGTTGCGCTCCGAATCGACGACCTTATCGAACTTCTCCACGCAGTTATCCAGGCACCCTTGATAGGCTCCCTGCTGGTTTCCCTGAGCTGCGGCGGGCGGAGCGTGGAGGAGGACCAGAGCGGTCAAGAATGTGGCTGAAAGTAAGGTTTGAACTGCCTGTTTCATCAAAACCTCCGACGTCGCTCACCTTAGTACGCGTAGTGGCGCGCGTCAAGATTTGGCCCAACTTATAGTAAGTGCTGAGGGGACTGTGATATTCCGCAAATGGTGGTGTTTTGGGTGGGATTCGAGATCCCCGGGCTGATGCCCGAGGCATGGGCAAGTGTCGCCCCGGCGGGGCT
>CAZFVN010000124.1:10643-16465 GCA_964522395.1 uncultured Myxococcales bacterium
TCGAGATCCCCGGGCTGATGCCCGAGGCATGGGCAAGTGTCGCCCCGGCGGGGCTTTGGGGGAAGGGCTGGAGATTGGGGTAGACTATAGAGCTGGAGTTTGTGCGGACTGTTGACGAGATATTTGGAGGAAATCGAGGACGAGTTCTGAGCTGGCTCTTGGTTGCTCCTGGAAGAGCATGTGGGCAGACAGTTCTAGTATGTGCCAGATAGCACTCTCGCCAATGGCTTCGGCAATTTCCTGTTGGAATCGAGGGGGCAAAATGGGGTCGAAGCGACCGCTGAGAATCAGCGTCGGGATGGGCAGATTGGAGAGTTGCTCCCGAACATCGTAGAGGGTGGCGAGTTCAGGGATCTTGCAGGCATCGGGGTTGGAGCGGGAGAAGGCGAATTCGCGACAGGTGATATGGTTGAGGACCGTCAGAGATTCCATCCCGGTGGTGCGCAGAGTTTTGCGCCCGGCGGCCACTCTATCGAGGAGGAGCTCGAAGCGGTGGTCAGCCACATCCCGGGTGATGGCCACGGTTTCAAATTGTCCAGCCAGAGTGTAGGAGAGGTCGAAGGTCACGTTCTCGAGGATATCAACTTGCAGCAAAAGGTCTCTCACTCCAGGCAGGTCATCGAGGAGGCCGGGCCTGAGAATCGCAAGGGCGCGCTCGTGGTTTTCGAGGAAGCCGGGGTAGCGTTCGTCGAGGCTGAGCAGGTAGTCCTCTTTCACCTGGAACCGCTTGGAGATGTATTCGTGCTGGGCGGTGGTGGCGGCCAGTAAGAGGCGGTCGGTATCGTCTGGATAGCGCAGGGCGAAAAGAAGTGCAATGAAGCCGCCGGCGGATTTGCCCATGAGGCTGACTGGTTCGCCGCCGAGCAGTTCGGTTTGGAGGCGACGCGCATCATTGACGGTGTGGGCGAGGGTGAAGAGGTCCTCTCTCCCGGTGAGTTCAGCACGGGAGGCGACCCGGGCGGAGTAACCGCTGCCCCGTTGGTGGAAGTAGAGAATCCGGTAGTGGGCCCGCAGGCCTCGCCAGAGTGGTCCTCGCTCCTGGAGATGGCGGCGGGGATAGGCGGGGCCGCCGTGGAGCACAATGAGGTTCCCCAGGGCGGGCTGTTGAGGTTCGCTGACTTCGAAGTAGAGGGGGAAGTTGCCAGCGTTCTTGTCGGCCTCGTCCCACGGCACGGTCAGGCAGCCGGTGAGGGTCCGCCACGCTACGCCCTTCCACTGCTGAGGGCGGCAGGGGTCTTCCGCTCTGGCTGGTGAGGACAGCAGAAGGAGGATCGAGAGGAGAGTGGTGCGACTTACCACAGCAGTGATGACTCGAGTTGTCCGGCAATGTACTGCTTGAGAATGAGGAGGTCTTCGTCGGAGATTTCAGTGAATTGGATACCCATGCCGCGGCCCTCTTCCGGACCGCCATCGTTGGCCCATCGCACGGCCCCGACGGCTTCCACTACGGCATCAACTCCGGGGACTTTGAATTTGACGTGGATGGTCGACCCCGAGGGGAGGACCCGAGGGGTTCGAATGAAGCAACCTCCCTGGCTCAGATTACTCATGAGAGAGTCACTCTCATCGGCATCAATTTCGTCATGGTAGACGGTGCGTAATTTGACGTCGACGCGGTCGAAGCGTCTGTTATTACTAGGGTCGGTCATTGTTGTGGCCTCCAGCCTGTCAAAGTTACCAACCTGGTATCTGACGGCTCAATCATAGATGGCTTGAACGAGCCATTCAAGTCCGCGTCTTCCCATGCGTATTCGCCACTCTCCGGCGTTGCCTGCGGACTCCCTGTCTGGGGCGATAAATATGAACTCCACCTCGTTGGATGCGATACGCCTGAACTTGAGTCCAGAAGCGAGGGCGTCTTCTACTGCCTGGCGGTCGACAACGGTGCCGACTCGCAGGTGGTAGGCGGTGAACCACTGCTTCACTTCGGCGGCCCGCTCGTCGAAGCGCTTCATGACCCACATGTCGGCCCAGCGGATTCCCAGTTCATCGCCATTGTCCGTGAGGGTTGTAGTGTCGACGAAACTCCTCCAGGAGGGCAGCTCATCGCCACCGACGCCAAAGAGTGCCCGGGCGAAGTTACGAAAGGCATTCTTGGGGTCCTCGCAGGCCTCCTTGCAGCCGCCGACGATAATGGGACCTTTCTTTTTGGCATGCATGGGAAGGATGACGTCTGGCTTAGGGGCGGCCGGTTCTTCCTTGGTGGCATGCGGAGCGGATGGTGCCGTTGCATCGGGGCTCGCGGCCATTTTCTGGCAAGCGGCGAAGAGCAGCGCGGCGAAAAGCAATAGGGTCAATCTGACAATGGCGTTGTGCATCATTCCTCCTGGTTACTTGCCGATGCAAAACTGGCTGAAGATGCGGTCGAGAATCTCCTCGCTAAGGGCCCGTTGCCCTGAGATATCAGCGAGGTGGAGCAGGGCGGCCCGAATCTCGGTTGCCAGGATATCTCGGGGCAGGGTTGCTCCGTCGGCCTGTACCCGTCGCATGATCTGAAGCGCTTGCAGGAGGGCATTGTGCTGGCGGAGATTGGTCAGGGCACCGGTGGGGGGATTGTCCCCCAGGGCTTTTGCGGCGCGCGCTTCAAGTTCTTGGCGCAGTTCGGGTAGTCCCTCGCCGGTGACGGCTGAGATACCCAACTGGTCGGTGGGGCAATCTCGCTTGCAGGGGAGGTCAATCTTGGTCGTCACCCGCAAAACTGTTCCAGCCAGAGTCTTCATATCCAGAGCGACTTCGCGCGGTATCTTCATATCCAGTGCGACTCCACCCAAACTCGCTTGGTTCGCAGCGGCCCCTCCCAAATTCGGGTGGTTCGCAAGCCGTTCCAATAGAGTGTCTTCGGCAGAATTGGGGACCGTACTGGAATCTTCGAGGAGGAGGAGGAGGGAAGCTCTTTCCACCTGTTTGAGGGAGCGTTCGACTCCGGTTTGCTCAGATAGTGAGTCGGCATCGCGCAAGCCCGCTGTATCGATGAGCATAATGGGAAATGGGGAGTCTGGAAGAGGCTCCTCGAGATAGTCACGGGTGGTGCCCGCCTCATGGGTGACAATGGCTCGCTCCTCCCCGAGGAGGGCGTTAAAAAGAGCACTCTTGCCGACATTGGGTGGTCCCACGAGGACGACTCGATAGCCTTCCTTCCAGAGTTTTCCATTGGTGAAACTAGCGCCTTGCCGGGTCAAAACCTCGACGTGGGTGTCGAGGCTTGCCACCAGTTCATTTTGAGGCATCGGGTCGACATCGTCGGGGAAATCGAGTTCGGCCTCGAGACGGGTGGCGGTATTGAGGAGTGCGTCGCGCAGGGTCTCGATGGCTTTGGCAAGGCCTCCGTGGAGCTGTTGGGCAGCGAGGTGAAGGGCCTGGGAGGAGCGTGCTTCGATGAGATCATGGACCGCTTCGGCCCGGGTCAGATCCTGCTTTCCATTGAGAAATGCGCGCAGGGTGAACTCCCCTGGTTCGGCGAGACGGGCTCCGGCCTTGGTGAGCAGGGTCAGCAGCTCCTGGCGGAGCATGGGGCTGCCGTGGAGATGGAGCTCAACAACGTCTTCTCCGGTGAGTGAGCGGGGGGCTTTGAAGGAGAGAACGAGGACCTGGTCAAGGGGCCGGCTGGTGGTTGGGTCAACCAATGTTCGCAGGCCGTGGCGGCCAGGGGCGGGTAGCTCCTGGTCAAGCAGGAAGGGTTGCAACAGGGTGGCTGCGTTGGGACCGGAGAGGCGCAAGACGTGGAGCGCCCCTTTGCCCGCAGGCGTGGCCGGGGCAACGATGGTATCGGTGGCAGCCCTCATGGTTCTTTCCGCTTGCGGTTGAGGAGTTTGAGCATGGCCGGGAGGGGGCGGCTGTTGAGCACGTCGCTGGCGGTGAGCATTCCGCGTCGGGCTTGGAGGATTCCCCGGGGCATGTTGTCCAGTTGTCGGAGCGCGTGGGCATCCGTGTTGATGACGACGGGGATTTCCATTTGCCGGGCGATGCGGCAGTGTCGGTCGTGGAGGTCAAGTCGTTCGGGGTTGGCGTTGAGTTCGAACATCGTGCCGGTCCTCTGGGCCGCGGCAAAGAGGCGGTCGAAGTCGAGGAGCAGCGGGCTGCGCTGTCCTACCAGGCGTCCTGAGGGGTGGGCGACGAATTGGACGAGGGGGTGCTCCATGGCCGCAATTACACGTTTCGTTACGGTTTCGACGTCCTGGTCGAAGTGGCTGTGGATGGCGGCGATGACGACGTCTAGCTGGGCCATGATCTCGTCGGGCATATCCATGGAACCGTCGGCCAGGATATCGACTTCGAGCCCCTTGAGGATGGTGATGCCTTCCACCCGATCGTTGGCCGCCTCGATGGCCTCGAGGTAGGCGGGTACTTCTTCGGGGTGGAGTCCGCCGGCTACTCTGACATTGCGGGTGTGGTCGGTGATGGCGAGGTACTCGTATCCCCGTTCCCGGCAGGCGATGGCCATTTCCTCGATGGTGTGGCGGCCGTCGGTGTGGGTGGTGTGCATATGGAGATCGCCGCGAATGCTCTCGAGTGTGACGAGGTCGAGAAGCCCTGACTGGCGCACCTCGTCCAGGGCATACGTGTCTGACCTGAGCTCAGGCGGGAGCCAGGCAATGCCTGCTGCAACGCAGTATTCTTGCTCGAGTACATCGGCCGTAAGGCCTGCGGTCGCTTTGCTTCCGGAGAGCCCCTCGGACTGCGGCTTTCCGCCGGTCCCGAGGCGTACTCCTTCACGCTCCCTTTGGCCTTCGTCGTGGTCCGCATTGAGCCGGGGTCGCGCAGCACCCTGGCAGTGGGAAGAGGTCCCGAGGCGTACTCCTTCACGCTCCCTTTGGTTGCTCGGGTGGGGCGGAGGGAGTGTAGAGAGGTATTCGTTGGAGCCGGTAAGTTGGTGGAGTGTTTGCCCGAAGTGTTGGGGTTCGACGTGGTGGACGGCGATCTTGAGGTCGGCCTCGCTGAGGAATCCTAGAGCTTCGTCTTCCCGGGGCGACCAGTTGCGAAAGTGCTCCCATTTGGGCAGGGCTTTTCTTATTGCCTCGGGATCATTGGTGGCGACCACTATTTCGAGGGTTCCGATGGTTTCCAGGCCGCGACGGTAGCTGCCGGCCGGGGTCGTCTGTTCGACTCCGGGGACGGTGTCGAGGAGGGCGAGGAGCTTGTTGGCAAAGGGTTCTGCCAGGGCTCGCAGGGTGCGGCCGCGGTGAGCTACGTACTCGTAGAGGCTCCGTCGAATCCGGTCTTCGGTGCGTGGGGTGAACCCTTTGGCTTCTCGCAATCGGCCCGCTTCCAGTGCCTCCTGGAGATCGTCGATTCCTGCGATACCGAGTTCTTGATGGAGGGTGCGCACTCGGGTGGCCCCGAGGCCACGCACGGAGAGCAGCTCGATGAGTTCTTCCGGGATGGTTGCTCGCAGCTCTTCGTAGCGCGGGAGAGACCCTTTGGTGAGCAGGGCCAGAATCTGCTGCTCGATGGCGGCGCCAACGCCGGGGATCGTGGTTAGCGGCGTACCCGCTGCGAAGAGGTCCACAATCCGCTCTGGATGGTCCAGGGTCTGGTCTGCAGCCATCCGGTAGGCCTTCACCTTGAAACCTTTTTCGCCGGCGATCTCAAGGAGATTGGCGAGGCGAAAAAGGAGTCTGGCGATGGTGGCATTCGATATCTGCATCGGTTGTCCTGAAGCAATTGCCGCCGGTCCCAGCAAGCCGCGGCCCGGCGGCCCCACACTATAACCGAGGGTCGCTCAGTTGACCACCAGAAAACCGGTGGGGGCCGGAGGCTGCCCAGTCAGGCGCGATCTGATTGACTTTGTACCCCCCGTTCTGCGCTGAGTGTGTCGTTCTGAG
>CAZFVN010000125.1:0-15962 GCA_964522395.1 uncultured Myxococcales bacterium
GACGGGAGGTACAGGTCGTCTTCCAGGATCCCTATCTCTCCTTGAACCCCCGCCTCTCGGTGGGGGCCCTCATCGAGGAACCACTGATCATCCACGGGGTCGGGCGAGCGGAGCGGCAGGAGCGAGTCGCAGACGTCGTGCAGCGTGTCCGCCTGGAGCCAGAACTACTGGGCGGTCGACCATCCCAACTCAGTGGTGGACAACGTCAGCGTGTTTGTATCGCCCGTGCCCTGGTGCTTCGTCCACGCCTCCTCATCGCCGATGAGCCGGTGTCAGCTCTCGACCTCTCTGTTCAGGCCAGCATCATCGACCTCCTCGCAGAATTGAAGGAGGAGACGGGCCTGACCCTCCTCTTCATCTCCCACGACATGGAGCTCGTACAGTTCATCGCCGACCGCGTCGGAGTCCTCTACGGCGGCCGTCTGGTTGAGGTCGGAAGTGCACATGAAGTCATGGAGAATCCTCTCCATCCCTACACCAAATCACTCCTCGCCGCGGTACCCGGTCAACTGACCAGAACTGCTGGCCAGGACTCCAAAGCGCTTGCCCCTCGAGGTGCGCCGGGCACCGTCGGTTGCCCCTACGAGAAGAACTGCTCTTTGACCGACATGAAATGCCAGTACAATTCCCCGCCTCTCGTCATGGCCAACCCCACCCACCGCGTCGCTTGTTACAAAGCGCTTGCCGAAAAACCACCCTCGACGACGGCCCCCGTTGACGGCCCCCGTCGCGGCGGCTAGCAACCGGGCCACTGTGAAAACAGTGGATTTCTACGGCTTCGCCGCTATACTGTGCCCGCCTGTCGTCCAGGCCAGGAGGGAAGCATGACGAGCGTATCACCCATCCACGAAGCCATTGAAGATATCCGCGCCGGCAAGATGGTCATTCTGGTGGACGATGAAGACCGTGAGAATGAGGGCGACCTCGTCATGGGTTCTCAGTTCGCCACTCCGGAAGCAATCAACTTCATGGCCTCCCACGGTCGGGGCCTGATCTGCCTCACCCTCACCACCGAGAAGGTGTCCCAACTCGGATTGCCAATGATGACTCAACGCAACGAGTCCCCCTTTGAAACCGCCTTCACCGTTTCTATTGAAGCTCGCGAAGGCGTTACGACAGGCATCTCCGCAGCCGACCGGGCAGCCACTATTCAGGCGGCTATTCGGGATGATTCGGGGCCCGATGACGTCGTTACGCCTGGCCACGTCTTCCCCATTCGGGCCCGTGAAGGCGGTGTCCTGGTGCGCAGTGGACAGACCGAAGGATCAGTTGACCTGGCACGCCTCGCCGGTCTCATACCTTCGGGGGTCATTTGTGAGATTATGAACGAAGATGGCACCATGGCCCGCCTGCCTCAGCTTCTGGAGTTTGGCAGAAAGTGGGACTTGAAAGTGGTAACCGTTGCCGATTTGATCCAGTACCGCCTGGAGCGAGAATACTTCGTTGAAGTTGAAGCCGAAGCTGATATGCCTACGCCGTCAGGAGAGTGGAAGATCCGCGTCTACCGCAACCTCCTCGACGGCACTACTCACCCAGCCTTCATCCTCGGTGAGATTGACGCCGACACTCCCACCATGGTGAGAGTGCACTCCGAGTGTCTGACGGGCGACGTATTCGGTTCCACCCGCTGTGATTGCGGACCGCAACTCCAGCAGTCGCAAACGATGATAGAAGCCAACGGTAGCGGAGTTATACTCTACCTGCGACAGGAGGGCCGGGGCATTGGCCTGGCCAATAAGATTAAGGCCTACAATCTGCAGGACGAAGGCAAGGACACTGTGGAAGCCAATATCGCGCTGGGCCTCAAGCCCGACTTGCGCGACTACGGCATCGGGGCGCAGATGCTGCGCCACATTGGCCTGCGCAAGATCCGGCTCCTCACCAACAACCCCCGCAAGATCATCGGCGTCGGCGGCTTCGGCCTGGACGTAGTGGAGCGACTCGCTATCGAAGTTGAACCGGTCGAAGGCAACATCGAATACCTCCGCACCAAGAAGACCCGCATGGGCCACCTTTTGAAAAAGGTCTAGGGGACTCATCGAGACTTCCAAGAGCCTCTCCCTCCACAAAATAATCATAGTTTCCCGAAAGAGTGGCAAATAGTGCACCCAACAACCCAAAGCCCAAACTCCGGCATCATGGATAGCTTGACTCGGCAAAGCCCTCATTAGATAATTGAGCTACCGGGTAGATTCACTGCCGAACCTGATTTTTCGCGGGAGAGGAGTATGTTCAAACTGACCGTCACGCCAATGTTCCTGGCCGCGCTGTTGATGTTCGGATGCAGGTGCAGCGAGGAAGGCGTTGCGGCAGCCGCTGGCGACCTGGCGACTTCTGCCGACATGCTCTCCGGCGATGGTGACTGCACACCCGCATGCCTGGGCAAGGTCTGCGGCCAGGACGGTTGCGGTGGTAGCTGCGGTGATTGTGGCGAGGGGGAAACCTGCAACAAGTTCGGTCAGTGCCTTTGCGTCCCCGATTGCAATGAGAAGGTCTGCGGCAATGATGGTTGTGGTGGAAGCTGCGGCGACTGTGGTATCGGCCACGTATGCGAAGGAGGGCATTGCCTGCTCTGTGTGCCAGATTGCGCTGGTCTGGAATGTGGCGACGACGGTTGCGGCGAAAACTGTGGAGAATGTCCCTTCGGTCCCTGCGAGGCAGGAGAATGCACCATCGAGTGCGATGCGCTATGCGACGACCTGGAGTGCGGCCCGGCAGGTCCCGAAGACGTTTGTGACTGCGGCAAATGCAAGGCGGACCACCTTTGCCAGAATGGGACCTGCGTCGACATATCCTGCGAACCGGACTGCGCCAACAAGCAATGCGGTCCCGACGGCTGCGAAGGTTCCTGCGGTGAATGCCCTGGTGTGCAGGACGCTTGCTTGGAGGGCACTTGCATTTGCCTGCCGGAGTGTGAGGGCAAGATGTGCGGGCCCGACGGCTGCGGCGAAACCTGCGGCGACTGCCCGGGCTTGCAGGACGTTTGCTTGGATGGGGCGTGTAACTGCGCACCAGTTTGTCTGGGCAAGGAGTGTGGTGGCGATGGCTGCGGCGGGACCTGCGGAGAGTGTCCCGGAATGCAGGACGAGTGTATCGATAACGCGTGCATTTGTCTGCCCGATTGTAACGGCAAAACGTGCGGAGACGACGGCTGTAGCGGCTCTTGTGGAGAATGTCTCGGATTCCAGGATGCGTGCATAGCAGGTGCATGCATCTGCCAACCGAGTTGTACCGGCAAGATGTGCGGTACCGACGGCTGCGGTGGTAGCTGCGGAGAGTGCCCCGAGGGAGAAGAGGTTTGCGCCGAAGGGGCATGCGTTTGCGTGCCCGATTGTGAAGGCAAGACGTGCGGTGATGCCGGCTGCGGCTTTAGTTGCGGCGACTGTCCCGGTGGGCAAAACGTCTGCGTAGACGGTGCCTGCTCCTGCCTGCCAGATTGTACGGACAAGGTATGCGGCGGCGACGGTTGCGGCGGAAGCTGCGGAGAGTGTCCCGGTGAGCAAGACGCTTGCCTTGAAGGTGCCTGTGTCTGCATCTCAAAATGTGGCGACGTTGAATGTGGCGAGATCGGTGAAGAGGGGGCCAATTGCAAGGCCCTGGGGGTCTGCGAAAACGGCGAAATTACGGCCACTTGTGTCGAGTTTGGTGGTGAGTTCACATGGATATGCAATTATGATGAAGTATTTGGATACGATGGTCCTATCGAGAAGAAATGCGACGGAATAGACAACGATTGCGACGGCTTCATTGACGAAGAACTCGACTGGAAGGAGAGCGATGCCTGCTTGACGCAGGGCGTCTGCGATTCGGAACTCCTCAATGCCGAGTGCCAAGGAGAAGACGGTTGGTACTGCATCCATGCGCTCATTTCGGAATGGGAACCGGAAGAGGTCACTTGTGACCAGTTGGACAATGACTGCGATGGCTACGTTGACGAGTTGACATGTGACCCGTGCGAGCCTTGTCAGGATGCGACCTATTGCATGTACGGAATCTGTCACGAGACTCCCGCAGAACAGGACGGCGACCTGAAATTCTGTTCCGTTGTCTCCTCCTACTGTGTATATGTGGACCCCTATACTGATGTATGTGATTTTGCGGAGACCGGCACGACCGTTTGCGCAGATAAAGAGACCCGAAAGGTGTGTGGGGATGGCACCTGGTTCCCCTTTGGCGGTTGCTCCGGGGCCACCCCGGCCTGCTATGAGGGCAACTGCCGGGTCTGTGCCCCGGGGTCCGTGCGATGTGTTGGCAACAAGGTTGAGGAATGCACATTCGATGGCCAGGGATGGCTAACGAAAAAGGTCTGCGTGAACGGCGCTATTTGCATTGGGGCGGGAAACTGTGTGGTCAACGACGAGTTTGAGATTAGCACAGTCAACCTCTCCCCCGGGCAGAGCATTCACATTCACCCGAAAGTTGCCCCCAGTCCGGGTGGTGGGTTCGCGGTGGTCTATACGGTCCGCTCCTTCTCCGGCGGTTCCCAGACTGACCTTGTCTGGCGCCGGTACGATTCGCAAATCGAACCGGTCGGGATAGTTGAAGCAGTCGTCAACGAAGTGGTCTCTGGTGACCAGAACAATGCCGACATCGACAACTTCCCCCGGGACGAAGGTGGATACGTGGTGGTGTGGCAAGATAGTTACGGGCCGGGGGAGGATACCGACGTGTGGGATATCGTCGCTCAGATTCTGCCAGAGGCCGGGCCGGCAGCCCTTCCCGACAGCGATACGCGGATTCTGGTCAACACAACTACCGCCGGAAACCAGACCTCCCCGACCGTTGTGTGCATGGCTGATGGGACCTTCATGGTTGCCTGGGAACACGATGCCAACGGAGGAGACGACCCCGAGATCTACGGCCAGCGATTTGATCCCGCCGGAAATATGTTCGGCGACGAGTTCCTGATCAACACCAACCTGGCCAACGACCAGCGCTATCCAGTCCTAGCCCGCCTCTCCGACACCGGCGTAGTTGCCGCGTGGGCCTCCGACGGACAGGTCAATTCCTGGGATATCTTCAGCCAGCGTTTCACCAAGGGCTTCGTTAAGAATGGCCCCGAATTGCTCGTCAATACCATTACCGCGAGCATGCAAAGCTATCCCGCAGTGGCTGGCTTCGCAGGGGAATTTGCGGGCGAATATGTTGGCGCCTGGGAGACTTTCGGCAAGGATGCCAGCTCCCTGGGCATTGTCTTCAACCTCTTCGACAAAGATGGCAATCCCATCTTTCAAAACGATGTCCTGGTGAACAAACTCGTCCAATTAGGTGCGCAACGAGATCCGGCAGTGGCAGTGCTTGAGGACAACCATTTCGTCATCGCCTGGGAGACCCCGGGCTTGCCCGGGGACAATGACCAGGAAGGAATCGCGGCCAGGGTCTACGATAGCGACGGAGTTCAACTGACTGCCAATGAGTTCCAGGTCAACGAGACCGTAGAGGGGAAACAGCGAAACGCGGACGTAGCGGCTATCCCTGGCAACTCCTACGTCGTGGTTTGGTTCAACGACGACGGCTATGAACAATACAGTGTTAGAGGGCGAGTCTATGATGTTGAGTAAGCCGCAGGCAAGCGGTGCCTTACATCTCCTCCAACACATCAATTCCAAGTAGTCCCAAGGCCGACCGAATGGCGATTCCGACGGCCCCGGCGAGCATTATTCGGGCGTTACGTACTGCCTCATCTTCACAAGTCAGGATCGGATAACCTGTCTTGTCAGTAAAGAGACGGGCGAAACCGGAGGCCAGAACGTAGGCGTAGTCGGCAATCTTCGATGGATCGTAGCCTTCGGCAGCCCGGGCAACCACCAGGGGATAGGCAAAAAGCTGGCGCAAGACCTCGCCCTCGGCGGGATGCGTAAGGTGCTTAGCCAACGCGGGGTCGAACTTGCCGTCCCATCCACTCTTCCGGATAAGTGAGCGTGTACGAGCATACGCATAGAGACAATACGGCCCCGTCTGGCCAGTGAAATCAATGGACTTTTTCGGGTCATACTCGAAGCTCTTGCGGGGAGTGAATTTGAAGACGAAGAACTTCAATGCGGCCTGGGCAATTCCCTCGGCCCTTAGTTGCAATTCCTCCGCAGAGAGGTTCTCGACGTGGGCTCGTCCACCCGCTTCTCGGGAAAGCAATTCTTCCCGCGCCAGCGCGTGCAGTTCATCCATGAGATCATCGGCATCAACCACCTTGCCTTCCCGACTCTTCATCTTGCCCTCGGGGAGACGCACCATTCCGTAGGCCAGATGGCAGAATTGGCGCTCCACGTCGCTGCGTAAGAGCCCGAGGATGTCGAAGAGCACCTGAAAATGATAGATCTGCTCGTCGCCAACTACATAGACAAGACTGTCGGGGGCATGTTGGTCCAAACGTTGTGCGGCCGTGCCGATATCCTGGGTCATATAGACGCTGGTACCGTCCGCTCGCAGGAGCACTTTCTCACCCTCTTTGCCGACCTTCTCGAGGTCCAAAACCGCAGCCCCATCATCCCGCGTTTCAAAGATCCCCCGCTCCAGACCCTCCTGGACCAGCGCCTTGCCCAGCTTGTATGTCTGGCTCTCGTACTGCATCTGGTCGAAGACGCACCCCATGCGGTCATAGGTGGTACGGAATCCTGCGTAAACCCATTCGTTCATGCGCTTCCACAGTTCGAGCGTCTCCTGGTCACCGGCCTCCCACTTGCTCAACAACTCCCGAGCCTGTTTACCCAGGCTTGAGTGCTCAGAGTTGAAGAAGCCATCTTCGGTCAGGGGATCCGACCGTCCCTCAATCCAAGCCTCGTACTCATGCTTGAACTCGCGGTCAAAGCGGACATAGAACTCACCCACAAGATGGTCCCCTTTGACCCCCGTGGATTCGGGCGTAGCTCCCTCACCCCAAAGCATGTAAGAGAGCATCGTCTTGCAGATATGGATGCCGCGATCGTTGATCAAATTGACCCGCACCACCTCATTGCCGTAGTAGCCGACGATATTCGAAATCCCCAGGCCGAGCAGGTTGTTGCGAATATGCCCCAGGTGCAGCGGTTTGTTGGTGTTGGGCGAGGAGTATTCCAGTACCCACTTTTCGGGCGAGGATGCTCCTGTAGCGGCGAAGCGATCCTGACGGGCATAGATGAGCCCGAGCACGCTACGAGCCAGCGCCTCTTGATTGAGGAAGATGTTGACGTAGCCCTTGAGGGTTTCAATCCGGTCGATCAGCTCGTCGGGCTCGAAGTTGGCCGCAATCTCTTCCGCTATCTGCTGGGGCGCTCGGCGGAGCTGGCGGGCAAAGCTGAACGCGGGAAAGCCAAGGTGGCCAAACTCCTCACTCGGAGGCTGGATTGCCTCCACAGGTTCCTCGATCCCCAGCTTCCTTTGCGCCTGCTCGACATTGGCATTCAATCGCTGCCAGAGTTGATGGATCGTCACTTCCGCCATCGCTGCACCTCCACAATTCGGGGTACTCTACCAATGGTGCCCGGCGGTGACAAGCACCGATGGGCCGGGGCCCGCTCTCCATCGGCCCTGGAGAGCCCCATCATCCTCGATTTTGGTTGACAGGACGGCGGTTCCGGGCGCATACCGCAAGACAGCGATAGTAAGTGGAGTTAGATGCAGGCGATACGACGATACACCGACATGGTGGTGAAGGCATTTTCCATGGGGCAGCCGCTGCGCATGCTGCTTTACGGGATGGTTATCGGGTGCCTCTCATCCCTCGCCGCAATGGCCTTCTTCTTCTCATTGGAATTCGTTCAGCACACACTCTTTGGCGGGCTTTGTGACTACTACGTCTCGCAGCCGGCCGGGGAACGTCTCTTCCCCCCCACGGGCGGCGACTCGCCTGTATCCTGGCTCTTCTTCCTGCTGCCCATCTTCGGCGGACTACTCTCCGGGTTCATTATTTACCGCTTCGCCCCAGAAGCCGAAGGGGTAGGCACCGAGGCGATGATTAACACGTTCCACAACAAGCGGGGAGTCATCCGCGGGCGAGTGCCCTATCTGAAGGCACTGGCATCAATTATCACCCTGGGTACCGGTGGTAGCGTTGGACGGGAGGGCCCCATTTCCCAGATCGGAGCTGGCCTCGGCAGCTTTCTCGCCACCCGGCTCCACCTCGGGGTTCGCCAGCGCCGCATCCTCTTGCTGGCCGGCGCCGCCGGAGGACTCGGGGCCATTTTCCGGTCGCCGTTAGGGGCGGCCATCTCTGCGGTAGAGGTGCTCTACGCAGAAGACATGGAATCAGAAGCGCTGCTACCCAGCGTCATTTCTTCGGTTACGGCTTACACAATCTTCTCGGCCATCTTCGGCTACGACCGGATCTTCGCCATTCCACCCGTCGACTACACACGGATGGCGGAGCTTCCATTCTACCTGGTACTCGGCCTCATATGCATTCCGCTGGGGATCTTCTACGTCAAGATGTTCCACGGCATGCGCACCCGCTTCTTCGACCGCATCAAGGTCCCCCGGATGCTCAAGCCAGCCATTGGTGGGCTATTCGTGGCGCTCCTCGGTTTGGCCCTGCCCCAGGTCTACGGCACCAGTTGGGGGATGCTGCAAGAAGCTCTGCTGGGTGAAGTCGCCATCGCCGCAATGCTCACCATCGCCGCGGCGAAGATGTTCGCCACCGCTTTTACTTTGCAGTCTGGCGGGTCCGGCGGGGTCTTTGGCCCGACTCTCTTTGTCGGGGGCATGATTGGGGGAGTCGTCGGTCAGGTGGGCCAGATGCTTGCTCCGGGGATCGTGACCCAGCCCCACGCCTACATCATGGTTGGCATGGCGGCATTCTTCGCCGGAGTGGCCAACGCGCCCCTTGGCGTGCTGCTCATGGTCTGTGAGATCACTGGCGGGTACAACCTCATTGCCCCACTCCTGCTGGTTTCGGTGATAGCCATTCTATTTAGCCGCGGCTACTCCATCTTTCCCAGTCAGGTTCCCGACAAGTTCCATTCGCCAGCGCACCTCGGGGACGTGACATTCAACGTGCTGGAGGACATTCGGGTTGAGTCGGTCTTCCACGCAGTGGACGAAATGCCACTCTTCCCCCACAACATGAAGCTTTCCCAACTCCCCGAATGGGTCCGCGACAGCGATGTCCACATGATTCTCGTATCTGACAAGCGTGGGCGCCTTGTTGGCTACCTTCCAGGTGACACTCTGCGTGCCATTCCCGAGAAGGGGGCCATGGCCAACCTCGTCATTCTCTTTGACATTATGGAGCGTTACCACCCCGTGCGCTCCGATACCGACCTCTTCCATGCCCTGCGCCAGCTTCGCCGCTACCATCAAAAGGCACTCCCGGTGGAGGGGCCCGACGGTCGCCCGTTGGGCTGCATTCTGGCAGACGACATAATGGATGCATATGCCAACGAGGTCTTTCGCAAGTCGGAGATGGGCAAAGAAGACGATTGAGGCGCGAGGGAGGGTTGCAACTATTCCAGCTTGAAGACTCGGCCCCGGATACTGTAGTCGTCCTTGCCGTCATCGCTGAACCAGACAACTACGTAGCCATTACCTGGAATAGGCGCTACATCGGCGTTGACCTGCTTCCCCTCGACGGTCTCGTTGACCAGGAACTCATTGACCGTAAGCTCAACGCCGTCACTATCGAAGACCTTCCCAGCAATACCTTCCTGCTCATCGTCAAGCCCCAGGTCCTTGGTCTCCCAGACAACAACAAAATCGTTGTTCTCAAGCACCGCCACCGCTGGATCACGTTGGGAGCCAAACTGGACCAACTTGTTCACCAGGACATCGTCGTCGAATTCCTCATCTCCATCCTCATCGAAGATGTTCATTACAATACCCATTGAGCTTGCATCCTTGCCAAAGGACTCCAGGACAGTGACGAAAGTGCCAGCCTTGAAACCATTGAAACCAGCCACTGCAGGATAACTCTGCAGACTATCGGTATAGCGGTTACCGGGCATCTCGGGGTCAACCTTCACGAAGCTCTTGTTGAATCGCTGCGTAAAGATATCCCAGCTATCGGCCTGTCCTAAGGAGGCCCATGCAGCAATTACGCCAGTATTGCCCAAACGCGCCAGGGAGGGGTAGCGCTGGTCATTGGGTACATAGGAGTTCACCTGGAACTCGTCACCGAACTTGTTCCCTTCGGGGCTGAATCGTTGGGCATAAATCTCCGGTTCGTCATCACCACTACCCTCTTGCTCCCAGGCAATCATGAAAGTCCCATCGGCCATACACACAACACTCGGGGAAGTCTGATTCCCGGCAATAGAAGTGTTGACCAGAATCCGTGTATCGTTGACGGGAAGGGCGGTAGGACCAGCTTCGGGAAGGATCTGGGCCACAACGTCCCAGCCGCTGATGTCTTCCCCAGGCCCATTGGTATCCTGCCACGCGACGACGTACCCGCCGTCGTCGCGGGGGAAGTTGTCGATATCGGCATTATTCTGGTCGCCAGACACCACTTCGTTGACGATCACTTCAACTATTCCGGCCTGTGCGATCTTCGAATCGTACTTGCGCCAGACAACGTCAGTCTGGGAACCGCCTGAGAAGGACTTGGCCACATAGACGACAGCAAATCCACCTTCGCTGCTGGAGGCGATTTTGGGTGAGACGGCGATGCTTTGATCCGGCGAGAGGTTCACCGTGCTGATCGTCCACTCCTTGTTGGGCACACAGGTGCCTTCACCGATGCAGATGCTGTTGCCCACGCAAGACCCATCATTAGCCCAACCAGACCCGTCACTGCAAACCTTCTTCGTGTTTCCATCGCAAGTCTTACTACCCGGCTCACAAACCTGGCATTCACCTTCCCAGCAAATAGGGGTCAGACCCGTGCAAGGCGGCTGCGGGAACCAGGTACCGTCACCGCATACCTTTGGTGTATTCTTATCTGCACAGGCCGCAGTACCGGTCGCTGCGTAATCACATACTTCGGAATAGGGGTCCTTGTAGACACAGTAAGAGGCGTCGACGGAACAGAATCTCAGGTCGCCCTGCTCAATCGGCGCCTCGTGGCAGATTCCAACCTTGCAGTAAGACGCGTCAACACAAGGCTCGCACCCTTCACATGTCAACTCGTCAACGGAACCATCACAGTCATTATCCAACTGGTCACAGGTCTCCTCTTCCGGTTCATATTCGTCGCCGATGCCTACGTATATGCAGTACCAGCCTTCTTCGCCATTGCATTCAGCGTCAAGCAGGGGAGAATTGCACACACCCTGTGTCTTGCAGTTGCCGCTCTCCTGCCAGTCAAGCTCCTCATCGACAAAGCCATCACAGTCATTGTCGAGGCCGTCGCACTTGTTCTCGACCAGACCATCGTAGTTTACCACTTCATCGTAGTAGCAGACCCAGGTTGCCTCACCAGCTTGTTCGATGCAGGCTGCGGTGACGCCGCCCTCCCCACAAACGCCCAGTGCCTTGCAATTGGCGCCATCTTCACTCGGGTCGCCCAACTCTTCGTCGGCCGCACCATCGCAGTCATTGTCGATGCCGTCACATCGAGTCTCCACAACTTCGTACGAAAGACCGACATCGGTAGCGTCGCAAACCCAGGAGGAAACACCATCCACAATGTCACAATTCCACTTCATGACGTTGGCGCAGATTCCCTTTTGCGGACAACCAGAGAGGATTTTGGGATTCTTTTCAAGGGCTGGGATGAGATTCTCGCTTAGCCCCTCATCAATGAGGCCGTCGCAGTCATTGTCCAGGCCATCACAGTAAACCTCCACCGATTCGCCGTTAATGTCCACCTGCCCCTCATGATAGGGGGGACCAAGGAGGTCGTAGTTACAGTCCCACAACATCTCGTCCGGAACTGGTGGGTCCGATGGCGCGCAAGTCGCTCTGGTACCCGCGGCGCAAACACCTTTGGACCCACAGCCCGTGGAAAACTCATCATGAAGGCTCGGGCTGAGGAAGGTGATGTCCTCATCCACCTGTCCGTCACAGTCGTTGTCGCGACCATCACAAAGCTCTGCTCGCTTGTCCCCGCTCGGGTCCGATTCCTCAATGGGGGAGAAGTGCTCGATGGCGGAGAAGTCACAGGCGAATCCCTTCGCTTCATCGACGTCAGCGCAAATTGTGTTCAGACTTTCCAAATCGCAAACTCCAACATCAATGAAGTCGGCGCAAGCCGTTTCCAGATCGACCTTGAAGCCATCAAGCAATTCGTCGGAGAGACCGTCGCAGTCATTATCCAGTCCGTCACACCTGGTTTCGGCCCAAATGCAGTTAGCATATCCGGCGTCGCAATCCGGGTTGTTCGGGTCAACCATCTCAATGTCGTCGCTGTCATAACTACATGACCACCGACCCGGGTTCTCACCGTCCTGATTGCAGGTGGCTATCCAGTTGCCGTCGCAGGCCCCCATGCTCCGACAGGGAACGTGTGGCGAGACCTTCTCGGTCTTGATGTAGAGGGGCTTCAAGTTGGACAGCAGTTCACCATCTTCAACGGTGTCACAGTTATTGTCCATGCCGTCACACCACTCAGCATCGTTGATTGTCTCCGACGCATTGTAGTACAGCACCTCGTCGTAATTACAGGCCCAGGCATTCCCGTCTGGCTCCTCATCGGTGTCAACTTCAAGTGGCTCGCAACTGACACGGACCAATCCAAGCCCCTCATCGTCCGGGTCGCAGACACCGGGCAGCAACGGCCCTCCGTCATCATCGAGGATGGGAACCATAGCCTTGACCCCGTCGACCTGCTTCTCCTCAAGCATGGGACAATCTTCAAACTCCAACTTCTCCGCATCAGCGCAACTGGGGTAGTGGAGCGCGCACTGGGGCAGTGCTGCATCATCGCAGTGGTAATCAACCGTACCGTCGCCGTTTTGCGTGAAGCACTCCTGAGGCCAGACCAGACCTTCGTCCACCAGTCCGTCGCAATCATTGTCCAGACCGTCGCAAATAGTCTCTGCGCCACATCCAGGTTCGCCCTCACACGCGGCAAGGTCCTCGTAGACGAAATTCGGGTCGAGGTAGAGCGAAGCGTCGAAGATACAGACCCAGCCGGGGACATACTCATCTGGATCGCTGACATCCTTGCAAATGGCCTCTACCTTACCGGCGCAAACTCCCTGATAAGGACAGCCGCTGGCTACAACATCATAAACATCGTCTACTTCGCCATCGCAGTCATTGTCTTCCCCGTCGCAGAGCGTTTCATCCTGTTCATACCCGGCCAGGATAAGCTCGTCGTCATATTCGCACGTCTCATCGTCCGGGAAAGCCTCGCCGCACGCATAGGCGCACTGGAGCTTCTTCTTGTTCTTGTTGCACATGATCATCAGTGCACCAGTGTACTCGTCGTCACTGATCTTTCCGCCACAAACACCGGTGAACTCCGGGCAATCATCAAAATCGAAGTTGGCCGTTTCGACCAGGTCACCATAGCCCTTGTCCGAGACCATATTCTCATCGGTTTCGCCGTCGCAATCGTTGTCCTCACCATCACACCAGACGCCCAGGTCCTCGCTATCGAAGCCCTCGTTGGCAACATAAAGAGGTAACGTTGAAAAGTCGCAATGGGGCTTCTTATCCTCACCGCAAACAACCTGTGCTCCCGCGCAGACTCCAACTAATGCGCCATCCTCGTCGAGCCCGGCTGCGCAAGATTCCACATCTGCCAGCGCAATCTCGTCGACATCGGCAACACCATCACAATCGGAATCCACACCATCGCAGACGTCATCCTGCTCAACCTGCCCCTCGAAAACACAGATCCACCCACCATCTGAACACTGCGGAGTCCCAACAACTTCGCTGCAGATTCCATTGGCCCCGGGGACAAACTCGTCCGCCTCTTCTCCTTCACCAACAGTCTTCTTCCAGGTGGCGCAGTCGGGGGCAGCCTCCGTACAATCACCGTTGCCATCTCCACCGCTATTGCCGTCGCCGGTGCCAGCATCATTCTTGCCGTTGCCCACCGGGTCCAATCCAGGCGCGCAACCAATGGCACTACCGCAAATAGTGAAAAGGAGAAAGGCGAGTAAAACGTTGAGGTTCCGAGAACAGATTGGTCCCGTCATTTGAAACTCCTTCGTTACAAAACAACTCATCAAAATGAGAACGCGGCATCAAGCAGCACCACGTCGGGAGCGAAAGTTGGGGCGATGCTAAGAAGCTCGAAGGTTGCAGCATTGTCGAGTTCGTCGCCCTTGTCGAGCAGAACCATGAGCAAGCCGCCGCCAATCAGCGCACCGCCGGTAATTCCTGCGATCATGGTCATGTTGTAGAAACCGGTGGCCTCGGTAAAAAGTTGATTCTGCAGATCATCGTCACCTTCGGCGGCCACAACTTCGGCCCACTTCTGGTTGAACGAGTAATAGAAGTAGCCCGCCGCACCACCCGCTGCGATGCCCGTACCCATAGTGATCCACCCCCAGGTGGAGAGGCGCCAGAAGTTACTCTGTTCCTCCACTAGAACCCGGGGCACGGGAACGGAACTTACCCGACCGGCTGCAGGCACCAGGTTAGCTTGGACGCTGACGGAACGGGCGGCTGGAGCATCTATCACTCCGGTCCAGGCCAGATGGTCTTCGGCCCAAACTTGAACAATATGATCGCCGGCGTCCACCCGCTTCTTGAAAGGTGTATACCCGGCCTCCTTGCCATCCAGATAGACCAGCGCATACCGAATATTGGCATCGACTATCAATTCGGATTCCCCGGCCGCATGGCCGAGTTCGAGACGCACCTTCTGCACTTTGGCCCGGTCGACCTGCACCTTCTGCTGAGCCCTCTCAAAACCGTCCCTTTCGTAAACCAGAGTGACCGCCTCCAGGGGCAACCAGCGAGTGACCTCCTTCTCGGTCACGGCAGTCGTTTCCGAACTTCCGTCCTCGCGCACGACGATAAGCTTGCCCCCTTGTGGGAAGAGGGTCACGTCGACCTGCCCACGGTCATTGCTGAACTCCTTTCTCAGTTCGACGACGAGTTCTTTGACCTTCGGCTCTGGACTGTCGCCGGCACGCTCGAGATAGCGTTGGCCGTGGACCAGCGCCTTCTCTCGCTCGCCTTTTCCGTAATATGCCCGGGTTAGCCCTGCCAGATAACGCTGATCGGGGAGTATTGTATAGGCCTTGTTGAACGCAAAGATAGCCCTGGGATAGTCCCGCATTTCCAGGAGCAACTCCCCCCTGTTGAACTCGATTTCCGCATCGCGAAATCCCTGGGCAGCGGCGTTCGTCGCGCAGACGCACAGGAGAATGGTCAGTAGGCTCAGAAAAAATCGCTGGGTCACGAACGACTCCTTAGGCGCTGTAATAGTTTTGGCCTGCTGCAGGCGCGTACGCCGATGCACCCAGGATCATAGTATCCCGTTCGCGTGAGCCTTTCAAATTATTTAGAGAGAAACGCGCTCCCTCTGCCCCCCTCAGAATCGGGAATCGACGTCCCTGTATCCTTGCGCACCGCGCGCGAAACTGGCATGCTTGAGCGGTCCTGCTGACAGCAGCATATGGGGGCCACATGAGTACAATCCGAGTTGGCGTTCTAGGCTTTGGCTTCATCGGCAACCTCCACTCCCGAGCCATCGTCAACACGGATGGCATGGAGCTCGCGGGAGTCTGGACGCTCCACGACGGCACCGCCAAGAAGTTCACCGAAGCTTTTCCCGGAGGACGTCTCTTCGATTCTATTGAGGCGCTGGCGACCTCACCCGACGTAGATGCAGTCGTCGTGGGACTGCCCAACAGCCTCCACTTCGACTCAACCATGCTCTCTCTATCTGCAGGCAAGCACGTTCTGGTAGAAAAGCCCATGGCAATGAATGGCGATGAAGCTTCGCAAATGGCCGCCCTGGCCGCCCAGGAGGAACTCAGCCTGATGGTCGGCCATATGTGGCGGTTCGACCGTGAATTCCAGGCGGTTCGGGAAGTTGTCGCCTCAGGGAAGATTGGCACCATTGTCAAAACCAAGGGCTACGGCATCAATGAGAATTGGGGACCCACCGGGTGGTTCGTCGACCCCGAGCAGGCTGGAGGCCGCGCCCC
>CAZFVN010000126.1:0-6155 GCA_964522395.1 uncultured Myxococcales bacterium
GCCAGGTCATCTGCTCCTACAGCTGTGCCAGGATGCTGACAGCGCTATTGCCTCGACCTGGGTGGTGCGTGGGTGGTGCGCCTGGGTGGTGTGATGGACCTTATGGACCGGATGGACGGGATGGACTATGGACCGGGAAGCTGGTTGAGGCAAAGGAGATGGACCTGGGTGGTGCTGAGTTTGCAATAGCCATCCAGCTCAGAAGTCTTTTGCAAGTCCATTAGGTCCATCCGGTCCATCTCGTCCATCTGTCCCTAGAAGCCACGTGGTCCGATTTGCCATCGCCAGTTCTCTTCTGAGCGTCGAGAAGGGGCCCCATGTCCACTTGCGCATCCAGCGTCTTGCGACCGTCCGCCGACAAGCCGTTGCAGCGCGCCGCCCTACTTCATAGTGTCGTAGGATTTGGCCTTGGAGCGTTTGATAAAGACCTTGCGCTCCTCAGCGGAGGTCTTGGCGGCACCGAGGCCGCCGGCGCTGGCCTCCATTTCTCCGAGTTGGTCGTCGAGAACAGCGCTGGGGGTGGCGGCGGCCTGCTTGCGCAGGGAGCCGATGTTGTTGTCGATGATGGTGCGGGCGGCGTGCCAGTCGCCCCGATCCACGGCGCGGGCGGCTTTGTCCATGGCTTCGGCAGATTCGACTTCGGCAACGCGGATAGTGACTTCCGTGTTCTCGGACTCTTTCACTTTGCCGCCATCATCGGTGACGTCAACCGCCAATTTGAATTCCTCGCGGAGCTTCTCGCCGCCTTGCGTGAGGTCGGCAAACTTGACTCCGAGGTCACCCAGGGCCAGCTTTTCCATGCCCGCCGGAGTCACCTTGAGGCGGAGCAGAATCTCTCTAGTCTGGCCGGAGTAGAGAGTCCCGACCTTGATGCGGGTCTCATCATCTTCTTCCCAGGTGGGGTAGCCATAGACCCGGTCCAGCTTGATGCCGTCCTTGCCTTTGAAGGTCAGAACCATGGAGCGAGCCACAGTGGAACTGAGTCCGCCGAACTCGTCATTGAGGACCCCCGCGATTGCTTCAGCATCCTTAATGAAGTGGTAGCGGCCGCCGCCCTGGTCGGCGATGCGGGTCATGAGATCTTCGTTGTAGTCGAGGCCGACCCCTAGGGTGGTGACGCTGATGCCGTTGGCAAACGCTTTTCCGGTTCGGCTGGCGAGCACTTCCGGCCGGCTCTCGCCCACATTGGCGATGCCGTCCGAGAACATGAGGACGTGGGCGATGTCGGTCTCTTCCCGTTCGGCCTTCTCGAGGATCTCGAGGCCGTCGAAGAGGGCCGGACCGAGTGCCGTGGAGCCACCGGCCCAGAGAATGGCGATCTTGTTACGCAGCTTCTCCCGGCCCGGCTCGTCCATGGGGAGCCGTTTGTCGTGGACCATGACGTCCGAGGAGTAGGTGACCAGCGTGACGCGGTCGGTGCGGTTCAACTTGGAAATGAGGTCCATGGCGGCCTGCTTGACCTGACGGACCTTGTCGCCACGCATGGAGCCTGAACGGTCGATAACGATTGCCAGGTCCATGGGAGAGCGCGTTGCGGATTCGACTTTGTCGGCGGTGAGGCGGACAAGTAGGTTAAGTGTGGTCTCCTCGCCAGCCTTGACCAACTTGTATTGTGGGACGATGTCGACCTTCACCGGGCCGGTCTTGCCGGAACCAGAATCTACTGCTTTGTCAACGGCCTTTTCGATGACTTTGCGCACCTCGTCGGCGGGTTTGTCTGCCGGTCTGTCCGCCGGTTTGTCTGCGAGGTTTTCTGCTGGTTTGTCCGCCGGTTTGACTGCGGGTCTATCCGCGGGTTTGTCTGCCGGTTTGACTGCGGGTCTATCCGCGGGTTTGTCCGTAGGCTTGTCCGCAAGTTTGACCGTGGGCTTGTCTGCGGGTTTGTCGGTCGAACCGTCCAGAGCCGGATCTGCCGGAGGCCTGACTGGTTTGTCAACGGAGACCTTGTTTGGCGGTTCCGATGCATCTGCTTTTGACGGCGTCTGCTCCACGCAGCCGAGCGTGAAGATGGTGACAATCAACAGTGCGATTTGCGGTATCCCTCGTGTCCTTTTCATGCTGTTCCTCCCTCAGTTTTCAGCGTCGAGACCCCGGGGCATACGGGGTCGTTACGGAAAGGTTCTAAGTGGGGGGAGAAAAGGCGAGAGGCAATGGCAGAAGGGGCGGCGTCGGGCCTCTGGCGTCGGGAAAGGAACGAGGCAGAGGCGAGAGGCAATGGCAGAAGGGGCGGCGTCGGGCCTCTGGCGTCGGGAAAGGAACGAGGCAGAGGCGAGAGGCTGGTCTTGACCGCGTGTGGGTGTGCCCGTAAGATGTGGGCTATTAGTTTGGAGTGTACATGAAAGATCTTGTGGTGCGTACCTACTCTTCTGTTGCTCTTCTCGTCCTGTTCTTCGTTCCGGTCACCGCAAGTGCCGTGGATCTCGTTGAGTGCAAGGGGGCGTTGGTGCCTTCCGTGGAAGGGGGGTGTGGCGGCATTGACGATGTCGGTTGTTGCGATCAATTTGGTCGCAACATTTACTGCCAGGGCGGTGATCTCTACTGCATCGACTGCAGCGACGGGTTCCAGTTCTGTGGTTGGAATCTGTACGGGTACTATGACTGCGGTCAGCCTGAGGCCATGGCGGATCCCAGCGGGACATACCCGTTGACCTGCGGGGGCGGCGATTGTCCCGCACAGTGCCACGTTGATTCTCCTTGTTCGAACGAGTGCAGCGGCGGTTGCGGTCACTGTCCGGGGGCCGGTATCTGCCTGGATGATGGGAGCTGCTACACTCCGCAATGCGACGGCATGGAGTGCGGCAAGGATCCGGCCGGCTTCTCCTGTGGATCATGTGGCATCGGTACCGAGTGCATTGAAGCGTTGGGCAAGTGCATGGACCTGCCAAAGGGCTGTGTGGCCAAGGCGGGGCCCGGGTGCAAGGGCTGTGATTGCGAGAGCTGCGTTTGTGAGCAATTCCCCACTTGTTGCACAGAAAACTGGGACATCTTGTGTGTTGCGGCTTGCGTGACCGATTGCGACCATGACTGCTCACCGTGCCCGGCTGAGCCCTCCTGCGAAGGGCTGGAGTGCGGCGAGTATTGTGGTGTTGCCTGCGGCAAGTGTCCGGATGGCCAGGTTTGCTCCAAGTTCCACTGCTGTGCACCCACGTGTGATGGTAAGGAGTGCGGTTCCGATGGCTGCGGAGGGCTTTGCGGAATATGTGATGGGACCGATGATTGCGTTGCCGGGAAATGTGTTGATTGCCAACCCGATTGCGATGGCAAGGAGTGCGGTGCCGATGGCTGTGGCGGTTCTTGCGGCGAGTGTGCGGGTGGGGCCAAGTGTATGACCCACGAGTGCGTCTTGGAGTCGTGCGTTGGTTCGTGCGGCGGCCAGTCGCCCTTCGAGTGCTTCTGTGACAAAGAGTGCATAGGCTTCAACGACTGTTGCGATGATGTTTGTGTCGCCTGCCCGGACGTCTGCGAAGGGGGTTGCAACGGTATTGGCTGGGAAGGGTGTTGCGAGGGTATGACGATCAAGTGGTGCCAGGATGGTCAGTTGCATGAGGAGGACTGTAGTGGCAAGCCCAACTGCGGATGGAATGCGCAGGAAGGCTACTACGATTGCGAAACGAAGGGCGGGGCTGATCCGTCGGGCGACAATCCCATCGGCTGCGGAGAGGTCTGTTCCCCAAATTGTTTTGGCAAGGAGTGTGGAGATGACGGCTGCGAGGGCAGTTGCGGTGAGTGTGATGGGGAGTGGACCATCTGCACCTTCGAGGGGCAGTGCTGCGAGTCGAGTTGCGAAGGCAAGGTGTGCGGTGGAGATGGGTGTGGCGGTACTTGCGGAGTTTGCGAGGCCGGGCTGAACTGCGATGGTGCGGAGTGTATCGAAGGGGTCTCCAGTGGTTGTTTCCCCAGTACAGAGCCGGGCTGCGGCGGTTGCGGCTGCGAGGCGTGTGTCATCAGCAAGGACGAGTATTGCGCCACCGATTCCTGGGACTCCATTTGTGCCACCGCGTGCACCGAGGTGTGCGGCGCCGATTGTCCTTGCATTCCCGACTGTGATGGTAAGTCGTGTGGCTCGGATGGATGTGATGGCGTTTGCGGTGAATGTGGGGAAGGTTTCTATTGTACCGGTGCGGGGCAGTGTAGCGACCAATGCTTCGGAAGTTGCAACGGCAAAGAATGTGGGGACGATGGCTGTGGCGAGAGTTGCGGGGGGTGCAAGTCGGGCCACCACTGCAGCGACGGGCAGTGTCAACCGGACTGTGACGGAGTCCCCTGGGAGGGTTGCTGTGATGGGTCGACCCTGAGCTACTGTGATGGTGCGGATCTCGTCTCCCAGGATTGCGAGGGAAACCCATCCTGTGGTTGGAAGGGTGAATTCTACGATTGCGGCACCGATGGTGGTGAGGACCCCAGTGGGCTCTATACCAAATCATGCGAGGGCTATTGTGAGCCAAAATGTGGCGAGAACGTTTGCGGCCCTGACGGCTGTGGCGGCTCCTGTGGCGAGTGTGGAGAGGGAGAGGCTTGCCTCAAGGGCGAATGCGTGGAGAGTTCCTGCGGCGGGCTGGCTTACGAGGGTTGCTGCGCAGTGGACAACGTGCTCTGGTGGTGTGAAAACGCCGAGGCCAAGAAGCTGGACTGTGAAGGTAAGGGACCGTGCGGTTGGAACGTAGCAGACGGGTATTACAACTGCGCAACGGACGGGGAAGCTGACCCAGATGGAATCCATCCAATAGGCTGCCCACCTGGCATCGGTTGCCAACCAGACTGCGTTGACAAGACCTGTGGTGATGATGGCTGCAAGGGGTCTTGCGGCACCTGTAGTGGTGGTTCTGCGTGCGTAAATGGTGAGTGTCCCCTTTCCGGGCCGGATGTGGTGGACCTACCTGATGTGTCGGTGGATGTAGCCGGAGCCAAAGAAGAGGAAGAGGTAGTGCTGCCCCAGACCAGGTCTGGGGGGTGTAGTGCCGGCGCGAGTCCCTCATCGGGGACACTGCTCTTGTTGATGGTGCTGTTGGTAGCACTGGTTGTACGACGTCGGCTCGCGGCGACGGTGCTTGCCGTCGTGGTCCTTGTGGCTGCCTGCGGCGATAGTACTGGTGGCAGCTACGTGCCTGACCCCGATGCCGTCAAGAAGATTGATGTGGTGGCGGATCTTTCCACGAAGGATGGGGCAAAAACCGACATGATATCGAAGGATGTTGCCGACGACATCCCAGGTGAGTTGCCAGGTGATTGGTCCGCCGGCGAACTTAAGCCTCCCCCGCCAGACGTTCAGCCAGAGGTTGAAGTGGTCGACATTGAAGAGGATATCGGACCTGAATTCAACTGCCATAATATTCCCAAAGGACCATTCGAGTTGGTGAAGATGAAGGGGGTCATTGCCTCCGAAGACCTGGCTTTTGACGGTCAGGGTCATGTGGTGGGGTCTAATAACAAGGTCATCTTCAAGTCTGACCCGGCGGGCAATTCACATATCTTCTCGCCCAACATGGAGTTCAGAGCGGGACTGGCGATGTTGCCCAGTGGTTGGTTGGTGGTGAACGACAACGAGTTGAACCGCCTTGTCAAGATTGACCCCAACGGCGTGCAGTACACGTTACTCACAGGGCTCAAGTATCCAAATGGCATTGCTATTGACATGGAAGGGTACATCTACGTCACCGAGGAGGATGCCAACCGGGTCTTGCGAGTCCATTCCTATACTGGCGAGTACACTATACTCACGAATAAGATCAGCCATCCCAATGGAATCGCTTTCAACCAGGATTTTTCAGGTCTCTTCATTGGGACCTTTGGTGGTGGGTGGGTCTACTACATGTCTCTCTCACCCGATGGGAAACCTGGCAAAGTAATCAAGTGGGGTGACATGACCGACACACCGGGGTTGCTGGACGGTATTGCCGTAGACTCTTGTGGGAACGTCTATGTCTGCGAATACGGGGAGACTGAGGTCTTTCGTTTTACCCCGGATGGGAAGCACCGAGAGAAGATCATCGATGCGACTGAGTTAGGCACCTACTTGCCCAATTTACGTTTCGGTGGTGGTCTGGGGTGGAGCAACACCTCTCTTTATGCTCCGGACGGCTGGAATCCAGAAGACGGCGTTTGGCGCATTGATATTGGAGTGCCGGCCCCGACACTACCATTTCCATAGGTGGCCT
>CAZFVN010000126.1:6255-15528 GCA_964522395.1 uncultured Myxococcales bacterium
CTTGCTAAGACGAACTGTTGCCTCAGGTGGCCTCTTGCTAAGACGAACTGTTGCCTCAGGTGGCCTCTTGCTAAGACGAACTGTTGCCCTGGTGTTTTGCGCCTTCCTCCTGGCATGCGGTACAAATGGGGGCAACGAACCGGGTGATGCGATCGTTGACTTCGGGCAGTGGACCGATGGGGAGTGTACTCTGGTCGCTGGAGAAGAGCTTCCCGCCTTTGTCGCTGACCATGGCTGCATGGCCGACTTCGAAATGATGGCCACCCGTCCCCTGGATGCCTCAATTCCCGGTGCTCGCTCTGCCAAGACAGTCTGGGATACATTTGATAACAAGCTCTACTTCCTGAACGCAGAGAAGTACCCTATCCACTACTACTTCTGCCTAGAACATCTGGGGATCAAGAATGGCAAGCCGCCGGTGCCTGACATGGGTCTCTTCACGTCGACAGAGTATTTCGCTCCATATCGGCGATTTTGGTTAGGGGCGATCACCTTCTATGAGGGGCCCCAGGTCTGGACCTATGAGCTAGCGCCGGTGGACACCTCGTCGGCCGAAATGGTGGCGAAGACCATGGGTGAGATATCGAAGCACTCCTTTTTCGGGGAGGTGCTTCACTTCCATCCCACATCGGAGGGCGTAGCTAATCTGGTGGAGGATTTGCCCGCTGATATTCCGGTGGTGACCACGGACGCGCTCTACAAAGGGATTTCGTTCTTGCCTCTCAATCCGGGAGAGAGCGTTGGGCAGTTACGGTTCCTGAAAGTCGTTGACCTTGAGTCGGGGAAGGTCTTTGTAACGCCCCGTGACGTTGTTGTGCTGGATCAGGTGCCCAATGATATTTCGGTAGTAGCGGGGATTATCACCGATGAGTTGCAGACTCCTTTGGCTCATATCAATGTGCTGTCGCAGAACCGGGGAACTCCAAACATGTCTCTGACCGGGGCCGTCGACGATCCTGAGTTGCGGGCCTTGGAGGGAAAGTGGGTGCGGTTTTCCGTAGACCCGTTCGACTATAGCGTTGAAGAGACGTCGAAGGCGGAGGCTGATGAGTGGTGGGACGAGCACAAGCCTCCGCCAGTCTCCGTAGCCAAGTTAGATTTGTCAGTGACGGATCTGAGGGACGTGGAAGAGTTGACCGTGGAGGACATCCCCGCGTTTGGTGGCAAAGCTAGTCACTTCGGTGAGTTGTATCGGATTGAGGGAGTGCGGACTCCTGATGGCTTTGCCATTCCGGTGCACTACTACAAGGAATTTGAGAAGGCCAATGGCTTCGATGTCATCATCGATGCGCTGCTGGCCTCTGAGAAGTTTCAAAATGATATTGCCTACCGCGAGGTGGCGCTGGCGGCGCTGCGGTCAGATATGGAGGATGGTTGGTTTGACCCAGCAGTGGAATTGAAGATTCTGAAGAAGATTGGAGAGAAGGTGCCGGGGATACGGCTCCGTTTTCGCTCCAGCACGAATGCTGAGGACCTCGACGGATTCACAGGGGCTGGACTCTATACTTCGAAGTCCGGGCAGCCGGGGGACCCGAAGCGGCCCATCACCAAGGCCATCGCTACCGTATACGCCAGCCTCTGGAACCAGCGGGCATTTGAGGAGCGGAGCTTTCGTGGCATTGACCACAAGGGGGTGGGAATGGCTGTCCTGGTGCATCGTTCCTTCCCCTCTGAGGCCTCTAATGGTGTGGCGCTTACCAACAACATCTTTGACCCCTCGCAGCCGGCCTTCTACATCAACGTACAGGTGGGCGATGTGTCGGTGGTGCGGCCGCCGCTCGGAATCCTGCCTGACCAGTTTCTCTATTTCTACAACTTCACGAATCAGCCCATTACTTATCTGGCCCATTCAACCATGATACCGGAGGGAGAGTCGGTTCTGACGCTGGAGGAAACTCGTGAGTTGGGCGAGGCCCTCAATGCCATCCACGACAGTTTCTTCTCCATTTATGGCAAGCTGGGCCAATTCTATGCTATGGACATTGAGTTCAAGTTCGATGCCGGATGGACGGTGGAGGAAGAGTGTGTGGCCCAATGTGAGCCCGACGATAAGGAGTGCGTCGAGGAACCAGTTTGCACAGAACATGATGTATACAAGAATCTGCTGTGGGTGAAACAGGCTCGTCCCCATTACGGGTGGTCTGCCAGCATTTCGGAGGTGGAGTAAGTGAGAGTGAAGTGGGTCATTTGGAGTGTGGTCGGGCTGTTCATTGCATGCGGCACTAGCGCAGGTGGGCAGTATGCAACTCCCGATTCAGGGGCGGTGGAGGATACGTCGGTACCCGTCGATATTGTGGCGGAGGTGCAGGTGGATTTGGCGGTGGCCGATGTGGTGGCAGAAGCCGTACCCATGCCGGACCTGATTCCCGGTGAGGTCACCGATGAGGAGTGGGCGCTGCTCTTCGGTGAGGAGTGTCCGACAGCCGATTTGGTGGGGCTGGTGAAGGTCCATTTCGACCAGGGAGGAGTCTGGCAATACGTCGACGGGAGGATTCAGGACCGCGTAAAGGCGGTTAACGCGTTTGCGGAGTTGGATGTGGTAGGAGATTGTCGGCTCTTCTTGCGAGAGGCTCCACAGTGTGTGCCGGAGTGCAACGGGCAAAAGGAGCAATGCAGTCTGGGCGAGGTCTGCGAACCGCTGGATCAGTTGCAGGATGTAGGACCTCTTTACGTTGTTGGACTCAATTACGACGTGGTCGTCATGCCGAACAATCAGAACGACTACGCGATGTTCACCAATGAAGAGAAAGGGGTATTTCAGGACGGCCCGATTTTCGATGAAGGAGATTTCGTCGCTGCTCATGCCGGCCAGGGAATGTATGGACCCTTCACGTTGCAGGGCCGGGGAGTTGCCCCGCTGGCCATGCTAGCCCCCCCCGTCGTATTGATTCCCGGCAGCGATCTGGAGTTGGATTGGGAAACAAGCAGTGGCCCAGGCGAGATCCTTGTGCAGGTCAGTTTGCAGAATCATGCGACGACTCCGGTGACCATCCTGTGCCGGACAGAGGATAGTGGAGCGCTGTCGGTGCCTGCGAAGTTTGTCGACAAGTTGTTGGAAGCATATATTGCCGGCGATATCGCGCTCACAGTCCAGCGTCGGACCGTTGACGCTGAGAATTTCAAAACTGGCTGTATTGAGTTTCAGGTGTACAGTGACTACGACGTGAAACTGAAATTGCCTGTTGAATAGTTGCAGAGGGGACGCAATGTTACGGAATCAAGTGATAGTGGTTCTCGCTTTGTTGTTGGCCGCTCCGGTGGCCCTTGCTAAGGAAGGAAAGCGGGGCAAGAAGAACAAGGACTTGAAGGGCAAACCTGATGTGGCAGTCGGGGTCAATCTACATTCAATGTGGAGTTACACCGACGAGGAGGGGCTGAGTAATCAGTTTTCAACGGAAATGGCCCGTCTTCAGGTGAAGTTCAAGCAGGGCAAAACCATTGATGCGAAGCTTCAAGGCGACTTTGACGAGCTTTTTGGCAAGGGCAGCGCCAAGGCAATGATGCGGGATGCCTGGGTGCGGGTGCGCCCGGTGGAGTGGTTTGGTGTCAAAGTGGGCCAGCAGAAGCGTCCATTCTCACGTGTTCAACTCCGTTCAATGGGGAAGTTCGAGACGATATGGCGCGGGCCTGCGGATGCGTGGCTGACGAAGGGGCTGAAATATGGTGACCGTGACATTGGTGCGACGCTGGCCTTCGATTTCGCTTTTGACGAGGGGCAAAAGCTGCTGGTTACCCTCGGGGCCTTTAACGGCACGGGCAAGAACAAGTCAGAGACGGACGCAAATGGTGCCAAAGATATCGTTGGTCGGGTCGAGGGAACTCCTCTGAAGGGGTTCTCTTTTGGAGCTAGTGGGTCATTCAAACTGTTCGACCGAATTACATACGACGTCCGCCCCGAGCAGGCTTGGGCTGCGGGTGTGGATTTGCAGGTTGACTGGGAGGGCTTACTGGTGGTGGCGGAAGGTCTCTATGGAGAGAACTGGGATCCCTGCCTGTTTACCCCGGACGTTCACGAGACTTGCGTCCTCTTGCAGCCAACCAAGGGGAATCCTAATCCATCCTCCCCGGCAGCGAGCCTGGTTCCCAAGACCTGGTCTGCGGTGTTACTGGTAGCTTATAAGATCCCCATTTACAAGCCGTGGAAGCTCTCGTTGCAGCCCCTCTTCAAGGGGGAGTATTTCGCGCCTGATGCGGACCTCAGTGATGGCTCTGTAATGGCGGCCACGGCAGGTGTCAATTTCTGGATTGGCAAGCACTTCAGGCTGATGGTGCAAGGTGAGACGGTGCGTCCCGGCGACTCGGCTCCCTCGCCTTGGCAAGAAGAGAATCGACTGATGACCCAGGTGGCCTTCGACTTATGAGGACTCACCCCCTCCAACGCCGACGTACGTCGCCCATGTGGCGGCTTTTTCGCATCAGTTTGCTCTCTGCCTTCGTCCTCTCCCTGCCATTTCTGCTGGTTAGCGGGTACTACGGCTACAGGGCCGTTGCCGCGCACTATCGATACAACGCTGCCATCGGGCAAGAGGAGCAACTGACCGCCGAGCTCTTTCACCTCCATCTACATGATTTGTTGCAGCAGGACGTGCGGCGGTTGGCTATGCCCGACGGTCCCAAGGACTCAGATTTGCCGACCCTGAATCTCATGTTGGGCAATGGCGAACTGGCTGAGTTGGACCGGAATCTGCCCCCGGAGGAGGGGAAGGGTGCTTACGTCTCCGGCTATTTGCAGAAGGGTCAGCGTATCTATTCGGTGAAGGCTCGTTATCGAGGCCGCCGCCACTGGCACTGGAACTACCCCCAGAAGTCCTGGAAGATCCGACTCCAAGAAGGACAGTTCTTCGAAGGTCGGGATACCATCGGTCTCCTCAATACCGTGAGTCCGATGCCTTTCTCCCAGCAGATAATCCTCGATATTGCACGGGAGGAAGGTCTCTTGACGCCGGACTATTATCCGGTCCGCCTGCAACTGAATAACGCACCTATGGGGGTTCACTTTCTGCAGACACAGCCAGATGAAGGGCTGATTCGTAACAGCCGCCGTATTCCCGGTGGGCTCTTCTCCGGTTCAAAAGCCCCTATCGATGATAAGACCGGGGTCTCTTCGCTCTGGCAGGATGTTTCGAATTGGAAGAAGGTTGCCACATCTCAGACTGAGAAGCTGAAGGACTACCATCGACTGGAAGAGTTGCTGGTAGTCGTCAATTCAGGTGACCAGGAGAAGTTCAGCATCTTCGCTGAGCGTCATCTGGATTTGGAGCGGTTCGCCTTGCTTGACGCGCTCGACGTCATCTTCGGCAATGACCAGCACGATTTTCACCAGGACCACAAGCTCTACTTCGACCCCTATCGGGCTCGCTTCGAGCCCATCGCCTGGGGGTTTGGTCGCTGGCGCAACCCCAATCGTCTTAACCGCACCGACAATCCCCTGTTGCTTCGGCTCAAGGAGTTGCCGGAGTATCGGACGCGGCGCAATCGCACGGTGCAGCGATTGCTCGATGGGCCGTGTAGTCCGACCGCGATTCGTGAGCGGGCCGAAGGCCTCTTTGCCACGTTGAGGGGGGATCAGCTTACTGACCCATTTTGGGATGCCTATCGCCTTTTGCCAGGCCTGGGGCGTTACTATCGGCAGATGGTGCGACCCATGGATGTGGAGCGCCAGGCCATTGTGTTTGAGACGATCATGAGGCGCTATGGCCGCCGCGTGGCCAGGGTCCTCGAAAAGTTGGAGCGCCCCGGGCTATCCGCCGCCTGGCAACTTGCCGGCGAGGGACGTTGGCGGGCCACCCTGGATGTAACTATCGATGGGCACTCCGGATACCGACTGGATTCCGTGCAAGCGCATGCTGCTGATTGCCGAGAGCCGGCCTGGCGATACCGCCCGGACCGGAATCTCTCGGGAAGGCCGGAAGGAAGCGAACCGCTGCTCATAGACCACCGTCCGATGTTGGAGCCAGGCAACGTGCTGGAGGCTCGGGGACGGGTGAATCCCGAGCGGGGAGCTGTGCGAGCAGTGGCCCGACCACAGCGTTACCGGTTCTTCGTGGAGGGGGATTGCACGCCCGAAAGCCTGACGGTGATCGCAACTCACGGTATCAGCGGCGAAGCGGTGCGGCTTGAGGCGGCGCCGGAGAAACTTGATGCCACGCCTTTTGCCTGCGAAACTGCCTATTCGATGGCTCCAGAGCAGCTTGCCCGTCATCCCTGGTGCACGCCCCTGGCGGCGAAGGAGACAGTTGAACTGGGGCCGGGGAAGGTGAAGGTCAAGAAAGATCGCGAATATGGGCCGAACACTACAGTGCGGATTAGACCGGGGACCACGCTCATACTGGGCAAACGGGTCTCGCTTGTCTTTAGAGGGAGGGTCCTGGCGGAAGGAACTGCTGATGACCCTATTGTTCTGACTAAGAAGAAGAAGCGTTACGGTGGCGTTGTTCTACAGGGACCTGGAACGTCTGGATCCCGTTTTCGCCACGTCCGCTTTGAGAAGGGGCGCCACCCGAAGTGGGGGATGGGGGTCTATCCCGGTCTCCTCAACATACATGATACCAGTGACATCTTGTTGGAGCACTGTGAGTTTGGCCCCAACCGTGGAGCGGACGATGTCCTTCACGTAGCCTACGTCAACGAATTGGCAATGGAAGAAGTGATGTTTGAGCGCAGTTTATCGGATGCTCTGGACATTGAGTTTTCTGAGGGTACTCTCGCCGGCATCGTGGTAAACGGTGCGGGGGATGAGTGCCTTGACCTGATGGGAAGCCGCCTGAATGTCCGGGATTCCCGCTTCACGGATTGCGGCGGCAGTGCGGTGTCTGCGGGGGAGGGGAGCAAGGTTAATCTGGTGGACTCATATCTGGGTGGAGGCACTGTCGGCCTGCTCGTGAAGAACGCGTCCAAGGCGTTGGTCGATGGAGTGCTCTTCCACAACTTGGGGGTTGCCGTCCAGGTAGAGGTAGAGAGTGACCGCTATGAGAAGCGCAGCAAGCTCAGGGGTGATGTACTGCTGGTGCTGGATTGTGAGCAGGCTTTGGTAAGTGACAAACGAATCAAGAAGCAGCCGGTAGTGCGCGTGCCAGACGTGGCTGAGGTAGATGGATTGCCGGCGATGGTGAGGCCATGAAATTCATCCCATATCGATTCCGGCCTAGCCTCGGATTCCTGCTGCTGGTAGTTGTTTCTGTGGCAACGGTGCTCTTTTTTGGCTGGGGGCTGCGGGAGCCCCCTCTTGACATCGTCTGGCGCGTCCAGCACGGTCTTCGGCAAGGGCCAGCCGTAGAGTTGACGGCAGCGGAGCGGGTGGCCCTTGAGCGGGCCCTCGCCAGCCATCCCGAATTGAGACTGGCAATCGATGACGAGGGGCGAGCGGTACGGGGTGAAGCTGCCGCGGCAGAGGGCGACGAGGAGGGTGGGGAGTGATTCGACGGTTCAACCGGTATGAGTTGAAGTACGTTATTCACGCCAGCACCTACCGTGCTTTCGTGGATGATCTGCGGCACTTCATGGAGCCGGACCCCCATGGTGACAAGGATGGTTTTTACCGGGTCGTAAGCCTCTACTATGACAGCCCCGACCACCAGTGCTATCGGGCCAAGGTGGAGGGGCTGAAGTATCGACGAAAGCTGCGCTTGCGCATCTACCCTGGCACTGATATCGAGCAGGTGGAAACCGGGTTTTGTGAGATCAAGCAGCGGATCAATCGCACGGTGCAGAAGAGACGGCTGAACCTGCCTCTGGAACAGGCGTATTCGCTGTGCGAAGGTGATTTCGACCCCTCCCACCTTGATGAGCTTGACCAGGCTGCGGCTTCGGAAATGCTCTACATGGTTCGAGTGGCCAACTTGCGCCCCAAATGTATGGTCAGCTATCGACGGCAGGCCTTCATGGGCGGCCGCTTCGAGCAGGGCATGCGCGTTACTTTTGATATGCAGCTTCAGGGCCGGGTCCATGCACTGGATGTCAAGGCACCGGCTAACAATCACTACTTCATACCACCCGATTGGTTCATTCTGGAAGTGAAGGTGAATGAGCGGATTCCCGATTGGATGGTTTCGGTGCTGGCCAAGCATCAGTGCCAGACCCAGCGCGTCAGCAAGTACTGCGCGTCCCTTAAGCATGGATTGAATCGTTTCGAATATGCCTGGCGGCACAAGGAGAATCTCTATGGATGAGCTGCTCAAACAACTTAGCCAGTTTGAAGACCTGACCAGCACCTTCACGATGCTTGATGTGGCGATGGTGTTCGGCCTCAGTCTGGTGCTCTGCCTGATGGTGGGATGGGTCTATCGGTTTACTCACAAGGGGATCTCCTACTCGCAGTCCTATGTGCACACGCTGGTGATCCTGGGGACTGTGATTGCCTTTATCATGTTGGTCATTGGCTCCAATATCGCCCGCGCATTCACGCTGGTCGGGGCCCTCTCCATCATTCGTTTCAGGAACGCGGTGAAGGAGACCAAGGATATTGGCTTCGTCTTCCTGGTGATGGCCATTGGGATGGCATGTGGTACGCGTTTCTACCGGTTGGCCATTTTCGCTACCTTCGCGCTCTCTGGTGCGGTGATTGTGATGGACAAGCTCAACCTCTTTGCCAAAGTGATCCGAGAGCGAATTCTCATTGTGCGTATGCCTGAGGGGACCAACTATGAAGAGACGGTCGCCGAGTTGTTCGACAAGCGGCTTGCCAGCTACAATCTCATTTCCGTAGAGACCGTACGCAAAGGCACGCTACAAGAACTGATTTACTCGGTTGTCCTCCGTCGCAAGGTCGATCCAGCAAGTCTTCTCGAAGAGATCCGCGCAGTGAATGGTGACAACAAGGTTTCGCTGGTGCTCGGACAGCAAGAAATCGACCTGTAGTTCTCATACTACACTTTCATGTGTCATCCCGCGGGAGGGGCATGGCCCCGACTGAGGGATCTCCTGGTACCACCCGTCACTTTCTTTCGTCACTGCTGAACCACCCGGAGATCCCTCCTCGGTTTCGCCTCGTTCGGGATGACACGAGGGGCGCGGTCCTGCGGTGGGATGGACTATGAACGAAGAGACCGTCTCTTTAAGTCCATCCAGTCCATCTGGTCCATCCAGCCCATCTGGTCCATCTGGTCCATCCAGTCCATCTGGTCCATCTGGTCCATCCAGTCCATCTGGTCCATCCAGTCCATCTGGTCCATCTGGTCCATCTGGTCCATCCAGTCCATCTGGTCCATCCGAGACGAATGGTGCGAGAAGCCGTCGCCACTAGCCTATAATTCAGCCTGCAAGCTTTGCCCCATC
>CAZFVN010000127.1:0-15460 GCA_964522395.1 uncultured Myxococcales bacterium
AACTGGTCCGCAAGCATTTTGGCGAATCCGCTACTGCAACTGACATTCCCTACGAGGTACTCCTCGGGCTAGAGAACACCTGCCGATTTGAGCCCGACGCCCGTTCTCAGTTCTTCGCCGACCGGCAGGGAATCTCCAAACTGGTCGAAGAGCTGGAGACGAGTTCTCCAAATCCACGGCACCTGCGGATCAGGGGATTTGCCCACAATCAGGCTTGTGTGACCATGGAGCATAGCGGGGACGAGCCCCGAGAGAAGAACGCACACTACGCATCGACCGATGGTGATTGGCTCCTCAAGGAGGCTGCTCGTCAGCTCGACCCGCCCGGAATATTCTCGTGGGCGCCACGGGTCTGGGACCAGGAGGGATGAGATGCTAAGGACGCCCGCCGGCAAAGATATTGAGTGTTGTGTCTACTGCCCTACCCTCTGCCTCTCCAGGTGCCCTGTGGGTCGGGCAACCGGTAACGCCGGGCTCAGTCCCCAGAGCAAGCAGTTGTCCGTGTGGCGCTTGCAAAAAGGTCTGGTGAAACCGACTATCAACACCCTGGCACCGGCCCACTACTGCCTCGATTGCCTGGCCTGCCGCGAGAATTGCGACCACCGTATTAACGTTCCGTCAAGCCTTGCCGCAGCTAGAATCGAGCTCTCTCGACAGGCAGGCCATCTGGTACCCGCAGAATCTTGCAACTATGATGAGGAAGCGGCTTGGGAGAGGCTTCGGCGAATTGCTCCGTCATGGCGTCGGGTCGACGAATGCCAGGCTCTGCTAGTGCCGGGGATGGAGATGCTGCAGGAGGATGGTACTGATCTCCTCGAAGCACTCTTTCGTACCCTCGACCGACTGGGGGACCTGGTGGTAGGCGTCACGCGGGACTCGGTATTGGAATGCGGCCACCATCCCTATGCGCTGGGCCATCATGACATTGCCGAGCAGACGGCCAAGACAAATCGCAAACGATTCCAGAAGTACACGAAAGTCGTCTTCGCATCACCGCACTGCGCCTCTTTCGTACGGCTGCGGTGGCCGGAAGCTGGCCTCCACCTCGACAAACAATACGCCACCCTCCTTGAGTTTCTTGGGCGCCGGATAGATTTTGGCCGTGCCGGCTTCTATGACCGCAAGGTGACCTACCATGATCCTTGCAACTTCGGGCGCCACCTGGGCCTCTATCAGCTACCGCGTGATATCCTCAAGTGGGCGACAAATTCGAGGGCAGTCGAGATGCTTTACAAACGGGAACGCGCACTCTGCTGTGGTGGTGGTTACCCCGTCCCAGAGGTGGACCCGAAGGTAGCCGGTGAAATCGCTGCCGCGCTTATGGATGAAGCGGTCTCAACCGGGGCTGAAGAGATGATAGTTGCTTGCGCCCAATGCCGTTCGCAACTCAGGCAACTGGAAGGCGGCCTGCCGGTACGCCACTTACTGGAAGTATTGGCTGAGGTGGAGCCATGAGCGAGGAGAGCTTCAAGACTTGCGTCATCGTCAATCCCAACTCCAGTAACGGAAAGACCGGACAGCAGTGGGAGTCCCTGGCCGAGGCCATAAGAGAACGTATCGGCACCTTCGACCACCACTTCACCTCCTGCTCTGGTGAGGGGACCGGTTTGACCCGTGAGGCATTGGCCAAAGGGTACGAGATGATCATTTCAGTGGGCGGAGACGGCACCCACAACGAGGTGACAAACGGCTTCTTCGACGGCTACCGACCCATCAACCCTGACGGGGTCCTGGCCGTGGTCACAAGCGGCACTGGAGGCGATTTCCGTCGCACTCTGGGGCTTGAGAAGGGACCCTTTGCTGCCCTCGACACTCTCGTCGGTCGAGCGACCCGCCCCTTCGACGTGGGCAGATTCACCTACCTGGCCCACTCCGGAGTATCGAAGGTCGGCTATTTCATCAACATTCTCAGTTTTGGGATTGGCGGTTTGGTGGACGAGAAGGTGAACACTTCGAGCAAGATTTTGGGCGGCAAGGCTTCCTTCTTCGTCGCCACACTAAAAGCCCTAGCCGCTTTTCGACAGCAGAAGATCACGCTGCAACTGGACGACGGACCGCCCGAGGAACTGGCAATTCACAACGTAGCGATCGGCAACGGTCGTTGCTTCGGGGGCGGGATGTATGTAGCCCCCGACGCCGAGCCTGACGACGGCCTCTTCGACATCGTCAGCTTCGTTGATATGAACACCTTCCAATTCGCCGGACTCGGTTCTTCCATCTACAAGGGCAAACATCTCTCCAATCCGAAGGTGAAGTTCGCCCAGGCGTCATCCATCATGGCCACCAGCGATGATAAGGTCCTCCTCGATGTAGATGGAGAGCAGCCGGGCACCCTCCCGTTGGCGGTGAAGAACTTGCACCACCGCATCAAGGTCAAGACGGCATGAATAGAGGTATTGAAGCGTGTCAGAAGTGGCTCCGGCATGGTTGGAAGGATCGGATTGCTGCGTGTAGTAGTGGTCTGCTAATTGCCTTCGCCTTCCCCCACTTTGACATCTGGCCCCTCGCTTGGTTCGCCCTCGTGCCTTTGCTGCTGGCGACCCGGGATATGCCCGCCGGGAGGGTCTTCAGGCTGGCTCTATTGGCTGGCACAACGGCGAACTTCGTCGGATTCTTCTGGATGGTCAATATGCTCCACCGCTTCGGCCATCTACCCATGGTCGTATCGGTGCCAATCATCTTCGTGGGTTCCGTCTGGCAGGGGGTGGCCATCGGTGGGGCCGTTGCATTATCGACTTATATCAATCGGAAGTTGAACTGGTCACTTTGGCTTGTCCTCCCATTCGTCTACACCGCATTCGAGGCTTTCCACCCTATCCTCTTCCCCTGGTTCCTTGGCAATTGCCAATACCAACTCATCTGGCTCATCCAGGTTTGCGATCTCCTTGGGGTCAGCTCCCTGACCTTCCTGTTGGTGCTCGTAAACGGAGTCTTGTTTCGACTCTGGTCGGACGTGCGGAACAGGCAATACGCCGTTTCTATCAAGGCTATGATTGCTCCTCCCCTGACCGCCGTGGTGGTACTCTCCCTGACCCTCGTCTATGGGGCCGTTAGAGTAGAACAGGTGAGGGCGCAGGTCGACTCGGCCGATAAACTCAAACTTGGCATCATCGAACCGGAAATCCCCATCTTCGAGGAGCAGCAGGATTCCTTTCCAAAGGAAACCTCACCAGTGGACATCTTGAAATGGAACATCCTGTCGCTTCAACAGTGGTCAGTGGACGTTTTGAAAGAGGGGGACGTAGACCTTCTTATCTGGCCGGAGAGCACGTACTTTCCGGCCCTCTCCACCTATGCACGGACCTGGAAGAGTCGGTGGATTGGGGCGGGAGAGGAACTCCATCGAATTGGCGCCAGGGGCGCGTTCCTGAGTCGTGAGCCGCTGATGAGCACCGCACTCGGAGGGATATCGGGAGGGGAATCCCGCACGTTCCTGAGCGGAGTTGGTGGGGCACTCTGGAAAGTGGAGAAAGGAAGCTTGCTGCCGGAAGATAGTGGCTCCACAGAAGACCTGCACGCGATGGCGGTGGCCTGCCAGGGCGGTGCGGAATTGCGCGACACCTCTTCTGACCAGTGTTTCATCTTTGCCGCGGGCAACCGCGGTACTATTCTGGTTCGCAGCCCCAAGGGATGGGTAAAACTGAAGACCGACCAGAGTACTAATTGGCGTTCACTGGCACCGTCAGGACTGACGGGATTCGTAGTGGGCAGCGATGACCGGGTGGCCATCGGCGATGTCAGCCGCGGCATCATCGCCATGCAGAAGACGCCAAATGACCGGTGGCTCAAGGGCGTCCAGGTTGGCCAGAGCGGGACACTCGTTTCGCAGCGCGGGACGAGGGCCATCTTTGACAATGGCCAACCGTTGCGGATTGAGCCAGCCCACGATTCGCTGCGAGGCACGGTCAAGGACGCTGCGGCGGACGGGCTCGGCACTACTTTGTTCGCAACCACGGAGGGACTCTTCACCCTGAGAGATGGCAAGCTTCAGGCACTTCGGGAGAGAGCTGCCATCGCCCGCGTCGCTTGCGCAGCCCCCGGGGAATGTCTGGCAGCTACAAACGATGGTGAGTGGTTCTCGGTTGATACGAGGAGGAGACTGACTCAACCTCTATCACAGGATTCCGCCCCGCCCGACGTGCTGGTCGGTCTGCCGCTCTCTCGCCACTACTGGTGGCTCCCGGCCGACACCACCGCCGTCTACCGGTCAACCGATCCACTGCCCACCAGCCGCGGCTTTCCTGATGCGGTTAACGAAGGGGAAGAGTCACCGGTACGTGACCAGAATGCGGTGCTTAGAGGCTTCTCCACTCCCCTTCTCTTTGGGGCAACTTCCGGTACTCTCAAGGAGATCGAAAAGCCCAACAGTCTGAAGAACCAGCGTTACAACAGCGCCTTTCTGGTCGACGGGGAAGGTGAGGTCCTCGGACGATACGACAAGCAGTATCTGCTGGCTTTTGGCGAGCATATTCCCTTTGGTGACGTCTTTCCTCAACTCTACGACCTCTCCCCGGACTCTGGCCGCTTCACCCCCGGTCCCCGGCAGGCCCCATTGGAGTTCGAAGGACATCGGCTGGGCATCCTCATCTGTTACGAGGACATCATTCCCGCCCACACCGATGCCGTGGTTGCCCAGGGGGCTGAAGTACTGCTGAACCTCACTAACGATGCCTGGTTCGGCAAGACCAACGAACCTTATCAACACTTCGTACTTGCAACTTTTCGGGCGGTGGAGCAGCGGCGAGCCCTGGTACGGGCGACTACCACGGGCATCAGCGGCGTGGTTTCGGCGACCGGCGAGATTGAGCACATGACCGACCTCCATGGGCCTGAGACCTTCGTTGCCGCGGTGCCGTTGCTACAGGGGGATACGCTCTATCGCTGCGGCGGCAGGTTCTTTCCCAATGCGTGTCTGGGAATCGCGGCATTGGCACTACTCATGGCCTGGCGAAGGAAGGTGTAGGACGGGTTCTTCAGCTCTGGAACTCAATCTAGCCAGGAATCCGCTCACAAACACCGCGTCAAACCACGCCGTCGCAGCCATCCCAAAAGGGCGACAAAGCCGACCATGAAGAGCAGGAAGAACCCGCCATGGCGGCGCTCTGCCGAGCTGGCGGAGCAACCCCCACTGCCACCTCCGCCCGAGGCGAGGAGAGATGAACTGTTCTTCTTGGTATCCATAAAGCCGCTCCCCGAGAGAACCCCGGGGCCGAAGCATGCGAGCGCTTCTTCATTGCACTCGTCGAAGACGTCACCGCAGGTGCCCAACGACGTCTGAAGGCCACAATTGACGAGGGCGGCGAAGTTGGAGGCGAGAGGTTCCGGCCCGGCGACCCACTCTGAACAGTCCAGGCGACAGCTCAGGCTCTTGTCCTTGTGATAGTCCTGCTCGGAAACCGGGTCTTCACACTCCCCGTCAATCTCGCAAACCTGCATGGTGGAGGTTGAGGGGTGGTCGTAGCATGGGGCCAGTCGCGAGCAGAAGGCGTAGCACTCGGGAGTAGGCTCCACTTGCTGGGGATTGAATCTGCAGGCCCGAGCGTGTCTACCGCATTGCTGGGTGTTGAAGTCCCACAAGACGCATTGCTCTTCACAGGTCTCCATCGAATCGCAGTCTGCATCCGAGGAGCAGAATATCTTGAGCGACTCGCAGTCGTTCCACACACAGACCTGGTCGCTCGAGCAGTCACCGTCACTCAGGCACTCCTTGTCGAAGGCCATGACAGCAGAGCTGAGGAGCAGAAGGGGAATCAAGCCGATGGAGATTCTCATTGCTGTTTGCATGGTATCCTCTAGTTGGACGAAGCCTCCAGGCAATGATAGGTCTTGCCAGTAGGATCATAGGTGTCGCTCCCCAGCCGGGTTACGTCAATGTCTTCGCCGCCCTCACCTCCCAGGTGGAGAAAGCTGCCGCTCCAATCGATGCCATCATAACCAGTTAAGGAGTTGTTGAGATGGACGAAGCCGATTCCCTGACATCCTTTGAAGGTGATGTCAGTGGTGCCGCCGTCTGAGAAGCGCACCACATTGAGGACCTGCTGCTCAACGAGGTCTCCCGGAGGCCCCCAGAACAGGCGAAAATCTTCATAGCCCCAGTCGTGCTCCGGCACAACGACAATGATCCACGTCCCGTCGGCCACCTCGACGTTGTATTCCACCAACATCGTGCCCGGAAGAGACTCGGTCTGGTAACCGCTCAGAACTTCCTTGCCTACCAGGGTGAGTTGCTCACAGAGTTCCTCGGGGGGGTCTTCGCCTTTGGACATGAAAACTTCGTCACCTTCGCAGACCTTCATGCTCTCGACATCTTCGGCGCTCAAAACGACAATCAGTTTTCGATCAATTTCGGCGTCGAGGAAGGTCACCGCATAGCGCTCTCCACCATCTGCCTGACCCATGATACCCATTCCCAGGACTTCTTTCCGAATGAGAACATCGCCAGCGGAGACAAAAACTTTCTCCTCGGCTAAATAGTCGCCGCCAGAAAGCACATAGAGCGTGCCATCATCTGCCTCACCCACCGCCAGAACCGGCTCGACTGTAGTCTCGGTAGCCCGGTCAGTTAAAGGGTCGCAGGCCTGATTAGAAGCAGGACATGGCAGTTCATTGTCAGGCAAATCTGCGCTCTCAGAATCGCAGGCCACCAAGGCGATGAAGAGCAGCAAGGAAAGCAAGAGCCATCTCGTTCTCAGTCCTTTCATCCTTTCTCCCATTACTCGATGGACGCAGATTACCATGATGTTCGTTGCTGTGCCAGTGGGGGGCGGTGTTTGTAATTCCCAATTAACCCCATTCCGATTACCAACACCACGTCACTTCTGGTATGCTGGCACCGCCAACAGAAAGGTGACTCCATGAATAGAAACAGAATTCTAGCTTGTTTGCTCGTTATTTCAGCCTGCTCCACGAGCACCGATCCTATCGGTCTGACCGACATTGCCAGCGACGCTACGCAGGAGGTGGTAGCGGTGGATGTGACCACCGGTTCGGACGCTCAAATCGTGGCTGACAGCGAGATTTCGTTTGTTCCCGAAGATATCGAATCCACCGATAGCTTCATTCCCGAGGAATGCCTCGCCGGTGAAGGTTGTTTCCTGGACCCCTGCGTGGACAACTCGGAGTGCCTATCTGGCTGGTGCGTCAGCCATCTTGGCGAAGGGGTTTGCACAAAAGCGTGCCAGGAGGATTGCCCCGACGGATGGACCTGCAGCCAGGTGGGGGCAGGTCCCGATATCCTCTTCATCTGTGTCTCCGACCACGCCAACCTCTGTCGCCCATGCACCAAGAGCGATGACTGCCAGGGAATGGAGGGCACGGAAGATGTCTGCGTTGACTACGGATCAGGGATGGGCTTTTGCGGGGGTCAGTGCGACCCAACCAGCGACGACCCGACCTGCCCCTGGGGGTTTTCATGTCTAACCACAGAAACAGTCGATGGCGTCAGCACCTCACAGTGCGTCGCCGATACTGGCATCTGTCCGTGTAGCCAGAAAGCGGTAGACCTGGGACTCTTCACCGGGTGCACCGTCGCCAACGAGTGGGGTGAATGCAGTGGCAAGCGGGTCTGTCTAGAGGCAGGCCTGTCGGAATGCGATGCTCCGGTACCTTCAGAGGAAAGCTGCAACGGCGTAGACGACAACTGTGACGGCACGGTGGACGAAGCTAGCTGCGACGACGGCAACGAATGTACGACGGACAGTTGCGAAGGCGAAGCGGGGTGCCTCTTCGAGCCTCTGACCGGAGCCAATTGTGACGATGGCGACGCCTGCACCATCACTGACCATTGCGATGACGGAACGTGTGTCGGTTCGCTCATTGCGTGTGACGACAACAACCCCTGCACAGATGACACCTGCGACGGACTTAGCGGCTGCCTCTTCGAAGACAATCACGGTGGCTGCGACGACGGCAATACCTGCACAATCGCTGATACGTGTGCGGCGGGTGAATGTGCCGGCACTCCGGTGGAATGTGAGTGTGAAACTGATTCCGATTGTGGCCAGTTCGAAGATGGAAACATGTGCAACGGCACTCTCATCTGCGTCCAGAAGGGAGTGCAGTTCCAGTGCGTAATCGACTCCGATTCAGTGGTCGAGTGTGCTCCACCTACCGGTATCAACGCCAGTTGCTTGAAATCGCAATGCAAGTCCCAAAACGGGATGTGCGAAACTGTTGCGGCCAACGGCGGCTTCGCTTGCGAAGACGGTAACCAGTGCACTTACGGTGAAACGTGCCAGGAGGGACTCTGTCAAGGGGGCTCGCCGCTCAATTGCAATGATGGCGATATGTGCACTACCGATGCTTGTCAGCCGGACGAAGGATGCGTTCATGAGTTCAATTCGGCACCTTGCGACGATGGCAATTTGTGCACCTACAATGACTTTTGTCAGGAGGGCGAATGCCTGTCAGGAGAGCCCTTCGCATGCGACGATTCCAACCCCTGTACCGATGACATCTGCAGCCCGCTTAAGGGATGCCTTCACACTAACAACATAGAGCCGTGCGACGATCAGGACCCCTGTACTCTCCAGGATATGTGCTCTGGTGGTAGTTGCGTGGGAACGGCCCCACAAGATTGCGACGACGACAACCCATGTACCGATGACCTCTGCATTCCCCTGGCCGGCTGTTCGCACCAGATCAACAACAACGCCTGCGAGGACGGAAACAAGTGCACGCTGGGGGATAGCTGTGTGATGGGTAGCTGCGTTCCCGGTGAGACCCAATCTTGCAACGACGGCAATGTCTGTACCGATGACTTCTGCGATGGAGACCTGGGCTGTTACCACAACGCCAACAACGCTGAGTGTGACGACTTCAATACTTGCACCACGGACGATCATTGCAGCAATAGCAAATGTCTGGGCGGAGGCACTATTGACTGCGATGATGCCAATCCATGCACCAAAGATATCTGCCTGGCCGGGGGGGGATGCCAGCACGAAGACATTGACGTGGCTTGCACCGACGGTAACCCGTGCACGCTAAATGACCACTGTGCGGAGGGTGCATGCCAACCAGGACTCCAATTTGATTGCGACGACGGCAATCCGTGCACCGAAGACCTCTGCAATGACCTGGGAGCTTGCGAGCATAATCCCTTTGCCGGGGAATGCGACGACGGTAATCCCTGCACTGCGGAGGACACCTGCGTCGCGGGTGAATGCAAACCCCTGACCATGACTGATTGCGACGATGAGAATGTCTGCACCACCGATTCCTGCAATCCGGTGGGCGGCTGCGCCCATGCGCTCAATACGGCATGGTGCGACGACTCAGACCCCTGCACGGCCGGCGACAAATGCGCTCTGGGACTCTGCGAACCAGGCCTCTCGGTAGATTGCGAAGACGACAATCCGTGCACCGCGGATTCCTGCCTCGATGGGAAGTGCATTCACGCTCCACAGGAAGGGGGGTGCGACGACAACAACCCGTGCACCGAAAATGACCTCTGCGCTGCGGGCCTCTGCATTGGCACGACGCTTACTGACTGCGACGATGTGAACGTTTGCACGAAGGATTATTGTCTGCCGCTTGAAGGGTGTCGCCACGACCCCATCGACGGTAGCTGCAACGATGCGGACGCCTGTACTCTGGACGATGCCTGCGTCGAAGGAGAGTGTCTTGGTGGCGCGGCCCCCAACTGCGACGACGGTAATATCTGTACATCCGACTCTTGCGACGTGAACAACGGCTGTGTCAACGCCAATAACGATGGCATCGACTGCGATGATTCCAGCGCTTGCACTCAGACTGATAAATGCAGCGCTGGCGCCTGCGTCGGCAGCAATCCGCCGGACTGCGATGACCAGAACGTCTGCACCACCGATTCCTGTGATGCGGACCAGGGCTGTTTGCACGTCAATGACAACGGCAAGAGCTGCGACGACGGCAACCCCCTCACCTCAAACGACAAATGCCAGGCGGGAGTATGCGCCGGTACCCTCAGTGGCGATTGCGGGAACAAATTGAGCAAGGACCCGCAACAAGTGAAGTCGGGTTGGACGCTCTGTTACGTCCCTCAGAATCCGCCCGGAAACATCGCCGGCACACCGTGCCACAATCTATTCAACTCCGGGGGCAAGACTTACGGCTGCTGGCACGGGCACAGCACTTACCCCCACCAGAACAATAACGGCATGGTTGACCACGCCTGCAAGGCGGGGGTGCAAAACTCCACGACCTACAACGCCTGGGGCGGCAGTGACCATATTCTCACGGTCTGTATCAAGAATTGATCTCGCAACCGGGGAAGAGCCATGACCGCATACCGTTGTCAGCTCCTTTGGGCCGCGCTTCTGCTCCTCTCGTGCCAATCATCTGACAGTCCCGATTCGACGACTCCCGATACGCGTATTGAGGCCGAAGTGGGGCGGGAAACGGATTCGAAAGATGTGGCATTGGACAAGGGGCCTTTGCGGGCATGCACTGAAGGAGAGTGGACCTGCTCCGAAGATGGATACGTGCTTCGTCGCTGTGACCAGGGCAACTTCGTCGAAACCCACTGCATGGTAGAGGAAGGGCGCGTTTGCGAAGAAGGAGAGTGCGTAGAACCATGGCGCTACGGAGCTCCGGAGTGGAGCACCTGTCCGGACGAAGGCAATGGAACGACTGAGTCGCTGGCAGAGAAGGCTGCGTACTATGATGAGATTGCCCCCCGACTTCACATCCACCCCGATCTGAAGTGGATAATGTCCATCAATCTGGCGCAGCTAGAGGTCCCGTGCCCGCCCGGGAAGGATGCGCCCTGCTACGATTCTGGCGTGCCAGAAGCGATCGCTACCCACGAGGATGTGGTCCAATGGCACACCGGGGAAAACGACGGTTTGTGGAACGCCCTCTACATGGCCTCGCAAGCGTACCGCTTCGCGGTAACCGACTCACCGGCCGCCTTGGAGAACCTTCGCCTGACCATGGAAGGAGAGGTCACACGCATGGAAATCACGGGGGTGCCAGGCATTTTCACGAGACAGTTCATCCCACCGAACATACCGGGTATTGGATGTCCTGCAGAGGACAAAGAGTACGAAGTTGATGTGGAAAAGGACGACAACCAGTGGGTCAAAATAGAGGAGGACGGCTGCGTCTGGGTGGTTGACAACCAGACTCAACAGTGGACAGGCACAACCCACTGCGGCCTGGAGAAATACGCGGGGTGGTGTTGGCTCGACAACGTCTCCCAAGACGAGTATGCAGGGCACATGTTCGGTCTAGGGGCCATTGCCATGCTGGTGAATGATCCGGAGATCAGGGCAACGGCGGTTGACCTCATTGAACAGGTGGGTGAACACCTGATGGTGAACCACCTGACCTTCGTCGATTGGGACCAGCGAATCACCGAACATGGCTTGATGTACCCGACGTCGATGGCCGACCCACCGGGGTATCTGGCTTTGCTCTCAATGGACTATGTGCTCATGGCAGCGGTGGTCAGCGGCAGAGCGGATCTCATGGAGTTCTACAACCAGTGCCTCCTGCAATCAGGAGGACCTGCCGAGTGCCTGCCCTGGCCACTAGAGAAGCCGGTACCCTTTACCGATTACACGAACACCCTCCTGCACTTCATGGGCTCGGACGGGTGCAAGAGCAACTTCAACAACCACGCGATGCTGCACTCGGGAATGTTCAGTCTCATCTGGTTCGAGTGGGACCCGGCAATGAGGGAGTTTGTACAGAACGTTTTTGACGTGGGAGTGATGCGGGCGGAAAACCCGAAGGCTGGCCTGAACCAGCTCAACACCTGGTACAACTTCATGTGGGCGGCGCACAAGAAGCTCGGACCGCTGAGTGACGGCCCCGCCTACGAAGCGGTGGAGGAGGGCATTTGTCAGCTCAAGCAGTTCCCCGCGTCGAAGAGCCAATCGCAGAAAAACCCGGCTGATTTGTACCCGCACTATTGTGAGGGCAGGCTGGGCAACTCCTTGGCTGAGTTTGCCATCCCAGTGAAGGACCGGTGTGCGAGCGGATTCACCTGGTGGAGCAACCCATTTGGACGCCACTCATGCAGTGAAGCGCCATGGGTCATCCGCCATCCATCTGACTATCTGCTGGCGTACTGGATGGGCCGTTATTACGGGTTCATACCGGAGGAGCTATAGGGGCAGACCCGCGGTCCACTGCTTGGCGCCGCAGGCGCCTGCCGCCGTGGGTACCCCTGTGGTCGAGATGCTCACGCATTGCATCAAACAGCGCCCTACCGGCAACCGAATCGCACGAAGACATTGCGCCAGCGCAGTACTTTTTCAACGTACTTGAAATTGAATGGGAGGTACTTGCCCTTGGCTGACGGGTTGGAATTCCCGGGCCCGGCGTTGTATGCGGAGAGGCCGTAGATGACGTTACCGTCATACAATTTGAGGTATCGGGCAAGAACGCGGCAGCCACATTCGAGGTTGGCATCGGGGTCGTGGAGGTCGGAATCGCATTTCATGTGCTTTCCGGTTCTCGGCATAACCTGCATTAGACCGCGGGCCCCTACCCTCGACTTACACTTGGGGTTGAAACTCGATTCAACTTTGACCACGCCCATTACGAGTTCCGGCTCAAGGCCGTGCTTCTTGGCAACCTTGGCAATGGCATCTGAATATTTCTGGCAAGCGGTTTCCCGTTTCTTGTACGTCTTTGGGACGTTTGAGCTCTTGGCCTGACCTGCCCTTTTCACCCGCTTGGCAACTTCCTTTTTGGAAGCGCTCTTCCTGGCCCCCTTCTTGCCCTCTTCCCGATTGCTGGTGGTAGCACAACCACTCAGCGCCAATGTTCCAACCAGGAGGATAACGAGCCAACGCATGGAGAGACCTCAGGCTAAGGTTCACTTCCATTGTACGGTGCGCTCCGACCGTTGCAAAAAAGGGGGCCAACCTCTACAGTAGAGAGACCGTCCGAACCCGCGTTGACGGTTCTATTCCGGAGGATAAGCAGCCGATGGTAGCGAAGCGCAAAGTGATTCTCTTGATACTCGATTCGGTCGGCGTCGGGGAGATGCCCGATGCCGCTGAGTTCCAGGATGCCGGGGCCAACACCCTCGCCAATACTGCGGCTCATTGCGGCGGACTCGTTCTGCCGGTTCTGGGAAAGCTGGGATTGGGCAATATTACGAAGGTCGCCGGTGTACCCCCAGTCAGTGCCCCGACTGCGTCCTGGGGACGACTGCAGGAAGCGTCGGCTGCCAAGGACACGGTGACTGGCCATTGGGAACTCGCAGGCCACATCTCAGAGAGTCCTTTTGCCATCTTCGAGGAGGGGTTTCCGCCTGCCATCATGGAGCCATTCGCAGCCAAATCCGGCCACTCCTGGATAGTAAATCGCGCTTACAGCGGCACTGACGTCCTGAATGACTATGGTGCGGAACATATGAAGAGTGGGGCGCTGATAGTCTACACCTCGGCAGACTCCGTCTTCCAGATTGCCGCCCATGAGGAAGTCGTGCCGCTGGAGGAATTGTACCGGGTTTGCCGGGCAGCTCGGGAGGTGCTGGACGAGCATCATATGGCCCGGGTAATCGCTCGTCCCTTTGTCGGGGAGCCGGGTAACTTCCAGCGCACGTACAATCGCAAGGATTTCTGTATGGAGCCACCGGGGAACACCGTCCTGGATTTGCTGACATCAGCAGGAGTCCCTGTCTACGGCGTCGGGAAGATCGAGGATATCTTCGCCGGTCGTGGGGTAACGAGCAATGTCCATACCGAAGGCAACGAAGACGGGATGAAGCATACCCTCGCCATTCATCGAACCATGGACCCCGGGTTACTCTTCGTGAATCTGGTGGACTTTGACATGCTCTTTGGCCATCGGCGCAACCCGGAAGGTTACGGCAAAGCGCTTGAGGAAGCCGACGTGGCCATTGGTGAACTACTGGGGCAAATGGGGCAAGACGATGTGCTGATCATCACCGCAGACCACGGCTGCGACCCGACTCATGCCAGCCACACAGACCATACGCGGGAGTACATTCCGGCGCTGCTGTATGGGCCGGGGCTATCTGCAGGCAAGCCGCTGGGAACCCGGGACACCTTCGCTGACATCGGTGCTACGATTGCTGCCCTCCTCGGAATTCCGTACAATCTGTCTGGTCTTAACATGCTGGGTTCCTGAACAATGAAAGTTGGCACCAAAAGACAGTTTCAGTGGCTCAAATGGATCATCGGGCTCATCTTCGTAATCAACGCAATTGACGGAGTGCTCACTATCTTCTGGGTCTTCTCTGGCCACGCTTCAGAGGCCAATCCAATAATGGACCACCTTATCGAAGTTGACCCCGTCGTTTTCATGGGCGTCAAGCTGGCCCTGGTTGCTATGGGCTCTTATCTTCTCTGGCGTCTGCGCTACAAGCGGATTGCCGTTGTCTCCATCTTCGTTCTCTTCACTGTCTACTATGGAATACTCGTTTATCACGCCTACGCTTTCTCTTCGATCGTCTATCCCGAGGAGACCATCGAGGAGGCAGTTCCCTCGCCAAGTCAGCTTCGTAAGAGGTTCAAAAGGGCCCGTTGACGCTTCGCACAATTTAGTTTCGCAATTTTGTTGAATATCAACGAATCCCCCTCGTATAATGCGCCGCTTGAAAGGGGTCTGGTCCCTCTGGCCTACCCATTTTCTGTCAACGTGTGGAGGAAACACCATGAAGAAGTTGCTTGCAGTGCTCTTTGTTCTGGTTCTAGCAGTTGGAATAGCGGCGTGCGACAGCGGCGACAGCGAGGACGATAATGGCGACGCCGTCAACAGTGAACAACCGACGGACATGTGCGGCGGGTTGTGCGTAGATGGCCAGTATTGCTTCAACGGCCTTTGCGTCAACGGCTGCCTGTCAGGCAACGACTGCGCTAGCGACCAGTACTGCCTCGACGATGAGTTCGCAATTCATGGCAAATGCGTACCCAAGGTGCCACAAGGGTGCACGTCCGATGGCGACTGCGCGGTAACTCAGGAATGCAAGAAGGGAGCATGTCTGGCGCCCGTGCCGGCAGCGGAGCAGCCAGACGCAGATTGCAAGTGGCAGAGTGACATGACCGACGGCTGTGAAGCAACTCACCTCTGCGTGGAGAAGTATGACGATTCCATGGAAAATGTCATCTCCTCGGAGTGCAGTGGCGTGCCGGCTTGCGGGGACGATGGCACCTGCCCTGTGGACCTGGGCGGCGGGGTCTGCAACTTGAAGGCTGATGGCACCAAGGTAGTTCCCACCAAGAGCGCCATCTGCCTTATGGGCATGTGCCTGGGCGCGGATGATTGCCCGTCGGGTATGGAGTGCCTGAACCCTTTGGGCGGCCTTGGCGCCTGCATTCCGAAGATGGACATCCCTGCCGGTTGCGAGAGTGACGACGACTGCGACGGGGGATTAGTCTGCAACACCATGATCGGTCAGTGCGTACCCGACATGTTCTAGACCCCCACCGCACCGATGTTTGATCCCGATCTGATTGACTTTGTACCCCCCGTTCTGCGCTGAGTGTGTCGTTCTGAG